>NZ_CP011567.1:3927000-4238333 GCF_001655615.1 Pseudomonas sp. GR 6-02
CCCGTAATGCCCCCTGCAGGAGCTCGCTCCTGCGGGACCAGCCCCGTACCTGCCGCTTATGAGTCTCTGCCATGTCCGACTATCTGCTGCAAATGAACGGTATCGTCAAAACCTTCGGCGGTGTCAAAGCGCTCAATGGCATCGACATCAAGGTCAAGCCGGGTGAGTGCGTCGGGCTGTGCGGCGAGAATGGCGCCGGCAAGTCCACGCTGATGAAGATCCTTTCCGCGGTGTACCCCCATGGCACCTGGGACGGTGAGATCCTCTGGGACGGTCAACCGCTCAAGGCGCAATCGATCAGCGAAACGGAAGCCGCCGGTATCGTCATCATTCACCAGGAACTGACGCTGGTTCCCGACCTGTCGGTGGCCGAGAACATTTTCATGGGCCATGAACTGACGCTGCCTGGTGGGCGGATGAATTACCCGGCGATGATCCACCGCGCCGAAGCCCTGATGCGTGAACTGAAAGTGCCGGACATGAACGTATCGCTGCCGGTTTCGCAATACGGCGGCGGCTATCAGCAACTGGTGGAAATCGCCAAGGCACTGAACAAGCAGGCACGCCTGCTGATCCTCGACGAGCCTTCATCGGCCCTGACCCGTTCGGAAATCGAGGTGTTGCTGGACATCATCCGCGACCTCAAGGCCAAGGGTGTTGCCTGTGTCTACATCTCCCACAAGCTCGATGAAGTGGCCGCCGTGTGCGACACCATTTCGGTAATCCGAGACGGCAAACACATCGCCACGACCGCCATGGCGGACATGGATATTCCACAGATCATCACTCAGATGGTCGGACGGGAAATGAGCAACCTCTACCCCACCGAACCACACGACATTGGCGAGGTGATTTTCGAAGCCCGCCACATCACCTGCTACGACGTCGACAACCCCAGACGCAAACGGGTCGACGATATTTCGTTCACCCTCAAACGCGGGGAAATCCTCGGCATCGCCGGGCTGGTCGGTGCAGGCCGCACCGAACTGGTGACCGCGCTGTTCGGCGCCTACCCCGGTCGTCACGAAGGCGAAGTCTGGCTGGATGGCCAACTCATCGACACCCGCACGCCGCTCAAGTCAATCCGTGCCGGCCTGTGCCTGGTGCCCGAGGACCGCAAGCGCCAGGGCATCATTCCAGACCTGGGAGTCGGCCAGAACATCACCCTGGCCGTGCTGGACAGTTACTCGAAACTGACCCGCATCGATGCCGAAGCCGAACTGGGCAGCATCGATCGAGAAATTTCGCGCCTGCACCTCAAGACCGCGAGCCCGTTCCTGCCGATCACCAGTCTATCCGGCGGCAATCAACAAAAAGCCGTATTGGCGAAGATGCTGCTGACCAAACCCCGGGTCCTGATTCTCGATGAGCCCACCCGAGGTGTCGATGTCGGCGCCAAGTACGAGATCTACAAGCTGATGGGGGCGCTGGCGGCCGAAGGCGTGTCGATCATCATGGTGTCTTCGGAGCTGGCCGAAGTGCTCGGCGTTTCAGACCGCGTACTGGTGATCGGCGAAGGCCGGTTGCAGGGCGACTTCATCAACCATGAACTCACTCAGGAACAGCTGCTCGCCGCCGCACTCAGCCAGCCTGACAGCCATAACAATAAAGATCGGAAATCCGCGTAAATGAATCAGGTCAAACAACTCTTCACCCGCTACAAGATGCTCGCGCTGGTGTTTGCCGTGGCGTTTATCTGGCTGTTCTTCAGCTGGCAGACCGAGGGCGGATTCCTGACACCGCGCAACCTCTCCAATCTGCTGCGCCAGATGTCCATTACCGGGATTCTCGCCTGCGGCATGGTGCTGGTCATCATCAGCGGCGAGATCGATTTGTCGGTCGGCTCATTGCTGGGCCTGCTCGGTGGCGTCGCGGCCATTCTCGACGTTATCTACCACATACCGCTGCTGGCGAACCTGAGCCTTGTCGTCCTGTGCGGACTGCTGATCGGCCTCGCCAACGGCTACATGGCCGCCTACCTGCGCATTCCGTCTTTCATCGTGGGGCTGGGGGGCATGCTGGCTTTCCGCGGCATTTTGCTGGGGATTACCGGCGGCACGACCATTGCCCCGGTGTCGCCGGAGCTCGTCTACATTGGCCAGGGTTATTTGCCACACACGATCGGCACAGGCCTGGGCGTTCTGCTGTTCGCACTGACGTTGTTCCTGACCTGGAAACAACGGCGCAATCGCGCCCTTCACGGCCTGGCGGCACATTCACTGGTGCGTGACGTAGCACGCGTGCTGTTGATCGGCGCGGTGCTGGCCGGCTTCGTCCAGACCCTCAACAGCTATGACGGCATTCCCGTGCCGGTCCTGCTTCTGCTGATCCTGCTGGGCGGGTTCAGCTACGTGACCAGTCAGACCGTCTTCGGCCGACGCGTCTATTCCGTGGGCAGCAACATGGAAGCGACGCGCCTGTCCGGTATCAATGTACAGGCCGTGAAGCTCTGGATTTTCGGGATCATGGGCGTGATGTGCGCCCTCGCCGGGGTGGTCAACACCGCGCGCCTGGCTGCCGGTTCGCCCTCGGCCGGCAGCATGGGCGAACTCGACGCCATCGCCGCCTGCTTCATCGGCGGCACATCCATGCGCGGCGGCTCCGGCACTGTCTACGGCGCCCTCCTCGGCGCGCTGGTCATCACCAGCCTGGACAACGGCATGTCCATGCTCGACGTCGACAGTTATTGGCAGATGATCGTCAAGGGCAGCATTCTGGTGTTGGCCGTGTGGGTAGATGTGAGCACCCGGACCGGACGACGCTGATCCGTTGCGGATGAGGCCAGAAGCGGTCAGTCGCTCAAAACACTTAAAAGCCACTGATTGCTAAAGCAATCGGGATCCGAGAATAGCTCACTCGGTCGAAGGGACGGATGCTTTGCTGCCCAAGCGGATCAGCTCATTGGAAAAACACAGGCCGACGATGATCAGTACTGCCCCTGCGTACAGGCTTTCGCGCGGTACTTCATTGAGCACCACAAACGCCAGCAGCGCGGCGAACAACGGCTCGGTCAGCTCCAGCGCCTGCACTTGGGATGGCTTGAGATACTCGATGGCCTTGGTGGTGCAGAAGAAGCCCAGGATTGTCGGCAGCGCGGCCAGCGCCAGCAGTGCGGCGATCGCCAGCGGCGACAGCTCGCCGATCGCGAAACCATCGGCCGCGGCCGGCATCAACAGGTACAGGCTGCCAAAGAACAACAATTGCCGGGTGAAGTGCAGCCCCCCCGACACACCCATCCGCTTCATGGCAACCGAAAAGGCCCCGTAGCCGCAGCCGGCCATGGAGGCTAGCGCAGCACCTTGCAGGGTAAAGCCCTGCTGCAGGTCGGCGCCGAAGATCACCGCGATCCCAGCGATAGCCAGTGCGGCACCCACGGTCGCGTTCGCGGTGATGGCATCCTTGAGGAAAATGCGCCCCAGAATGATCGAGGAAATTGAAGCACTGGCCATCAGCACAACCACCACACCTGCCGCAGCGTAGTGCCGATAGGCGGACGTTTCGAAGTGGAACAGCACAAAGATGCCAAGGAATGCGCAGATAGCCGCCTGAGTCCATTTGGTCGTCGACGCCGGACGCTTGAGGAAAAGCAGCAAGATCGAGAGAAGCATGCAACCCAGTACGGTCTTGATGACAGCGACACTGCTGGCGGTGAAGCCATTACTCATGAGTACTTTGCTGAGTACACCGATCGTTGCGTTCAGTGCCGCGGCGGAGAGGGCAAATATGATGCCTTTGCTGAAAGTAGATTGCATTGATGACGATCCCTGTCGCTGAATTGTCGTTCGATAGAATGCCGCCCTACATCGACGGCGCAAAGGTTGAGGATACGAAGATTCCGCCAACCCCACTATTTATTGTGACATAAGGGGCTAACGATTTTGTCGCCCCCAAGGGTGAAGTCAGAGGGCCTGGCCCTTGGCTATGCAATATGAGTTGACGAACGTTGCAGTGTGCTGCAAAGACTGACGTATATCCGGTTTGGCTATTCCATGTCTGTTGGCAAATTGCTCGACCGCTGCTGTATCAAAACGAGTGGTCTGGATAAAGTCCAAGGCTTCGGGTTTTGTATTCAAAAACCGCGCCACGGGAGGAATACTCAGTAGCAACTTCAGCAAACGGAGTGGAATGTAATGCTTGGGAGACTTTAAGCCCAAAGGTTGTGCCACCTGTACCAGGAGTTCTCGCAAGTTGGGAGTTTGGTCATCCAGCGCCAGCAGTTCCTGGCCCACCATGGCAGGATCAAAAGCACAAACCGCCACCAGCTCAACCAGGTAATCCACGGTGACCAGTGGCAGCCAGTGCTCGGCGGTACCGGGCACTGCAGTCAGCTTTCCCTGCACAAGGTTGCGTATCAGCTCCACCAGCGGCTGACCTTCAAGGATATACCCCGTGCGGCTGTGGCCACAAACCGTCGCGGGGTGGACAACGGTCATCTCCCCGCCCTTGGCGGACATGACCTCCAGGGTCGCAAAATGCGCCTCCAGCTTGCTCCCCTCGTAACCACCGACATGTCGGTAGACGGCAGGCCAATTCGTCAGCTCCGGATAACGAGGATCAATTCCGATGCGCTGCAGATGTTCATGATTTTTCAGCATGTAGCCGCCGATCATCACTAACCGGCTTTTTTGCTCAGCCGCCAACAGCGCCACGCGCTTTGCCCCTTCCACATTCACCGCACGAGAATGCTCCACTGAAAGCCCCCATGCGAAGTGGGCGCCCAGGTGGAATATGACTCTGGCACGCCTTAGCACTTCTCGGTCAGCAAGACTCAGCCCGAGGTTGTCCCGTTCCAGATCCCCTGCTACGGCAAATACCCGGGTTGCGCCCCCTCCCAAATTGTCGACTTGCTCCCGCAGTGCAGCTAGTCGCTCCGGGCGACGCATCAACACCCGAATGGTGTGACCTTTTGCACTCAGGTACGCCACCAAATGTTGACCGATGAAGCCGGTACCCCCCGTGACAAAGCACTCCACGCTCATTTCCCTGTTCCTTGTTTAAGGTGAGAAATCAAGCGTAAACTATCGACCCAACTCTACAGTCAAGAGGTGTTTTCATGAAAATCGGTGAACTCGAAACCCGCAGCGGCGCCAGCCGCCATACGCTGCGTTACTACGAGCAAATCGGCCTGATCTCATCGCTGCGGCAAACTAACAACTATCGCGTTTACACAGCGCAAACTCTGCAGGATCTGGACTTTATCCAGCGCGCGCAAAGCATGGGGTTTTCCCTGGGGGAAATAGGCGAGATTCTGGATGCGCAGCGGAACAAGCTGATCGATTGTGCTGACGGCGCTAAGCTAATTGAAAAAAAGATGGCAGAAATCAAACAGAAAATCGCCAGCTTCCAAAGCATTTATCGATATCTGGATGAAGAGCGTGCAAACCTCGAAGCCAGTGCTGCCAAGCAACTTGAGCTTCAGCAGCGGAACAACGCTTCCAACTGAACTGTCAGCTTCTGGGAAACGGAAGCTGCAGCCTGCTTACCGTTTCAAGCCCATCGCTTACGCATGTTCTAAAACCTTGTGGCCAGGCCCTAGGGAAATTCTGAAAAAGACTTCCTGATTTTGGCAAAATTTCCGGACTTCCCCCGCCAAGCTTCCAGAGAGTTCCGATAGCGCTACCTCTCGCCCACCGTTCCAGTCAGAGGTTCGCCGAGCACAATCGATCACCACCCTTACACCATCCGGTCTTGTCTCCTGGCCGCCAAGAGCTGGCCCAGACAGCCCACTACCCGCACAAAAACCCCAGCAACGCTCGCATCACCCGTCCTTCCAAACTCACCGCATCCGTCTCCCCCCGCTCCCCCGCCGCATCGATCATGCCGTGGGCCATCGCCAGCAGGTCTTGCGCGGTCTGCAGTACATCGGCGCAGACCCACGGGGCTGACGGAAGGGTCAGCGCCGCTATCAGTTCGGTAAGAATGACGTTGGCCACGCGCTCATGGCGCTCTTGCAGCGGTAAGCGGCGCTCTTCGAAGTCGATGATTCTGGCCAGTTCCGGGCGCCGTAGCTGGTGGGCGACGGAGGCCTGGACCAGTGCGCGGATGCGTGCGAGGGCGTCGTCGTGTTGATGGACGTGCTGGACGTCATCGAGCAACTGAGTGGTTTCGCGTTCGATCAAGGCGACGGTCAGGGCGTCGCGGTTGGGGAAGTACTGGTACAGCGAGCCGATGCTTACGCCGGCGCGCTGCGCCACGGCGTTGGTGGAGCAGGCGGCGAGGCCGTCGGTTTCGAGAATGCGAGCAGCGGCTTCGAGAATGGTGTCGACGGTGTTGGCCGAACGGCGCTGGGTCGGGAGTTTGCGGGGGTTTAAGGGCGGTATTTCGCGGTGTTTGGTCATGATCGGGATGCGAGTTTTAAATATGAGTTATGACTCGTATTCTGGATTGGCTTTCCCCACTCTTCAACTACCAGGAATCATTATCATGGCTACGACATCACTGAGTGTTTTCATGTTGGTCAAGACCACCCAGGAATGGCTGGGGTTTTCAGTCGAGCATCGCTTTGAGCTGATGCGCACGCAGATGGAGCCGATTTTGCAAAAGCATGCGGCGCAGGTCTCGATGCGGTTTTTCGACATCGAGTTCTATTCGGCGCGGGTCACCGATCTGTGGTTGTGGGAAACCGACAGTCATCATGCGTATGAACTGCTGGTGGAGGATCTGCGGGAGACGCCGTTCTGGGATCGGTATTTCGCCATCGTCGAGATTTTGCCGGGGGTGGAGAATGCCTATGCCAAGAATTATGATCAGGCACCGTTTTTGAGTGCGTAATGAAAATACCCCGACTCTACCCGCCAAGTTTTCCGATGAAGCAAATGACTTTCGCCGATGCCGAGTACGCCGGAAAACGCAAGCAGACCCGTAAAGAGTTGTTCCTGATCGAGCGGCGGCCAAGCGCGCGTTCGACGCCATGATGGGGATGAGCAAGATCGACATCGCAGCGATCGAAGCGGCGCTGGGGCGTTAGCCAACGCTGCTTGGGGCTGGGCGTTTGGATATGTCGATTCTGGCTGCTCCAGACGCCTCTCCCCGCGCAGTGAACAGGCGGTGCCCCTTATTCCGGCAGTCCCGCTTTGCGTAGACCGTCCACCAGCGTGGCGAGATTCTCCGGCCTGTGGATCGGTAGCCAATCAGAGATAGTGCTGAGGCATAACGTAGGATCGAGCTTGCGCAAATGGTCCATCGCACGCTGCGCTTCGGCCATCCGTCCGGCAAGCGCATGGCTCGCTGCAAGGATGGCGACAGCCAACAGAAAATCGGGCAAATCCCGAAGTGCTTTCTCTGCCCATGACGACGCCGTGTCGAAGCGGCCCACGAAGAGATTCGCGACTGCCATTCCGGCTTGCATTCTGTACAGCTCCGGGTCGAGGGGACTGAACCGCATGGCGTGCGTAAAGTACTCGATGGCTGCATCGGTTTCGCCGTGCCAGAGTCTGAGGAACGCGCCGAGGAACCATGCGGCGGCGAGGTTCGGATTGAGCACGAGTGCCTTGTCCAGCAATGCAATGCCACCCCGCAGGTCGCCGGCAAGATAGCCAAGCGTATGGCCGCTTCGGGTGAGAGCGACCGCATCGCCCTTGTCCAACTCCACTGCCCGGCGAGCGAGTCGGATACCCTCCGCGACCTCCCGTGGGTGATCAGTCATCCAGCGATTGGCTTTGCGCCAACTATGACACCAGGCCGCCATCGCATAGGCCGATGCAAAATCCGGGTCGAACTCTATGGCCCTATGGAAGAGCGGCAGCGCCTGGTCGATGGCCTCCCGGGTGCCATGATGAAGCTTGGCCATTGCGCGCAGATAGTAATCGTAGGCGTCGAGGCTTTCGGTGGGCGTGTGCCTCGCACGTTCGATCTCTGCCCGCTCAAGCTGTGGTGCGATTGCGCCGACCACGCTTTCGGTGATCTGGTCCTGCAGTTCGAAAATGTCCCCCAGCACACCTTCGAAACGGCCTGCCCAATGGTGAGCCCCGGTTGTCGCATCGATCAGCTGGGCCGTGATGCGCACGCGATTGTTGGCTTTGCGCCAACTGCCCTCCAGCACATAGCGAACGCCCAGTTCGCGACCGACTTGTTTCACGTCCACCGTACGGGTCTTGTAGGTAAAGCTCGAGTTGCGCGCGACGACAAACAGCCAGCGATACTGCGACAGCGCCGCGATGATGTCCCCTACCACGCCGTCGGCCAGGTAATCCTGCTCTTCGTCCCCGCTCAAGTTCACGAACGGCAAGACCGCGATGGACGGTTTGGCCGGCAGCGCCGGCTCGGATGCAGAGGCTTGAACCGAGGGGGCGGATTCGGTGCCTGGAAGGCCAACGCAATCCAGCGACTTGACGTCGGCGACGAAGCGGAACCCCTTGCGGGCCACCGTTCGAATCACACGCTGCTGCTGACCGTTGTCACCGACCGCCTTGCGCACCGCATTGATATGACTGGCCAGGGTCGACTCGGAGACTATACGTCCGACCCATATCGCATTGATCAGATCGTCCCTGCTGACGACGTGCTCGCGGTTCTGCGCCAGGTAAACCAGCAGGTCGAAAACCTGGGGCGCAGTGGCAACGACCTGGGAGGCCCGAAGGAGTTCTCGCCGGTCCAGGTCGAGCACGCAGTCATCAAACACCAATAGCATTCAGGGCTCCTGTCCCGTACTCACGCGCCGGGCACATGCCCGTGGTTACCGGCCGACGATTGGCGGCCAGGGGACGTGATTTATAACACGGGTTCCTGGACAAATAGCCAAGCCAAATTCAATGGAAACCCAAGGCTTCGACAAAGTATCGCGCCCGGCTGGCGAGCATGCTCCCTACATCGATCACTGCAACGAATTTGATCGACACCCAACCGAGGAGCGGGACATGAAAATTGTCGTTATTGGCGGTAGCGGACTGATCGGGTCGAACATTGTCAGCAGGCTACGTCTCTATGGACACGAGACGGTGGCGGCCTCGCCACGCACGGGTGTGAACACCCTCACTGGCGAGGGGCTGGCCGAAGCGCTTGCCGGTGCTCAAGTCGTCGTCGATGTGGCGAACTCTCCCTCGTTTGAAGACCGGGCCGTCATGGAGTTCTTTCAAACGTCCGGTCGAAACCTGCTTGCAGCCGAAGCGGCCGCTGGGGTGGAGCACCATGTCGCGCTCTCTGTCGTAGGCCCCGATCGTCTTCCGCAAAGCGGTTACTTCCGGGCAAAAGTCGCCCAGGAAGAGCTGATCAAGGCGTCGAAGATCCCCTACACCATCCTGCGTTCGACGCAGTTCTTCGAGTTCATCGAAGGCATTGTCAATTCGGGTGCCGACGGCGACACGATTCGCCTCTCGCCTGCCCTTATCCAGCCCATCGCATCGGATGACGTCTCGGCGGTGCTGGCCGATCTTGCGGTCGGGGCACCGGTCAATGGCATCGTCGAAGTGGGCGGACCTGATCGTTTCCCTCTCGACGAACTGGCGCGCAAGTTTCTTGCCGCGCACCACGACAAACGGCAGGTCATCGCCGACGTGCATGCGCGCTACTTCGGCGATGAGTTGAATGATCGATCCCTGGTCGCGGGCGACGACGCGCACATCGGTCCGACACGCTTCCTGAACTGGCTCAGCCGCACATCGGCTTAAAGACCGCGCCAGTCAGCCAGGCAGGACGCTATCGAATCTCCACCTACGTATTTCTCACACAGAGGATTCACCATGACCCAGCGCATCGATTACCAGAAGCAATCCCCCGAGCTGTTCAAGAAGTTCGTCGAGTTCAGCCTTGCCTTCAAGCAATGCGCCATCGAGGAGTCGCTGCGCGATCTCGTGGATATCAGGGCATCGCAACTCAACGGCTGCGCCTTCTGCGTGGACATGCACGTGAAGGAAGCCACGATCCATGGCGAGCGGCCGCTCAGGATCCACCATGTCGCCATCTGGCGTGAGTCAACGCTGTTCAGCCCACGCGAACGCGCGGCCTTGGCATGGACCGAAATCCTTACCCAGATTCCCGCCCATGGCGTGCCTGATGAGCTCTATGAGCGTGTTCGTATACAACTGTCCGAGAAAGAGATATCGGACCTGACCTTCCTGATCATGTCGATCAATGCCTGGAATCGCATCAACGTGGGCTTCCAGGTCGTGCCCGGCTCGTACGACAAGGCATTCGGCGTAGACAAGTCCGGCCTGTCCTGACAACGCAAAGCGCTTGTAGGAGCGACCTGTGGCGAGGGGGCTTGCCCCCGTTGGGCTGCGAAGCAGCCCCAAAATCTATGACACACCAAAGATCTTGTGAGCGCTACGCACTCAAACGGGGCGATGCGGCGATCCGACAAGCCCCCTCGCCACAGTGACTGACCGACATTAACCCCTGACAGATCGACAACGAGGAACACGCCATGTCCATTTTCAGAACGTTCGCCATAGGGCTCCTGTTGACCACCGGCACCGCCGGCGCGCAGGAGGCATTGCCACCGGCGCAGGTAACACCGCTGATGACCAAAGCACTGGCGGACTATCCCGATAAGGAGGCGGTGATGATCACGGTGGAGTTTCCACCGGGTGGAGGCGATCCCGTGCATCGGCACAATGCACACGGATTCATCTATGTGCTGGAGGGTTCGATTGTGATGGGCGTGCGCGGCGGCGAATCCGTCACGCTGACACCGGGCCAGACCTTCTACGAAGGCCCGGACGACGTCCACACGGTCGGGCGCAACGCCAGCCTCACCAAACCCGCCAAGTTTCTGGTCGTCCTGTTGAAGGACAAGAGCAAGCCCATTTTTACTCCGGTGCACTGACAGCACCGCCCGCACACGCGGCCAGCTGCGTGCTCGGTGACGCCCTACTCGGCCGACATCATCCGTTCAACGATATCGGCCTGGGGCGCTCCCTTCCTCGACAGGACGCTGCAATGACTTCTCAACGGCTGCTTTCACAATTACGGCAGTGCGCAATCGCAACCCTAGGGGCAGTTTCGCTGGCCGGCTGCATGGTCGGCCCCGACTTCGTGAAGCCTGAAAACGGTCTTCACCAAACGGTGCTAGCGCCCAGACAGGACTACCCAAGCGCCGCCCTGACTTCCGACGCCGCAGTGCCCTCCCAGTGGTGGTTGTTGTTCAACGACGCCGTGCTCGCCGAGCTGCAATCACGTGCGCAGGCTGACAACCTTGATCTGCTCATAGCCTCCGAACGCATTGAACAAAGCCGGGCGCAACTGGGCATCGCCTCCTCGCAGTTGCTGCCCAGCGTGGCGGCCAATGCCAGCTACACGCGTGAGGGGCTCAGCGAACATGGCAAGTTCGCCGCCCTGGGAGCGCCTACTGCCCCCGATAATTTCTGGCAGCTTGGATTCGATGCCAGTTGGGAGCTCGACCTGTGGGGCCGTGCCCAACGCACGCGCGAAGGTGCTGCAGCGACCCTGGAAGCCACGGTGTATGACCGCGAAGCGGCACGGGTGGCTTTGTCCGCCGAAGTGGCGCGCACCTATTTGCAGTTGCGCGGAACGCAGGCACAACTGGACATCGCGCAGCAAAATCTGAGGATTGCCGAACGCACCCTCGGCCTGGCCGAAAGCCGCGAGCGTAACGGCGTCGCGACGCGCTTCGAAACCTCGTCCGCTCGCGCGCAATTGGCGACGATCAAAGCCTTGGTTCCCGAACTGATCCAGCGTCGCAATGCCCTGATGAATGCGCTGGCGTTGTTGATGGGAGAACAGCCACGCGCGCTCGATGCGCAACTGCGTGACGCCATGCCCTTGCCTTCGCTGCCGACCCGCGTGCCGGTCGGCGTCTCTTCTGAATTGGCTCACCGGCGACCCGACATCCTGCGCGCCGAAGCCCAGCTGCATGCCGCGACAGCAGCCATCGGTGTGGCCAAGGCCGATTTCTACCCGCGTATCGGCTTGAAAGGAAAAGTCGGCGTGGAAGCTTTTGAAAGCAGCGATCTCGCGAGTTGGGACTCGCGCTTCTTTTCCGTCGGCCCGACGGTTTACCTTCCGATCTTCCAGGGAGGGCGGTTGACGCAGCGTCTGGCCCTGAACCAATCACGGCAAAAAACCGCCGCGCTGGCTTATCGGCAAACGGTATTGCGAGCCTGGCATGAAGTGGACAACGCCCTGGATGCCTGGGCGGCCCAACAACGCCGGCACGCTGAATTGCTGGATTCGTACGAACAGAACAAGCAAGCACTGCAGTCTGCCGAACGCGGCTATCAGCAAGGCGCTACGGAATATCTGAGCGTACTGACGGCGCAGCTCAATGTGCTTGCCAGCCAAACCAGTCTCAACGACAGCGCGACCAACGCCACGCTCACCGTGGTCAACCTCTACAAGTCGCTGGGTGGCGGTTGGGACCCGCAGGCTGGCATCGATCATTCAACGGCACCTCCATCGGTTGCCCTCGCGTCTCCGGTTGTTTCACCTTCGAAGGCCGACCAATGAACGGAGTCGCATTGTCGCCAGCGGACGTCCCTGCTACCGCAACGCCTGTGGCCAAGCCCTCGATACGCCCAATGGCAGGTCTCGTCGGGATTTTCATCGCAGCCATGATGGCGGGTTTGAACACCCGCGTCGGCGCATTGGCGTTGGCGGATGTACGCGGCGCACTCGGTTTTGGCCTCGACGATGCCTCCTGGCTGACCACCGCGTACAGTGCCGGGGAATTGATTGCCATGCCCTTTGCGGCGTGGTTCGCCATTACGCTATCGCTGCGGCGCTTCGAACTGTGGATGCTCGGCAGTTGTGCGCTGTTGGCGGTGATCCTGCCCTTCATCCACGATCTGAACCTGCTGCTGACCTTGCGGTTTGTGCAAGGCATTGCCTGCGGCACGACGATTCCGCTGCTGATGATGGCGGCGCTGAAATTCCTGCCAGCGCCCATCCGGCTGTATGGGCTGGCGTTGTATGCGATGACCGCGACCTTCGCGCCCAATCTCTCGATCTGGCTGGCCGGGTACTGGACGGATGGGCTGTTCGATTGGCGCTGGGTGTACTGGCAGATCATTCCCCTGACCCTCATCGCCGGATTGTTGGTCGGGTGGGGACTGCCGCGGGAGCCCATTCAGATCCCACGCTTTGGACAGGCCAATTGGTCCGGCATGGCCTGCGGTGTGCCCGCGCTTGGCTTGATCACCGTCGCACTGGATCAAGGCGTACGGCTGGACTGGTTTCATTCGCCCTTGATCACCTTATCGCTGGTGGCCGGACTGGCACTGCTGGCCGTCTACCTGCTGACTGAGTGGTATCACCCCTCACCGTTCATCAAATTGCAGATTCTCGGCCGCCGCAACCTGGGGCTGGGCTGCATTCTGTTCGTCTGCCTGCTGGTGGTGCTGATGTCCAGCTCACTCTTGCCGGCCAGTTATCTCGGCCCTTTGCAGAACTACCGCCCCCTGCAAATGGCATCGATCGGTCTGATCGTCGCCTTGCCGCAATTGGTCCTGGGGCCTGTGGTGGCGCTGCTGCTGTATCAGAAGTGGATCGATGCGCGCCTCGTGTTCGCCTTGGGGTTGTTGTTGATCGCGCTGGCGTGTTTTTGCGGCGCGCAATTGACCTCCGACTGGAACCGCGAGCAGTTCGTCGTGGTGCAAACGCTGCAAGCCTTCGGCCAGCCAATGGCGGTGGTATCGATGCTGTTTCTGGTCACCAGCGTTGTGCAGCCCCCCGAAGGACCTTATGTGTCCGGCACCATCAACACCCTGCGCGCCTTCGGTTCACTGGCCGGTGCGGCAGTGGTCGGACAGCTGATGACCGTGCGCGGTCGTTTCCATGGGGAAATGCTGCTGGACCATGCGGCCCTGGCAGATAACGCCCTGGCGCTTGAGCCGTCCCAATTGATGGACCTCATCGGCCAGCAGTCGCAGGTGCTGTCGATCGCCGACGCCTATCGCGTGCTGGGCATTCTGGCGCTGGTGTTGATTCCTCTGGTGCTGCGGCTGACCTACATCCCCGCACCCGACGTGCGCGCGGCCTCACCCTCTACCTCTCCTTCATCTTCCTCACACGGATAACTCATCATGGCCTTGCCAAAGAAAGCCAGGATCATCAGTGCGGTGCTACTGCTTGCAGTGGCGATCGGCGGTGTTCTCTATCTCAATCGCCCCGAATCCAGCGCATCGACCCAGTCCACGGACGATGCCTATGTCCACGCCGACTTCACCACGGTCGCACCGCAGGTGTCGGGAACGGTCGACTCAGTGATGGTCGAAGACAACCAGCTGGTCAAGAAAGGCGATCTGCTTGCGATCATTGACGACCGTGATTTCGTTGCGGCCCTGAACGCAGCGAAGGCCGAGGTTGCCAGTGCCCGGGCCGGCATCGCCAGCCTGCAAGCGCACCTGATTCAGCAGGAAACCGCCATCCGCCAGGCCCAAGCGGCCGTTGCCGCAGACGACGCTGCGCTCAAGCTGGCCAGCGTCAATCAGACCCGTTATCGCAACCTGGCCACCGACGGCTCGGGAACGGTGCAAGCGCGGCAACAGGCCGAAGCGCAATTGAGCATTCAACAGGCCCGTGGGGAAACGAGCCAGGCAGGTTTACAGGCCGCTCGGCAACAAGTGGATATCCTGAAAGCTGATCTGGAGAAAGCCAGGGCGGCTCTTGCCCACGCGCAAGCCGCACAAGCCACCGCAGAGCTGAAACTTTCCTATACCCGCATCACTGCGCCGATCGGCGGCACGATCGGACAGAAATCGGTGCGTATCGGTGCTTTCGTCAATGCCGGAAAACCCTTGCTGGCGATTGTTCCGCTCGATGCCGTCTATGTCACGGCCAACTACAGGGAGACGCAACTGGCGCGCGTACAAAAGGGTCAAGCCGTGGATATCGAGGTGGATGCCTTGCCGGGCGAGACGCTGCAAGGAACGGTGGACAGCCTGGGACCGGCCAGCGGAGTCACCTACTCCGCCGTCGCGCCGCACAACGCCACCGGCAACTTCACGAAGATCGTCCAGCGCTTGCCTGTACGCATTCGTATCGATCCCGATCAGCCCGCGGCGGCGAAGCTGCGAGTCGGCATGTCCGTGACGCCGAAAATCCGTATCCGGTGATATGACGCCGGCGTGTCTCGTTACAATGCTCCAAAGCTACTCCCAAGAATGAGAATGACCTTGCAGAGCCTAACCCCGACACCCGCCCTCACCGCCCGCGAAGTCTGCCAACGCCTGCGAGACGCCGCCCTGGAAGTCCTCCCGTTGCGGCGCCTCCACGAACCGTGTGAACCCGGTCAGGTACAGGTCGATATCGAAGGCTGGCATCTGACCCTCGACTTCGACGGCAACCGCTTGCACCACTGCCAACACTGCCGAAGTCCGGACGGTCGCGAGGGAACACTCCAGGCCTGGCGTTACGGCACTGACCCGGTCAGTTTACTGAGCACCTGGGAGTTGGCGCAGGTTGAGCGACTATTGAGATAGCGCGATCAGCCCTGCTTCACGTAATGGATCACCTCTTCAAGCGTGTCTATGTCTGGAGCATTGCTCACTAACGCTTGCGGGCGGCACCATGGGTAATCCAGATGCGATAGCCACTCCATGATGCAGTGCAGATCAGTCGCTGGCAGGGTTTTCATGTGCTCGATGGTGATAGTGAGCCTCTGGACAAGTCCCGACTCGGGGCTGAACTGCCATTCATACAGACCGCAACCGACCCGGGCTTCACCGGAGTGCTTGTCGGACATGCCGACCAGCCATTTGCACTGGAAGGTTTTGGCCTGCGGTTCAGGTGGGTGTCCCAGGCAGAAGGTATAGACGTTTTCGAAGGTCTGGCCGAACCGCCTGACCAGCACATCACCGATAGGCCCAAGGCCTTCGACGTGGGGTGGAAACGAGATGGATCCGGTGTGCACGACCATGTCCAGGATCGCGTCTGGCGTAAAGGCCTGGTGCAACAAATGTGGACGGTTGCCGTCCTTGGCTTTGATGTACTGTCGAATCGATAGTTGAGCAGTGTTCATTGTGTGTCCGTCGCATCCATACTGGGTTGAGAGCCGCCTCATGCGCGGCTCACATGACTCGCCTTTACAAAGCACTATTCCATAAGTCCCCCACAATAGGAAAAAGGCAGCGATGGTTACTTTCTGGCAAAGGGACTCAGCCTCATGATGCGTCGTGTTGGCTTATTGCTCATCGGGACTCTCGGACTGGCACTGATCCTGCCTTGGGCTGCCTATTGGGTCGGTCTGAGCAGAATATCGCAGTATCCTTCGCCCCCCTCTCAAGCTATATCCACTGCGCAGCGTGAGTGGGTATGGAGCCTGGCCAAAGGCTCAGGCGAGCCGGTAATAGTGCAGTTGAGCCCGTACTCATATCTGTACGACCTTTTCATTTTGAAAGGTAACAACGATAGGAATATGCAGGTCGCCTGGTGGGCGGCCTCTGAACACTTGATCAAACAGGACTCAACACAGCGAATGCTGTGGTGGCACCTGTCCGGCGCGGCTCTGACTATATGGTTAACCAGAAACTGGACAGATCAGCAGATAACAGCAGCGGCTTTCGTCGCCCTTCAGCAGCGGGGCGAGGTATATGGTGGTCACTAGCCAACAAAGCATTGGGGAAGCGCAACGGGAGGCATAAATGCTCAGGCTGTTCCTGTTATTGACTATTTTGTGGTGTGTATTCATATCGACTGCAATGGCGTTTGCACCGGAACGCGTGCTCGCTTATGTACAACAAAGTCGTATCTGGATGTGGTACATGAAAACCATATTCAGTATTACAAGCGAATCCCTTGGTAGTAAAACGGCTGTTCGATGGGTACGCATTCAAGGAGGAATCGGTTTGATTGCGGCACTGCTTGCGCAATATGTCTGGCTTATTCATCCTGCCTCTAGCTCATAGGCGGCCGTTCAAGGTGGCCATATCCGTTGTCTGACTGCCTCACTACGTGAAGCTGCCTCTGATCAGAAGCGGTATCAAAAGTGCGACTAGCAGCTGGTTATTTGACCCGCATCAATCCTGTTGATGCGCCCATTGTCCGACCGGGTCCACAGCCAGTTATACACGTCGTATCCGCCTTCGCACTTGCCTTGCTTTCTGCCCTGGAAGTCGAAAGTCCGCCATGCGCCATTCTGATGTGAAGGCATCCCGAGCACTCTTTGAATATCTATATCTGTAGAACCTGGCCATAGGTGATTGGCAAATGACACAGGATGCAACTGTGCCGGTAACGCAGGACAGTCACTGCTCGGCCGTGCAGGGCTGGCTGAAGCACAACCAATACACACTTGCACCTGCATCGCCTCGATGTGCGAGGGTGCCAACGGAAGCTTCGCTCATCACCTGCGCTAGCGTTGTTTTCTCGAATTGAATGACGAACGCCCCAAGTGTAGCGCCTTGCGAAGGGGCCTCCTTCAGAGTGGCCGGCCATTCGATCACATCGAATGGGCCCATGGGCGGTGGAACAGCGGCTGTCGCGCTACAGGCGATGCTGAACGATCCGAAAAATAGCGATGACCGATTCATTGCGCGCCTCCGTTTGACTACCAACACCTCAGATCTTAGTGAACGCGATGAATTTCTGCCCTTCGCGACCGGCTGCAAACGGCCATTTGCGGTCGCTCAACC
The DNA here is from genome assembly GCF_001655615.1 of Pseudomonas sp. GR 6-02. Lineage (GTDB taxonomy): Bacteria > Pseudomonadota > Gammaproteobacteria > Pseudomonadales > Pseudomonadaceae > Aquipseudomonas. The sequence continues at coordinate 3,944,526 of NZ_CP011567.1, forward strand.
GCCCGCCCTCGCTTAAGTACTAGCCGAGTGATATACCGCTGTTGGGTCTAATGCATGGCAAAAACAGGCAGTCGTATGACGCGATTCTCAATTTATAGCGGGTTGGTTTTGGTGGGCTACTCGGCGCTCGATTACGGAGATCCCCCCATGGGCGTTGCTTCAGGCCAATTCGAACCTGCCGATGGGTACGCTGCTATCCAGAACGAGTGCTCAACGAACCACCACGATCAGACCGTTCTGGATCTTTCTGTTCAGACAGAAGCGGGTTTGGTAATTACATGTGAGGGTCTGGCCATCCTGGATTACTCCAAAGAGTTCCCGTCGCCTTGCATCGAAGTGAACATTTTCGGTATTCCATATCCTCTCTATGGTGAGCTGTTTCCTCAGCAGGTCACTCTGTATGAGCGTCAATTCAGCTAATCGGAATGCCCCGTCTGTGTCCGTTTCGGATCGAAAGCTACCCCTCAGAACCATCCCTTCCCGCCCAAAGCATTGACCATCCGCTCGCAATCAGTTTTCAGTTGGGTTAATAACGACAGATTGGCTCAACCTTGGCCAACACCTCACAATCATCTAGGGGGCATCGGCTCATCGGAAATGCCCCGTCCCTTGCAAACGATAGGCACGCCACGTGAATTTTTCCGAATACTTTGCAACTAACGATGGATCGCTCCCTGAGGTTGTGGTGACGTATTCAGATTCGTCGTTTGTACCGCAGGCATTTCAATATCTGTTCGATCATGGCGCGAAAAATGTCACTGTTGACGGCGGCTACCTTTGGATCAAAGCATCCCAAAGTGGGAAGCCATTCTCCGGCCCTCAGGATGCTTTGCTTGTAAGCTCAGGAGCAGCAGAGGCATTCCACGTCGTTCTCGGTGGGCTGTACGGCACCCGGGGTCAAATACCTGACCTTGGTGTTTACGTTTTCACTAATAGCCTCACATTGGACTATCGGATGGGGGCTCAGTGGGGACAAGATCAGATCTACTCATTGTTGGAGCTACTGCGGCAGCTAAGAGACCTCGGCGGCGTTATATCTATCCCATGGTGGGGAGCTGAGGGTGAACACGACTTCCTTGCAGCCCTGGAGAGCCCCGAAAAAATTATTCATACTTAAATTTACCGCGGGTCGTGACAGGTAGAAAACGGCCAAAAACGGTCTGTGGGGCGCGCCTCGTAAATCCAGGGCCACTCACAATTTTGACTCGATACGACTGACTCACTCGGGCCGGTAGCGGTAACGACTTTCCGGCGCAGAATCATCATTCCCGCAGGTACAAGGCGAGTTGCACTGCGGCTCGCGGATGGCCGCCGGCCACCCGCGAGCCAGTGCCATCAAGCCAGCAGCTTAAGCTCATCTTTACCGTACTTGAGCGATTTCTCGTCTGGAATCATCAGGCCAGTGTGCTCGTTGCGCCCCTGCAGGATGAAGCGGGCGTTCGGGGTGCCCAATTGGGTAGCGGCCTGCTGGCTGTCGGCGCCGATCTCGCCCTTCTTCATGCGGTTGACGATCACCCCCACCGCCGTATCGTTGAAGTCGCGCAGCATCCAGGCATCGCCATCGCTGTCGCCAGCCACCAACACCGGGCCATAGCCCTTCTGTTTAACCAGCACGTTCTTGATGCCAACGGTCTTGCCCGGCCCGTAGTTGAAGTGCCAGTCCGGCTGATAGCGAGTGGTGTACTTGCCGCCTTCCATCGCCATGCGCAGGCCGATCACGTTCTCAGGCGGAACGTCGTATCCGTAATGAGGATTGCCCGCGAACACGCGTACCACATCGTCGATCGAGGCGGTGCTGACATAGACGTCGATGCCGTTGGCGCGCAGCGTGTGCATCAGGCCGCGGATTTCCTCATGGATGCGGATGCCATGAAAGTGCGTATCCGCCACCACCCCGGCCTTGCCCGGCAACGTGCGTGAGCTCTCGTACTTGACCTTGCGCAGTGCGTCGCCGATGGCGTAGTTGTTGGAAGCCTCGGCCATCGCCTGCAACTCAGCCGTGGTCATGTTCTTGTAGAAATACAGAATCCACTTATAGCCGATCTCCACCGGGTAACTGTCGCAGATCGCGTCGTACATAAAGTAGAGCTTGGCGAGAAAATCCTTGTACTGCTCGCTGGCCTGAATCTCTTCCAGGCTCTTGTCGCCGGCGAGCCCCTTGTAGTTGGCGTGCAACCAGCGGTAATCCGCTTCTACGTCGCTGGCGATGTCTTCCATCTTGACCGGCTTGCCGTCCACCGTGGTGTAGTCCTTCATGAACGCGCCGTTCGGCACGTCCTGACGCACCACCTCAGCGAACTCATCGGGCGTCAGCTTGTACTGCAGATGATTGATCTGGTAGACCAGCAGCGCTTCTTCACAGTCGTTCATGATGCAGGTGTTGTCCCAGTCGAACACCGCGTACGGGCGCTGGTCAGGGCGGTAGGACGCGCTCTTGACGCCGTGCTCATCGATCACCGCCTGCAGACGCTTTTGGTTGAGCGGCGACCAGCGCGCCGGGTCCAGCGCACTTGGTGTGGCCGGGGGCGTGGCGGCTTGCGTTATGCGGGATGACAACAACAGCGGACTGACAACGGAAACGGTGGCGAGGGTGTTCAGAAACTGGCGACGCTGCATGGCATAGCTCCTACTTCTAAATGAGAGGTTACAACCGAGGCGATGGCGAAAGCGTGTTTCGAAATGCGGACGAGGGGAAGAAACCGTCCGGCCACGAGGCTAGCTCCAAATACACAAAAAAACAATAATGCCTCAATATCACACAAACATGACGCGCAGGCTGCGCCAACCCAATGATCACGAGGCCGCGCCAAACTTGACAGCGACTGACGCCTCTCCACAATGCGTGCTCGGACAGCGACTCGAACAGCAGGGACACCCGGTATGTGGCAAGAAGAGCGTTACCAGCGGATCCGCGCACTACTATCGACTTTGCAGCGCGTCACCACCGACCGCATCGTCACGGAGCTGAACGTTTCACGCGAGACGGTGCGACGCGACCTGGTCGCTCTGGAAGAACAGGGGGAGTTGAAGCGGATACACGGCGGCGCCATCCGCGTTGAAGACGAAGCGCCCATCGCCGAGCGGGCGAACATCAACGTCAAATTCAAACGTGACCTCGCGCGCGCAGCGGTCAGTCTGCTGTCGCACGGACAGACTGTGTTTATCGACGCGGGCACCACCACCGTCATCCTCGCCGAAGAGCTGGCCAAGCTGGGAGGGCTGACCGTGATCACCAACTCGTTCAACGTGGCGTTGCAATTGCGTAATCCCGCTGTGCCAGGCGGCCAGTACAACGAGGTGATCGTACTGGGCGGTTCGCTCGGCGACCGTGCTCCCGCTACGGTTGGCGGCACCACGGTGGCGGAAATTGGCCGCTATCGGGCCGACCTCGCGCTGTTATCGCCCGTCGGCATCGACGCCCAGCGCGGTGCCAGCAACTACGACCACCGCGAAGCCGAAGTGGCGCGCGCCATGGCCGACAATGCCGAAGGCGTGGTCATCCTCGCCGACTACAGCAAGATCGGCGTGGAGAGCCGCGTCGCTTTCTGCCCGCCAGAACGCATCGACGTGCTCATCACCAACCACAAGGCCAGTACCGAAGCGGCGTTCGCCGCACTGAACGCCAAGCTCAAACGTATTGTCCTGGTGTAGCAGTGGCTCGGCGGTTGCAACAGGCATTGACGCAGCGTGATGCTCCAGTGCGGCGCAACCGGGTAGATCTTGCACGACGCGACTCCGGAGCCCTCCATAACAGCCTCCCGACCTAACGTAGCCGCCAATGCTAACAGTGCTAAATGACTTCTTACGATAGCCCGCAGCCTAGATCTGGCCGCCAGCTCCATCCGTACTGCTAGATGCCTTTGGCGCGTTTAGGTTTGTGGGATGCTAACCACCTTTCTGCTCAGCGTCGATGAAGCTGCCGAAGATTCGAAACATAGACGTCAGGTATGGCCACTTCTCCTTTGAATCAGGAACGCGTAGCAGCCAAAAAAAATGGCCCGCATGCGGGCGGGCCAAATGGGAATTTTTCAAAGGAGCAGGGGTAATCTGCGCTCCATTATGTGAGCACTGCGTGAAAAGCATGTCGCCGAAACGAAAGCATTCGGTCGAAGCAAACACACTACTTTTGCTGATGCAGGTATTTCTGAATTGCATCAATTTCAAGTTTGCTTGGCTTTACACCGCTGTCAGATTTGAAGCTAGCGCTAGCCCAATGCGGCATTGGCGCCTTCAGAGGCTTCCCATGGTCGTCGATACCGCTCAGCACTGCTCGCTCAAATACTTTTGATTTCCATTCACTGGAATCTCCGGCCAGCTTAGGTGCCGATTCTCCCGTGCCTCGAGGCCCGTGACAAACAACGCAGTTATCTTGAAAAAGTGTTTCTCCATCTGGCGGTGATGCTATTGCCGATGAGCAGGTGAGTAGGGTTATGAACGTCAGAAATGCGCATTTCATTTTAGGCTCCTGGCGACCCAACGATGCCGTGAGCTGCTTAGGGGCGCTAAGTGAGAGCGTAGCAGGAGGCGAATGGCGATGGGCGAGAGGACTTCAGGTAGCGAATCCCGACACTGGGCCGGACTGCTTTCTCATGCGTGCTGGATCAGCTTGATCCGCCGCTGGACTGCGGTAAGCGACTCGCCAGCCTCCTTGACGGCTGATCTTATCTCATTCTTGGAATCCACAATTTTTTTGTGCCCAGTACTTAAGCTCGCTACCGTCCTTAACGTGAACTCTGATCTCGTCTGTGCCGCAAATGTGTTTGCGCTGCTCCATAGGGCTCTCCGTGTCTTGTTCATGATGTGAGGCGATTAAAGGATTTTAGGTATTCGGCGCGAGTACGCGCCGCTTAGCTATCCAATCGTGCAGATATGCAGAAAAAGCGGCCCATTTGGGGCGCTGGAGTTTTAGCGATTGACTGCTTCTGGCCGATTCTGTTGAAGAAGTCGGCCACGGTTTGCGTATCAGAAAAGTACGCGTCCGAGATTGAAATCTTTACTTTTTGCAGTGGCTTCCAGACTCAGATTTCACGTAGCAGCGTGCAAAAAAGGTGTTTTCACCAGTCAATGATCAGGCAGTTTGGGCAGACCGACTTTTTCAACAGAATCGGTCGTTTACTGCCCTTGGCGACAGGCAACAATCGGCCCAACAGCAGCCAGTCAATGAAGCAGTAGCCTGCGACCGCGATCAATCACAATTCAATGCGGCTGAGACAACTCAAAAGCTTGCTCAAGGAGCACCAAAGCGGACGAGCGCAGCCTCGATAAATCGTCGGAGTTTGGCAGTTCTCTGACGATTGGCCGTGTAGAGCAAATGCATTTGTCGGCTCGGTGCTTCGTAATCAGCTAACAGTGGAACCAACTCACCGCTGCGCAACGCGGGCTCAAGAAAGTCTTCGGGACCAAGGACAATCCCGAACCCGTCCAGCGCTGCCGACAGCAGTGCTTTGCTCTCGTTGACCTGCAATCGACTGACGACTTGTACCCGTTCAACTGCGGAGCCTTTGCAGAATACCCATTCGCGGTCGGCCGGCCGGGACCAATAGGCATACCCCAGACACTCATGGTTCTTCAGATCATCCGGTATTTGCGGCACTCCGCGGTCGGTCAGGTAGCTCGGTGCCGCACAGGCTACCAACCGATAAGGTGCCAACGGCCTGGCGGTCAAACTGGACGCGGTCAACGGGCCAATTCTGAAAGTCACTTCATAACCCTCCTCCACCAGATCGACGAAGCGATCGGTCAAATGCAGATCGATTTCGACTTCCGGGTGTTGACGCAAAAACTCCGTCACAAAAGGCATGAGGCTATAGGAACCGAACGTGACGGGAGCGCTGATTTTCAGTTTGCCGCGCGGGGTGTCGTTCATGATCTGCGCCAGGGAGTCGGCTGCCTGAGCCTCGCTCAAAATGTGCTTACAGCGTTCGTAGTAAGCGCTGCCCAACTCAGTCAGGCTCTGGCGTCGGGTGGTCCGGTTCAGCAGCCGCGCACCTAGCCTCTGCTCAAGCGCGGCAACATGCTTGGCCACCATCTGCGCCGACAGGCCCAATCGCTCGGCAGCACTGGCATAGGAGCCGGATTCCGCCGCCATCACAAACGCTCCCATGCTCGTCAGACGGTCCATCATTCAACACTCCTGGTAACGAGACTAAGTAGCCGATGATTATTTATCTGCTGTTGGTTGGCAATCATCATGGTTTCTTCTTACTTAACCAGCGGAGCAAGGACATGCGTATCGGCATTATTGGGGCAGGCTTCATCGGACGTGCAGTGGCGCAATTGGTCATCGCCGCGGGACACGAGGCGATGCTCAGCAATTCACGTGGGCCACAGACCATGAGCAGCGTGCGCAGTGGCATTCCTGGCAGTCAGGTCGGCACTATCGAGGACGCAGCACAATTTGGCGAAGTTGTACTCGTGGCAATTCCTCTTGAGCATTACCGAAGCGTGCCAGCCAAGTGGCTAGAGGGCAAAACCGTGCTGGATGCCAATAACTACTACCCGGAACGCGACGGTCACATTGCCGCTCTCGACCGATTCGAAACCACCACCAGCCGCTTGCTCGCCGAGCACCTGCCCCACTCCAGCGTGGTCAAGGCGTTCAATGCAATCCTCGCCCAGGACCTGGTGCAGGACGCGCGCCCGAAAGCAGCGCCCGACCGACGCGCACTGCCGATCGCGGCGGATGATCCGGCGGCGAAAGCGCTGGTGATCAAGTTACTGGACGAGATTGGATTCGACGCGGTAGATGCGGGCAGTCTTGATGAAAGCTGGCGATTCGAACGGGCTAAACCCGCCTACTGCATACCGCTGGATAAAGAGGGGCTGAAGGTTGCCTTGGCTGCGGCCCATCGGCAGGTCGAATTGCCCGAGGGATCGTGGCGTCGCTGAATAGCCCACAACCTGCTGGATCGAGAGAAGACTCGAAGCTGACTGCGGACAGTGTCAGCTTTAGGTCGACTCCGACCTATGGCGGCCGGCAACAGTCGACCCAATAGGGTTGTCCACAACGCCCCGTCAATTGGGCCGCAAGCGGCCGCCCTTAACGATGTGGGTGTACAGTCAAAGACACCAGTTTGAGCACAATGGGGCGAACGACGAGTATGCACAGGAATGCCACTGGCATGGCCAATTTATAGGCGTGCAGCGCATTACTTAGGTAATCATTCTCAATACCGGAATTTGCCGCGGTGATCACGAATGACATCAAGAGCGCCATGATGGTGGCCATATACAGTGCGAAAACATAAGGCGTAGCGCGAACCGAGAGCTTGCGTTGGTTGAAAAATAGAGCTTTAGAGGATGTTTTTGGATTCATATCAGACCTTTTTGATCTTCGAGTGGTAGGTGATGAACACCATAGCAAGATCAAAAATTAGCAACTAGACGGCTAGCAGTGGTTGCTTTATAAACAAAATCTTATGAATGACTCTTCTCGCTGGAACAAAGATGAACCTGTTAGGGGCGATTGCTAGCTTTATCAAAGTGGTTGAAGCGGGCTCCATCGTGGGCGCGGCCAAAACCCTGGGCGTCAGTGCGGCAGCCATTAGCCAGACCCTAAATCGCTTGGAAACCCACCTGGGTACGCGCCTTCTCCAGCGCACCACGCGTAGCATGGCGTTAACCGAAAGCGGCATGGTGTACTACGAAAAAGTGAAACGTATAGCGCGTGATCTCGAATCGGCGCAAAGCGCGATCACCAGCGCGCAGACTCAACTCCAAGGGCGACTGTGCATCGCTTCTACCTCCGCTTTCGGGCGGCATGTGTTGGCGCCACTAATCGCCGGCTTCGCTGCACGTTACCCACGCCTGATACTTGAACTCTCAACCACAGATCGCAAAATTAATCATATTCAAGAAGGCATTGATCTGAGCCTGCGGATAAAACCACAACTAGAAGAGGGGATCGTCGCTCGCAAGATCGTTTCAGTCCCTTTTATCATCTGCGCGTCACCCATCTATTTGGAACGAGCCGGCTGGCCACGCGATCCTGAAGAACTCCAGCACCATGCCTGTCTACCGTTTCGCTACCCGCTAGACGGACGCTTTCTACGTTGGGGTTTTATCCGGGATGGGCAACGTTACGACGCTACTCTCAATGCGACCGCAATCAGCGACGATGTTGACGCTCTAGCCCAAATGGCCGTCCGTGGCGCGGGAATAACCCGTTTGGCGGAGTTCGTGGCGGCGCCCTTTATCGAAAGTGGCCAACTCGTTCCTCTGTTTGAACATCGCCACGCTTCAACTTATGCCTACGCTGAACCGCTCGATATTTATGTATGCGTCCAGGAACGCGCCGCCATCACACCCAAGGTCAAAGCTTTTATGAATTATTTGACTGAACATCTGGAAATGCGCTGGCCGATGGAAAATACCTTTACGGCGTCCTGATACGGTGCTTTGCCGCCTTTATAAATTCAATGGCCAAACTTTGCATCGGATAACAGTTACGAACTGCTGCTTGCCGGTGACTGCGGCCGATTGCAGCCTGATTCAACGGGCAGCTTCGGGTCGTATGCCGCCCTTCGCAATAAACCGCAATAGCCCAAAAGCAGTCAATTTCGCTCCATTTCGGCTACCCTCACAAAGCGCCACGCAGCAATCACCTTGTGCCAGGCGCCTCGACATTCTTCCGTAAATGCACCGGAGATCTTCCATGCTCAAGCGTACCCTGGCACTGGCCGTCGGCTTGTCCTTGTCTTTTTGCACCCTGCTGGCGCAAGCCGCCGAGACCCTGAAAGTCAGCGCGATTCCCGATGAAGCCCCGACCGAGCTGCTGCGCAAGTTCAAGCCGCTTGGCGCCTATCTGGAACAACAATTGGGCATGAAGGTCGAGTTCGTACCTGTAAGCGACTATCCGGCGGTGGTCGAGGCACTGGCTACCGATCGCATCGATCTGGCCTGGCTGGGCGGTTTCACGTTCGTGCAGGCACGCTTGAAAACCGGCAATGCCATCCCGCTGGTGCAGCGCGAACAGGACGCCCAATTCACCAGCAAATTCATCACCGCCGACCCTGCCGTCAAGTCCCTAGCCGATCTCAAGGGCAAGACCTTTGCCTTCGGCTCAGTGTCCTCCACTTCCGGCAGTCTGATGCCGCGCTATTTCATGCTCAAGGAAGGCATCAAGCCGGAGACCTACTTCAGTCGCGTCGGCTACTCCGGCGCCCATGACGCCACCGTTGCCTGGGTCCAGGCTGGCAAGGTCGACGCCGGAGTGCTCAACGCCAGCGTGTGGGAAAAACTGGTCGCCGCCGGCAAGGTCGATACCACCAAGGTCAAAGTGTTTTCGACCACCCCTGCGTACTTCGACTACAACTGGACGGTGCGCGGAACCCTCGACCCGGCGCTGGCGGCCAAGATAAAGGCTGCGTTCCTGGCGCTCGATCCGGCGAACCCGAGGGACAAGGAGATTCTGGACCTGCAGGCCGCCAGCCGCTTCATCGAAACCAAGCCTGAGAACTACAAGGGCATCGAGGAAGCCGCACGCGCCGCCGAACTGCTCAAATGACATTGCATCTGACCCAGGTCAGCCTTACCCACGCCAACGGTGTCCAGGCGCTGCGTGGCGTGGATCTGCACATCGGTGCACGCGAACAGGTCGCGATCATCGGCCCTTCCGGCGCGGGTAAGTCGAGCCTGCTCAACCTGCTGGCCACCGCCCTGCGACCGGGCAACGGCGAGCTGCAGGTGCTCGGCGAGCGTGTCTGGCAGCTTTCTGCCCGTCAGCGTCAGCGGCTGCGCGCGCGCATCGGTCTGATTCATCAGGCGCCTCCCCTGCCCCCGCGCCAGCGCGTGGTCACCGCAGTTCTGGCCGGCAAGCTGGGTCAGTGGGGTCTGGGCAAGAGCCTGCTGAACCTGCTGCATCCGCTGGATGTTCCGGGCGCACGCGCGGCATTGGCCAGGCTGGACCTGAGTGACAAGTTGTTCGCGCATTGCCAGCAACTGTCCGGCGGACAGCTACAGCGCGTGGGCATTGCCCGCGTGTTATATCAAGCGCCCGAGGTGTTGCTGGCCGATGAGCCGGTATCGGCCATGGACCCGGTGTTGGCCCAGCACACGCTTTCGGTGCTGTGCCGCCATGCCCGGGAGCAGAACGTCACCCTGGTCGCCAGCCTGCACGCGGTGGAGCTGGCCCTGGCGCACTTTTCGCGCATCATCGGCTTGCGTGATGGACAGATCCTGTTCGACCTTGCGGCCAGCGCCGTCGATCGCGAGCTGCTCGACAAGCTCTACGCCAATGAGCAGTTGCAGTCCTCGCCGATTCCTCCGGCTCCCTTGAGTGTGCAGATCCCCCGATGCTGACGTCTGACACCCGCGATCCGGCCGCCCTGCCCCGTCTGCTGCTCACCCTGCTGGCCCTTGCCTTGCTGTGGCCCGGCATCCGCTTCAGCGAGTTGGACCTCCGTGTGCTGGTGGCGAGTGACAGTCAGAGCGAGATGGGCCGGTTCGTGTCCGCCTTCTGGCCACCGGCCCATGGCGACGAGTTCATCCAGCTGTTGTTGCAAGCCACCCTGCAGACCCTGGCCATCGCCACGGCCGGCATGGCCCTGGCGTTGCTGTTGGCTGTTCCCGCCGGCCTGCTCGCCAGTCGTGCCCTGTCGCTGTCTGCTGCCTCCCGCGCTGGCCACCCGAGCTATTGGGGCCAACTGCTGCGTTGGCCCATACGCGGCTTGCTGATCTTCCTGCGCAGCGTGCCAGAAATTGTCTGGGCCCTGCTGTTCGTGCGCGCCGTCGGCCTCGGCCCGACAGCCGGGGTACTGGCCATTGCCATCACCTACAGCGGCATGTTGGGCAAGGTCTATGCGGAAATTTTCGAGTCGGTCGACCAGCGCCCGGTACACGCGCTACTGCAGTCCGGCAGTGGTCGGCTCGCCGCCTTTTGCTACGGAATCCTGCCCAATGTCGCTGCGGAACTGCTGTCGTACACGGTGTACCGCTGGGAATGCGCAATCCGCGCCTCAGTGGTGATGGGCTTCGTCGGTGCCGGCGGCCTGGGCCAGCAAATGGATTTGTCGTTGCGCATGTTCGCCGGCGGTGAAGTGGCCAGTCTGTTATTGACGTTCCTCGTCCTGGTGCTGCTCGCCGATCAACTCAGCCGTCTGCTGCGCTGGAGGCTGACATGAATCGCCTGTTCAACCTGGCACTGCTCCTGTGCATCGGCGCAGCGGTCATCGCCTCGTTCAACTACCTGGGCATCGACCTCGGCGAGCTCGGCGGCGCCGGCAACCTGAAGCAGATGGGCGCGTATGCGCAGCGTTTTCTCAGCCCGGACCTGAGCTCGGGCCATCTACAAGCCATCGGCCACGGCGCCCTGGAAACCCTGGCCATGTCGGCCCTGGGCACCCTGCTCGCGGCGGTGTTCGGCCTGTTATTGGCATTGCCCGCAGCCGGGCGCTACGGCTGGCCTTTGCAGAGCGCGTCACGCCTGGTGCTCAACGCCTTGCGCGCGGTGCCGGAACTGGTATGGGCCGCACTGATGGTCCTGGCCGCCGGGCTCGGCCCCAACGCCGGCACCCTGGCCCTGGCCCTGCACACCACCGGCGTGCTCGGCCGGTTGTTCGCCGAAGCACTGGAAAACACCCCTCCGGAACCGGCCGACGCGATCCGTTTGCAGGGCGCCAATGCCGTATGGGCTTTCTGTTACGGCACCCTGCCCAACCTGTTGCCACAGCTACTGGCCTACGTCCTGTACCGCTGGGAAAACAACATCCGCATGGCCAGTGTGCTCGGCTTCGTCGGCGCCGGTGGTTTGGGGCAAATGCTCTATGTCAGCCTCAGCCTGTTCCAGGAAGCTCAAGCCAGCACGGTTATTCTGGCGATGCTGTTATTGGTCTTGGCCGTCGATACATTGAGTAGCTGGAGCCGTCAGCGTTGGGTCAAGGCTTGAGCCAGGAAAGTCAGCGCCCTTAACCCCACACTTTGTTACCGCATACCCCAGCCGAGTGTAAAAGCCTGCTTAGGTAACAGCCTCGCAGGCTACCTCTCCCCAGCGTTCACCTGCCTGCCAAGCCCATCCCAGAGCGCTGCACGCGCTTTCTCAAACGCCCAATCGGCGAATTGGCCGGGTGATTGCATATGCTTGTCTGTACAAGTACTTGCGTGTGCATAGGACATTTCGCAGCGCAGTACACGCGCTCTTGCGGCACAAGCGCTTTCGATGGTCCCTGGGAATAAAATAATGAAAAAAGCATTTCTCACTCTTTCTGCATTGGCTTTGTGTATAGCTGCCGGTTCTGCGCTGGCCAAGGAGTACAAGGAGTTGCGCTTTGGCGTCGACCCCTCATATGCGCCGTTCGAATCCAAGGCCGCCGACGGCGGCTTGGTGGGCTTCGATATCGACCTGGGCAACGCGATCTGCGCGGAGCTGAAGGTCAAGTGCAAGTGGGTTGAAAGCGACTTCGACGGCATGATTCCCGGCCTCAAGGCCAACAAGTTCGATGGCGTGATCTCTTCCATGACCGTCACGCCGGCGCGTGAGAAAGTCATCGATTTCTCGAACGAGCTGTTCTCTGGCCCGACCGCGCTGGTATTCAAGAAAGGCGCGGCCATCGGCATCGATCCGGCCTCCCTCAAGGGCAAGAAAATCGGCTACGAGCAAGGCTCCATCCAGGAAGCCTACGCCAAGGCCGTGCTGGACAAGGCCGGGGTAGAGACCCAGGCCTACGCCAACCAGGACCAGGTGTACGCCGACTTGATCTCCGGACGCCTCGATGCCTCGATCCAGGACATGCTGCAAGCCGAACTGGGCTTCCTGAAGTCGCCACCAGGCGCCGACTTCCAAGTCAGCGAGCCGGTCGAAAATCCCCTCCTTCCAGCCAAGACCGCCGTGGGTCTCGCCAAAGGCAACGTCGAGCTCCAGGCCTTGCTGAACAAAGGTATCAAGGCACTGCACGACAATGGCACCTATGCGGCCGTCCAGCAGAAGCACTTTGGCGATCTGAATCTCTACAGCGACAAATAATGACCCTGCGCCCATTTCCGGATGGGCTCTTCTTTGATTGACGTAGGGCTGCTCAATGTTAGAAAACCTATTGCAGATTCTTGGGCTGTCAGACTTTAGCCTCAAGGGTTTCGGCCCGCTGTTGCTGCAAGGCTCCTGGATGACGGTCAAATTATCCTTTCTTTGCTTGCTGGTGAGCGTTGGCCTGGGCCTGATCGGCGCCAGCGCCAAGCTTTCGAAATCGGCACTGCTGCGCGTCCCTGCGCAGGCCTACACCACGCTGATTCGCGGGGTGCCGGACCTGGTGCTGATGCTGCTGATCTTCTACAGCCTGCAAACCTGGCTGTCCTCGTTTACCGACTTCATGGAATGGGAATACGTCGAGATCAACCCCTTTAGCGCCGGGGTCATTACCCTGGGCTTCATCTACGGGGCTTATTTCACCGAAACCTTCCGTGGCGCCATCCTTGCCGTACCGCGAGGGCAGATGGAAGCGGCTACCGCCTACGGCCTGACCCGCGCCCAGCGCTTCCGCCTGGTGGTCTTCCCGCAAATGATGCGTTTTGCCCTGCCGGGCATCGGTAATAACTGGATGGTGATCCTCAAGGCCACCGCGCTGGTGTCGATCATCGGCCTGGCCGATCTGGTCAAGGTGGCCCAGGACGCGGGCAAGAGCACCTATCAGTTGTTCTTCTTCCTGATTCTGGCCGCCTTGATCTATCTGGCGATCACCACCGTTTCGAACTACGTCTTGCGCCGGATGGAAATCTTCTACGCCGCAGGCACCCGGGAGGCCGTGCGATGATCGAGCTACTGCAGGAATACTGGAAACCTTTCCTGTTCCAGGACGGCAATCACATCACCGGGCTGGCCATGACCCTTTGGCTGCTCAGTGCTTCGATCTTCTTCGGCTTCGTGATGTCGATCCCGCTGTCGATTGCCCGGGTCTCGAGCAATGTCTGGGTGCGCTGGCCGGTGCAGTTCTACACCTACCTGTTTCGCGGTACACCGCTCTATATTCAGCTGCTGATCTGTTACACCGGCATTTACAGCCTGGCCGCGGTGCGGGCTCAGCCAGTACTGGATGCGTTCTTTCGCGACGCGATGAACTGCACCATCCTCGCCTTCGCCCTGAACACCTGCGCCTACACCACGGAGATCTTCGCCGGGGCGATTCGCAGCATGAACCACGGTGAAGTCGAAGCGGCCAAAGCCTACGGGCTGACCGGCTGGAAGCTGTACACCTACGTGATCATGCCCTCCGCCCTGCGTCGCTCGCTGCCTTACTACAGCAACGAAGTGATTCTGATGCTGCACTCGACCACCGTAGCTTTCACCGCGACCATCCCGGACATCCTGAAAGTCGCGCGGGACGCCAACTCGGCGACCTTCCTGACCTTCCAATCGTTCGGCCTCGCCGCGTTGATCTACCTGGCAGTCACGTTCTCCCTGGTCGGCCTGTTCCGCCTGGCTGAACGCCGTTGGTTGTCTTTCCTCGGCCCGGCTCACTAATTCAGGATGCTTGTTCATGTACAAACTGACCGTTGAAAACCTGCACAAAAGTTACGGCAACCATGAAGTCCTCAAGGGCGTTTCGCTGAACGCCAGGACCGGCGATGTGATCAGCCTGATCGGCGCCAGTGGTTCGGGCAAGAGCACCTTTCTGCGTTGCATCAACTTCCTGGAAACACCCAACGACGGCGCCATGAGTCTGGACAACCAGCCGATTCGAATGGTCCATGACCGCCACGGCATGCGCGTGGCCGACGCCAACGAACTGCAACGCATCCGCACTCGCCTGGCGATGGTGTTCCAGCACTTCAACCTGTGGAGCCACATGACGGTGCTGGAAAACATCACCATGGCTCCACGCCGGGTACTGGGTGTCAGCAAGAAGGACGCAGAGGATCGCGCCCGGCGCTACCTGGACAAGGTAGGTTTGCCGGCACGGGTTGCTGATCAATACCCGGCGTTTCTCTCGGGTGGTCAGCAGCAACGGGTCGCCATTGCCCGTGCCCTGAGCATGGAACCGGAGATCATGCTGTTCGACGAGCCGACGTCAGCCCTGGACCCGGAACTGGTGGGCGAAGTGCTCAAGGTGATCCAGGGGCTGGCCGAAGAAGGCCGCACCATGATCATGGTGACCCACGAAATGAGCTTTGCGCGAAAAGTGTCGAACCAGGTGCTGTTCCTGCACCAGGGGCGGGTCGAAGAGCAAGGTGCGCCCGAGGACGTATTGGGCAACCCCAAGAGCGAGCGCCTGCAGCAATTCCTCAGCGGCAACCTGAAGTAACCGGAGCGCCTTCGAGCGACCGCTGGGTTGCTCGAAGGCGCTGGCTCAACCGGATAGTCCACCCCTCCCTGAGCCGCTGGACTCATTCTTCCTGCAGCCCTGCCATACTGTTCAGCATGACCCGTGCAACTTTCCGCTTCTACGAGGAGCTCAACGATTTCCTGCCGGCCGAGCGACGGCGGCAGTCCTTCACTTGCGAGTGCGCGCGAGGGGCGACGGTCAAGCACATGATCGAGGCGCTCGGGATACCGCACACCGAGGTCGAGATGGTGCTGCTCAACGGCGAGTCGGTGGGCTTCGAGCGGGTGATCTTCGACGGTGACCGGTTGGCGGTGTATCCCAAGTTCGAAGCGCTGGACATCAGTCCGTTGCTCAAGGTTCGTACGCAACCTTTACGGGTGCTGCGCTTCGTCGCTGATGCGCACCTTGGCGGATTGGCCAGTCTGCTGCGCATGAGCGGCTTCGACACCCTCTACGACAATGGCTTCGACGATGCCGAGATCGCCGAAATCGCCGCGCAGCAAGGACGCATCGTGCTAACCCGCGACCGCGAACTGCTCAAGCGGCGGATCATCAGCCACGGCTGTTACGTGCATGCCCTGAAACCGTCGCTGCAGCTGCGCGAATTGTACGAGCGCCTCGACCTGGCGCGTAGCGCGCGCCCCTTCAGCCTGTGCCTCCATTGCAACCTGCCGCTACACGAGATCAGCCCGGAACTGGCCCGGCCGCAAGTGCCGCCACGCGTTGGCGTCCTCTATTCGCACTTCCTGCGCTGTGACGCCTGCCAACGGATTTACTGGGAGGGCTCGCACTGGCGCGGCATGTGTGCGCTGTTGGCACCTCTGCTGGACCGATAGTCGAGCGCATCGGCTCGGTTGCATGGTCAGGGACAACTGGCTTTTGCATCAGATGGATAACGGCCAGAAGCAGTCCTTCGAATGACAGTCAGCGCTGAGAATGAACGGCTTTGCTCGAACGAAAGACCAGGTAACTTGCCACCACCAGCACCCATGCAGCAATACCGCCATACAGCATCACCCAGCCAAACCCATGCGCCAAAGCTGCGTTGGCGACATCGACCGGAATCGTGATCCCTTGGCCAGTCGGCACCAACACGGCAGAGTTGCCGGCCGAAATATTCTCCGCCAGCCATCTCAGTTGCCCATCATCGGGCGAGCCAGACAACTGGTTGCGCAGGGAAGACAGGATACCTTCCACCAAGATGAATCCCATCAGCGCGATATTGATTGCAAGGCTGATCATGCGAGCGCTGATATCGATGCCCGATGCCATGCCGGCACGTTCACTGGGCACCGATCCGGTGGTGGTATTGGTCACAGGTGTATTGGTCAGCCCCAGTCCGATTCCGGCGATCAGACAGCCTGGAAGCATCGTCAGCCAGCTGGCGTGCGCGACACTGCTGCCCCATTTCATCAGCAGGAACCCCAATCCTATGGTGAACAAACCTGCGGGAATCACCACGTCAGGTCGATAGCGCAGCGCCAGCCGTTCACCTAACGGGGGAACAACCAGCGTCGGCAGCGTATAGGCCAGCAGTGCCAGACCGGTGCCGACACTGGCGTAGCCCAGGCTATTTTGAAAGTACAGCGGCAGGTAAATCATGAACGGCCAGAAGCTGAAGTTCATGCCTGCCGACCCTAGCAAGGCACCCGAGAAGCGACGGATGCGCAATACCGAGAAGTCGAACATCGGATCGACATAGCGTCGCTGCGCAACGACAAAGACGATAAAGCTGAGCATTGCCACAACCAGACAAGTGATGGCCGAACCGCTGGAGAAACCCTCCCCCGCGCCCTGGGTGATGAACCAGGAAAGGCCAAACACTGCCAGTGACAGCGAAATAATGCCCAACACATCCAGCCTGCGACGCTGCGGATCACGTGACTCATCGACACCGGCGATCACCAGCACCAGCGCGAGCACGGCAATGGGCGCATGCACCAGAAACACCCATTCCCAACTCGACAACGCCACGATAACGGCGCCGATTATCGGGCCAAACCCCAAACCGATACCGAACACGATTCCCCAGGCACTGAACGCTTTTCCGCGCGCAACTCCCGACTGGAACCGGTGAGACAGCACGGCCACCTGACAGATCAGCATGGCACCACCGGACATACCTTGCAGGAAACGGTTTGCGATCAACACACTGGCGCTTTGTGCCCATCCACAGCCCAGTGAGGTAATGCCGAAAAGCACCAGGCTGATGACAAACACTCGCTTGCGCCCATACCGATCCGCCAATGTGCCGGTGGCCATCAGCACCGTGGTGCAGGCGATGGTGTAGGCATTCATGATCCACTGCATATCTTTGAAATCGCTGTGCAGAACCGATTCAAGAGTCGGCAGGATTGCCGGCACGCTCGAGATTTCCAAGCCGAACATCAGCGACGCCAGGCACACGGCGGCGATGGTGAAAATATCCTTTTGCGAAGAAGAGAACTGCATCGTGATCTTCCAGATCAAGTTGATGGGCACTGGCAAGACCGCTCTGAACGCCGTCAGGAGTAGAGACGCGATAGCCTCGCCAGCGTCACCCGGCACAAGTCCAAGTGACCGGCCGCATTCTGGAAGCAATTAAAAAATGACAGAAATGATTTAATTTCGTAGGTTTTATTAATATTCGTCATGAGTTGACTTAATGGACTTCGACCCAGCTCTGTTGCGTGCTTTTGTCGCGATCAAGGACACCGGTAGTTTCACTCGTGCCGCAGAGCGGCTGCATTTGAGCCAGTCAGCGATCAGTCATCAGATCCGGCGTTTGGAAGAACAGGTCGGTACCACGCTATTGGTACGCACTACCCGACGTTTGACACTGACGGAAGATGGTGAAGATTTTCTGCGCCATGCCGAACAAATCCTCAGAGCACAAGACGCCCTCTCCCGACGTTTCGAAGCGTCGTCGGTATTCGGGGCCGTGCGCTTCGGTGTGCCAGAAAACTTTATCGGCGACGGCCTGCCGCCGTTACTGACTCGGTTCGCCAGACAATTTCCCGCCGTACGCCTGGATGTAACCGTCGGCACCTACCTCGATCTGCGCGCACTGGTTGATGCCGACGGGCTCGATCTGGCCGTGGTCATGGCATTGCCGGGCAGCCAGGCCGGCGGTACCGTGCTGCGCGAAACCCGGTTTGTCTGGGCCGCTGCGCAGAATTTCGAATTTACCGGCGATGCCCCTTTGCCACTGGCGTTTGCCCCAGCACCCTGCTTGCACCGCCAGGTGGCCGTAGATGCGTTGGAGAGTTCCACCGTAGATTGGCGGGTCGCCTTTACCTCTCCAAGTCAACAAGGACTGAGAGCGGCGGTATTGGCGGGACTTACCGTCACCGCTCTACCGCTGGGCGATCTAGAGCCTGGCATGGTGGTCATTGACGGCCAACATGGCCTGCCACCGCTGCTGGATGCTGATTTCAGACTGATATGGAGTGTCACGGGAAAGACGCCCGCGGCCAATGCATTTGGACAACTGCTGGTGGAGATGTCTGAGTTGCCATCGATCTAGAACAAACTGACTACCATTGGCATTTCAGGTAAGTGCCCTGCTCTTAGAACACTCATTTGCGTAATGAACACCGTCCACAGGACTCGCGAGGAAACACATGATTGATGGTTCCGCCGTTTTGACGGTCTTTTTGGTCTACTTGGCCGGTGTCGTTATCCCTGGGCCAAATTTCGTTGCAGTGGTCCATAAAGCGGTAGCTGCTACACGGTCAGAAGCTCTGGCCTTGGTAGCAGGCATCGTACTGGTCAATTTGTTCTGGTCCACCTGTGCAATTGCAGGTCTCGGGGTTGTATTTGCTGCGCTCCCTTGGGCTGCGCTTGTTGTAAAAGTTCTGGGCGCCGCCTACCTGATGTGGTTCGGATTCCGACTGCTGATCAACGCGGGGAAGAATGCGCTTGGCCCGCTAAATGATTCCGTCGCCGGTAGTTGCCGGCAGTCCTTCATTCAGGGGGTGGTTACCAACATCGGCAACCCCAAGTCCATGGCCTTCTATGCCGCTGTTTTTTCAGCAGCAGCCCCCGCCCACGTTTCACCAGGCACGTTTTTGTCGATGCTGGCAGTTGTCGTGGTGATTTCAATGACCTGGTATGGAATGGTTGCAATCACTCTTTCGCAACCCAAGATTGCGTCCGCGTATCAAGGGAGGAAAAAAGCTATCGATCGACTGTGCGGCGGTTTGATTTTGTCTCTGGGGGGCCGCCAGTTGGTTTAGCAATCCCACGATTGATTCGCACTTCCTGCGCTGCGACGCCCGCCAACGGATTTACTGGGAGGTTCGCACTGGCGCGGCACTGCTGGCACCTCTGCAGGACCGATAGCCGGCTGCGTTGTCAGGGAAAACTGGCTTTTGCATCAGGTAGATAACGGCCAATAGCTGCCTGTCGTCACAAGCCGAAATCGCCCCATAGCGGCCGTTTGCGGACAGTGGCTCACAGTCATGAGGAGTCTATCCGGCAGAAGCGACCGGGGATTTTCATCACTAGCAAACCAGGATAGGTGCGCCGCGTCCAACAGCTTGGTTAATAGGATGACCTCTTTCGTGCCTAAGGTCCTGCCAGCATCGCCGCCAGCAAGCTCGCAAGAAGTTGCGACCTTTTATCGAGCGAGGCGATCACGCTAATCGTCCTGCCGAATTCAAGGACGGAATTGCCCGCTAATACATACTGTGCTTGTAGACGTTAAACAAACAGAAGAGCAATACCACGCAGGCAGGATGAACAAGACACCATGTGGTTGCTGGGCCAGCCGACTGAAGACCGACGTAGTCGTCCTTGTCGGCTGCTGAACTAAAATGGGCGGGATATCCACTCTTTTTTGGACGAGGATGCCTGTAATCACTTAGCGGGAGACACGCATTCGCTACCCACCGCAGGTCAATGGAGCAGACGTGCAGGTGAGACGATATTGGGCGCCGCTGCTACCCGACTGAGCAATTCCAACCGGGCAACCTCGAATTTATTCCATATCACCCGATCGGCAAACTTGGGTAGCGAGATGGCTTCTCCAGAATCAAAATCCTCTAGCGCGGCATCCACAATGGCCACTGCGCTTTGATATTGGATCTGCTGTGAACCTGCATACAAAATTGCTTGAACTCGTACTGCGACTTTATTGAAATGCTGCCGCAGCGCGTGGGATAGCGAGAGTAAAAAAGCGCTGTTCGCCGACTCAATGGCAGCACCGGAACTCGCCTCGAACACGGGCACCAGATTGATAACCGTTCCGGCGCCCCTCTTTACGAAACCATTTGCCAATGCGTAGAACAAGCGTACGGGAGCAGTGATCCCCAAGGCGATTGTGGCCCCTATCTCATTTTCCTCAGTGATGTCGTGATGGTTGATGAGCAATGTGATACTGGCGTCCTGGCTTAACAAGGCCTCGATGCGGACAACTTCGGCGGACACTGCCAAATCAGCATTCAGCACTTCCACCGATCGTCCGCTGGAGTCAGTGAGCGCTGCAGCAAGCGTCATTAATTGCGGCCGATCCACCGCAATTAAAATCAAGTCGTAGCCCCGCTGAGTCAGTCGGTGGGCGAAAGCTATGCCTATTGCTGTACCAGCGCCGGTTATAACGGCCGTGCCTTTATGAGTCATGCGGTTTGCTCCAAAGGCGGTGCATGAAATAGGGCCAGAGTATTGAACGCCCGTATGTCGGTAAAGGCCGTAAAACCATCATTTTCGGCCTTGGTCTGGTCAAGTTTATGGCCGAAAATATTGGCGTTCCGAAGTTTCTCGTACCTCAGTATCGGCCTTACTGAATTTATCCGGCGCAAAACGCTAACCCCCTCGAAATCGCGGTTCTGCTTGCAGTCCCGCGATTTTCGCGCATGCTAACGTTTCGCCTGTCACCAGACATCCATGCCTCAAGCCAGTGTTCAACTGGGCGAACGGGAGTTTTTATGCAAAGTGTGGCGTTAATCGTACGGCCCGATTTTCAAGTGATGAGCCTTGCCGCGCTTTCAGCTTTCGAGTTTGCCAACCTGGCCGCGGGTGAAAAACTCTACGACATCAGTGTGCTATCCGAGCATGGTGGCTTGGTCGCCAGCTCCCTGTTCACGTCGGTTGATACTCAGCAGTTCAACAAGACTGATTTCGATACTGTCTTGATCAGCGGTGCAATGGATCGCAGTTCGGCGTCGGACGGTATTCACTCATTTCTGGTTGAAGCCAATGCACATTCACGGCGGGTAGGCGCTTTGTGCGTCGGTGCTTTCGCGCTTGCCGAGTCCAGATTGCTCGATGGACGTCGAGCCACAGTGCACTGGGCTCGCGCCAAGGAAATGCGCGATAGATTCCCCGCAATTAAAGTAGAAGAAGATCGCATCTTCATCATCGATGGCAAGATCTGGACCTCGGCAGGCATGACCGCTGCGCTCGATTTAACCATCGGTATGGTCGAGAAGGATTACGGTGCCGCGCTGGCCCGGACCGTCTCGCAGCGGCTGGTGCTATACCATCGCCGCGCGGGTGGGCAGTCCCAGCATTCGGCGATGCTGGAACTGAGTCCGAGCTCCGACCGCATTCAGCAATCGCTGGACTTTGCTCGAAAAAACCTGCGTCGCGACCTTTCCGTAGAAGACCTGGCGGATGCGGCGTGCCTGAGTCCTCGGCAATTCAGTCGAAGCTTTCGCGAGCAAACCGGAAGCTCCCCCGCCAAGGCCATTGAGAATCTACGTCTGGAGGCCGCCCGATTGATGATCGAACAGGGGCGACTAACGCTTGAAGCGGTGGCCTCGGAGACCGGCTTTGGCGACCGTGAGCGTATGCGTCGGGCCTTCCTGCGCGTATATGGTCAATCCCCGCAATCGTTGCGCCGGACCTTCGGTTCCAACGCTGAGGTATAAGCTTCTATTTTTTCGCAGCAGAATAACGGCGGCCATTGGCCGCCGTTATTCATTCTTGGAACACTACTTTTAGAGCGTGTAGATTATTTAATTTAAAGGTTGAAGTTGCGGTGCAGGTCGGCGGCCGGATGTGTAGGCCAAGGCCAAGGCCGTTGCTGCGCAGAGGGCACTGACAAAGCCAAGGTTGGCCAATGAGCTGTAGTGCAATGTCAGAGAGCCGAGACCCGCAGCCAGTGAGAAACCGAGGTACATGAAGGAGGCGTTGAGCGACAACACCACTGGCGCGCTCGCAACGCCGGCCACGCCGACCAGCGTGGTTTGCTGTGCAGGATAAAAAGCCCAGTGCGCCACGCCCCAGGCAGCGATGGCGAGGACTATCGGCACAATTACAAACTGTCTGCCGATAAAGTGCGGCGCCAGCGACAGGACGACGAATGCGGTAGTGGATGTCGCCAACGCTGGCAGGATCACTGCGCGCGGACCTCTTCGGTCTACCGCCCGGCCGCTGATGGCCAGGCCGATTGCGGCTGAAACACCCCAGCCAAATAGCACGAAACCTATTGCCGGGCCATTTATAAGGGTGGTGGCCTCCAAAAGCGGAGCGAGATAGGTGTAAGTGGTGTAGCTCGCCATCGCCCACAACGTAGTGATCAGCAACGTATGCAATACCGCAGGCTGAGCCGCAGTTGAAATTCGCTGGCGCAGGCTGGCAGTAGCGAGTCCGGTTCCTATCTCGCGTGGAAGGCCTATCAGCAAACCGGCAACGGCCAACGCGGCAATGATCGCGACGCTGCCGAACGTGGCGCGCCAACCCATTGCCGCCCCCAGTACCGTGCCCGCCGGAACTCCCAGGGCAATGGCAAGCGACAGGCCACCGTTGACGATAGCGATGGCGCGGCCACGCTGTTCGGGCGGCACGACCACGCTGGCCAGTGCGTTCGCACCGGGTACATACACTGCCGCCGCGAGTGCCAGCACCACTCTCGCGGCCATCAACGACCAATAGCCACTGGCCGTGAAGGCCAGCAGATTGGCCAGCGCAAATATCGCCATGGCACCGATCAGCAGCCTGCGCCGGTTCAGGTTCCCGGTCAGCGCAGCCAGCACTGGAGAGCTCAGTGCATAGGCCAGAGCAAATACCGTGACCAACTGACCCGCCGTGGCAACGCTAACGCCAAGATCCTTCGCCATTCCGGGAAGCAAGCCCGCGATCATGAAGCTTTCGGTACCGACGGCAAACGTGCCTAAGGCCAGCCAATACAGCGGCCGGTTGCTTTTGATGAATTGGGTTGAGTTCATGGTATTCCAGCTGTGAAAAAGTGATGGCGCCCTGTAGATCGCGTGTACACATAAAAAAGCCCCCGCGAGGGGGCTTCGTTTGGTCTCTGCGCTAAAGCAACTCGAGCTTGGCGAAAGACGTTACGCAATCGCTTCTTCTTTATAGAACTCGTAGTCGGTGTAACCCACCTCGGTACCGCCAAAAAAGGTCGGACGATCATAAGCGTTCAGTGGCAGATTGTGACGCAGACGCTCCGGCAAATCCGGGTTGGCGATGAAGTGGCGACCGAAGGCCACCAGGTCGGCGTCGCCCGCCTGAATGATGGCCTCGGCGGATTCGCCGTTGAAGCCACCGGCAGCAATGATCACGCCTTTGTAGTGTTTGCGCATCAGTTGGGCTGCGACCGGCGCCGGGTCGGCATTCTCGTCCTCGATGTTGCCCAGGATGCGCGGCTCGATCAGGTGCATGTAAGCCAGGTTCAGCGGCGCCAGCCGTTGTGCGACGTAGGTAAACAGGCCTTCTGGATCGCTGTCCCCCATGTCACCCCAGGTGCCGCTCGGGCCAACACGTACGGCCACACGGTCACTGCCCCACACCGAAATCAGCGCGTTGGTCACTTCCAGCAGGAAGCGAGCGCGGTTTTCGAACGAGCCGCCGTAAATGTCGGTGCGCTTGTTGCTGTTGTCCTGCAGGAACTGGTCGATCAAATAGCCGTTGGCGCCATGCAGTTCCACGCCGTCAAAACCGGCTTTCACGCCGCGCTCGGCAGCGCTGCGGAAGTTTTCTACCAGATCTGCGATCTCTTCGATGGTCAGCGCGCGGTTCGGGGTATTGGGTACCCAACCTTCGGTAGTGTAAGCAACGCCGCCGTGCAGGACTTCCGATGGGCCGACGGGGATGCTGCCTGCAGGCTGCACGTCGACATTGGATTGGCGACCCGCATGATAAAGCTGCAGAAAGATCTTGCCGCCTTTAGCGTGCACGGCGTCAGTGACGTGTTTCCAGCCCACGATCTGGCTGTCGTCGAACAGGCCTGGTGCGCCGAGATAGCCGTTGCCGTTTGGCGCGGCGATGGTGGCTTCACCGATCAGGAAACCGCCTTCGGAAGTGCGCTGGGCGTAGTACTCGGCCATCAGGGCGCCAGGACGAGCGCCATCTTCGGCACGCATGCGGGTCAGCGGTGCCAATACAATGCGGTGGGCGAAGGTGAACCGCCCGACTTTAACTGGGGAATGAAGTTTGGACATGGTTGCCTCGATTGAAGTGTATGTGTAGAGCCATTGGATATCTGCCCGGGTCGATAGCCATGTGGGCTTTCGGGGTTGGGGCGCTTGGCATCAGTAAAGGTGATTTTCCGGAGTGAATAAATGGGCCGCGTTTCCCATCACTTCGGACTTTTTGGCTGTAATGCTGGCGATCATGGAGATCGAACTGTCGATGTCCGGATAACGGCGCCCGCACTCATGCAAGCGCCGTAGGGTGCTCACTGGGCGTAGAGTGCCAATAGCTGAGCATTGAACTCAGTGACAAAGGCGTGTTCATCCGCCCCCGCATTAGCGCGCAATGGCTTCGCCCGCTCGACCAGAATTTCCACCGCGTCCGTGCCCAGCACCGCTATCGTCTCGGAAATAAACTCATCCAATGGCATCGCCAGTTCCGCTTCGGAGCTATCCATCAGCTCGGTACGTACCCATGGCGGCGCGATTTCCAGCACCTTGACCGAGGTATCGCGCAGCATGAAGCGCTGGGACAGTGCATAAGAGTGCAGCGCGGCCTTGGTGGCGCTGTACACCGCCGTCAGCGCCATGGGCACGAAACCGAGGACTGAAGAGGTGTACGCCACATAGGCGTCATCGGCCTTCTTGAGGTGCTCGATCAGCGCCGAAGTCATGCGGATGGGGCCCATCAAATTGGTGGTAATGGTCGACGCCAGCAATTCGTCATCCACTTGGCCGGCGGCAGTGTCCGGCAACATGATCCCGGCGTTATTGATCAGCACATTGAGTTGCGGGAATTCGTTGATCAACTGTTTCGCGACCGCGGTAATACTGGCTGGATCGGTGATATCCAATTCGACCGCGTGCATGCCCGGGTTGGCCGCAACGACGGCTTCCAGATGGCCCTTGCGCCGACCTGAGATAATTACCTGGTTTCCCAGCTTGTGCAGTGCTTCGGCCAGCCCACGGCCGATGCCAGAGCCGCCGCCGGTTATAAAGATGGTGTTTTGAGTGAGTTTCATGGGTGAGTCCTCTGAGATTACAGAAATGCAAAGCGTGAACAATGGAGGGAAAATATCGGTTACTTGGCAGCGCGAATGATCAGGTCGGCGACAGCCGCAGGTTTGGAAATCATTGAGCAATGGCCCGCATCGACATGGCCGCTGACGGCGCCAATCTTCTTCACCATCAGCTCTTGAAGTGCCGGTGCTATGGCGTTATCAAGGGTCGCCACCAGATACCAGCTGGGCTTGTCCTGCCAGGCGGCTTGAGTGAGTGGTGCGGTGAGTGCCGCTACAGCGGTCGGACGCTGGTTTTCAAACAGCTGACGCTTCTCCTGCGCACTCACATCCTGAGCAAAGCCTTCATGGACACCCTCGTAAGTGAGGCTCGACGAGCCCGCCTGATCTATGCGGATCTCGGCACTCATCAGCGACGGCTCGGCCAACGCAGTCAGCCCCAAAGCTGATTCGCCAATGTCAGGGGTAAAGGCGTTGATATAGACGAGGCCTGCCACCTTGGCGTGAACACCTGCCTCGCTGATGACCGCACCGCCATAGGAATGGCCCACCAGCAACACCGGTCCTGGAGCGGCGGCGATGGCCTGGGACACGACGTCGGCATCTGCTGCCAGCGACGTCAGCGGCAGGTTGACCGTGGTCGTACTCAGGCCGGCGGCTTCGATCAAGGCGCGCGATTTGTTCCAGCTGGTGCTGTCGGCCCAGGCACCGTGTACAAGAATGACGTGTTCGATAGTGCTCATGCCTTCTCCTGATTTCGGGTAGACGGGCGGGTTGCCCGTGCTGTGAATTCAGGGTCTATGCTAGGCGCGAGCTAAGAAGCAGATGGGTCGAAATACCGACGTTTCGGGACATCTCACTGGCTGCAGGATTGGCATACTCTGCAGAGAGTGCAGCCAGCATTAAGGCAACTTTCTGCACAGTGATCACCCTTGGTTTGAATGATCACCTGCAGGTGGCTTTATCCCTTGTCGATTGGGCCATCAGTTCAGGTTCATGAAGGTTACCGGCACCCATGAATAGCCTGTGTCTTCCTTGCGCAGGCGCCCAAAGCCAGGGAACGGCATATGAGCACCACCGACCAGGGTTTTGTCCTCTGCCAACTTCACGAAAAGGTCTTCGCGGGTCTTGATTGCGGTCGGTCCGTCAGCGTCGAACGCGATACCCACTTCGGGATGTGGCATTTGCACAGCGACGACGTGGGCAACGTCGCCCCAGATCAGCAGCGATTGGCCCTTGGACGAAACCCTGTAGCCCACATGCCCAGGCGTATGCCCCGGGATGGCAATGGGAGTAATGCCCGACACGATTTCATCCATGCCCTGCAATGGCTTCCATTTGCCAGCCGCCAGATAAGGCGCAGCAGCAGCCTGGGCAATTTGGAAGAATATTTTTGCGCCCTCCGGCGCTTTTTCCGCAATGTCCTTCGAAAGCCAGAAGTCACTCTCGGTCTTCATCATGGAAATCTGTGCCTTCGAGAACGCGCGCTGGCCTTTGGAGTCGTAGATTCCGCCAATGTGGTCGGCGTGCATATGGGTCAGCAACACCAGGTCGATTTGTGCGGGTTTGTAGCCAGCAGCCTTCAGGTTGTCAGTGAGCTTGCCAAGTGACGGCCCTCCCCAATGACCTCCGGTGCCCGTGTCGATGAGGATGAGTTTTGAACCCGTATTAATGAGATAGCCCGTTACCGAACCGGACACCTTTTGCGGATCATCGAAAAACGATCGCAGCAGCAGCGACTGGATGAGAGCCGGGTCGCCGCTGAGTAGCGATGAATCAATACTGATGCCGCCATCGAAGAGTGCGGTGACCTCGAAATCGCCCATCATCATGCGATAGAAGCCCGGGACTTGCTTCTGTTGCATAGGCGCTGCGGCCTGAACCGGCTCGACTGCGAAAAGTCCTCCGCCGATAGCCAGCGTTACTGCAAAGACGGCGCGAGAAGCTAGCGTGGAGAGTTTCATTCCCATTCCTTTTCGTTGGTAGAGGAGCACTGCAAAGGGACGAAGCCAACCGGCAACTCCCACTAGCGACCTACGGTACTGGCTGTTGATCTTAGTTCAGCATTCGAGAGGTCGTATTGAAAACGCGGCCAACGCCAACGCCAACGCCAACGCCTCGCTCCCTATTACTTCCCTTTCCAATTTCCCCGCCCGCCTCTACTCTGCCTTAACTCTTTCCCAGCACCGAGCACACCTCAAATGATGGACAGCCTCAGCGGCATCACGGCCTTCATTCAAGTCGCCGAAACCCGCAGCTTTACCGAAGCCGGTCGCTTGCTGGAGATCTCCTCCTCCGCCGTAGGCAAGAGCGTGGCGCGCATGGAAGAACGCCTGGGGGTGCGGCTGTTCCATCGCAGCACCCGCAGTGTCACCCTGACCACCGAAGGCGAGCTGTTCCTGGACCGCTGCAAACGCATCCTCAGCGAAGTGGAAGCGGCAGAAATGGAATTGCTGGAACTGTCCGCCACCCCGCGCGGCAAGGTGCGCATCAGCGTGCCGATCCAGAACGTGTTGATCATGCCGGTACTGGCTGGGTTCATGCGTGCCTACCCGGACATCGAGCTGGACGTGGACATGTCCGACCGCATGGTGGACGTGATCGAGGAAGGGTTCGACGCGGTGATCCGCACGGGCGCACCGCAGGATTCGCGGCTGATGGCGCGCAAGCTGGGGGGTTATCAATTGCAGTTGGTGGCATCGCCAGCGTATCTGGAGCGTCATGGTGATCCGACACACCCGGACGATTTGATCCGCCACGTGTGCCTGCTGCACAAGTTTCCGGCCACCGGGATGATCGAGCGTTGGCCGCTGCGCGTCGACGATACGCACATTGAGCCGAACCTGACGCGGGCATTGACCTGCACCACGATGGACCCGCTGACGTACCTGGCGATCGATGGGGTGGGGATTGCCTGCCTACCGGATTTTTCAATCCGTCAGCCGTTGGCCGATGGCAGGCTGAAAGTGGTGTTGGCGGACTACACCGACCACACCGGCAACCTGTGGATGCTCTGGCCTGCGTCGAAGCAGACCGCACCAAGGTTGCGAGTGTTGATCGATTTTTTCAAAGACAACATCTTGAAGGTTTGAATCAGCGTTGCAGTGCCTCGGCAATCGGCGCTTTGCCGAGACCGAAACTGAGCATCACCGCCAAACCGAACACACCGATGGCGGCGCCCAGCCACAACGCTGAAGACACGCCGGCGTGATCAACCATCAAGCCGCCAAACAGCGAACCCGAAGCAATCGCCACCTGAAACGTGGTCACCAACATGGCGGAACTGGCTTCCGGCAATTGCGGCGACGTCAGTTGCATCCAACTGCTCACGCCCAGCGGAATTGCGCCGTAGGCAACACCCCACACCAGCACCGCCAACGTCACGCCCCACCCCTGCAACCCGGGCAAGGCCAATTGCGCGATCACCATCAGCAACACCACGGCGCCCAGCGACGCACGCAAGTGCGTGGTGATGCTACCGGCCATGGCGAAGTTCGCCAACATGCCGACTAGGCCAAAGCCCAACAGAATCGAAGTGATCGCACTCGGCGAGAAACCCGCGTCATGCCCAAGGAACGGCGCAATGTAGGTGTACGCCGTGAAATGCGCCGCCACCACCGTACCGAGCAACAGCATGCTGCGGCGGGCATTGCTGCGTGACACAAATGCCACGAGCGCGCGCCACTTCAAGCCTTCACTGGAAGGCAATGACGGCAAGGTCAACGCTTGCGCAATCAGCGCCAGCAACGCGAGCCCTGCGGTCACGGCAAACGACATCCGCCACGAAAACAGCGTGCTGACAAACGTACCAAACGGCACACCGAACACCGTCGCCAAGGTAATCCCGGCAAAGATCAGTGCCGTCGCTTTCGCCGCTTTTGACTCGCTGACCAACCGCCCGGCAGCCGCAATCGCCACCGCCCAGAAACCACCCAGCGCCACCCCCAACAAGCCGCGCCCCAACAACATGATCGGCAATGACGGTGCCACCGCCGAAACGACGTTGGACGCCACCAGCAACAGGGTCAACAGCAGCAACAGGTGTCGCCGATTCATGCGCCCCGCGCCCAGCATGATCGCCGGCGCCGATACTGCCGCTACCATGCCCGGCACGGTCACCATCAACCCGGCCACACCATCGGTGATGCCCAGGCTATTGGCAATTTGCGGCAGGACGCCGACAGGCAGGTATTCGGTGGTGACAAAGGCAAAAGCACCCAGGGCCACCGCGTACACCGACAGCCAGTCGCGCCAGGAGGACGGCTCCGCTGGCGTGAGCGCAGCGGTGGCCGGTGATGCAGACAGATCGTTCATGGCAAAGCTCCACAGTAATGAGTGGCGCCATGCTAGGTATCTGATCACTGCGGAAAAACAGTGCGCAGCTCCGATCACTGCGGATCAATCGCTCCGCAATCGAACAGGCGTGCCGCCATTAGCGCCTTTCCTGTCCGCAGTGTTCGGCCCTTTGGCCGGTTTTTCCGCGGGGCTGCGCTCCCTAGACTTCACCTCGTCAGCCAAACCCTACGAGGACATTCCCATGACAACTGCACACTCCCCTATTCGCGTCGGCATCATCGGCGTTGGCAACTGGGCTCGCCACGGCCATCTGCGCGTGCTGAACCTGTTGCCGCAATATCACCTGCAAGCGGTGTACAGCGAACGCCGTGAACGCGCCGAAGCCGCGGCCAGCGAGTACGCCATCAGCCATGTCGCCGACTCGGTCGACGCGTTGGTCAACAACCCTGAAGTCGATCTGGTCGTGGTGCTCAACACCGCCCCGCAACACGAAAAAACCGTGCGCGCCGCCATCGCTGCCGGCAAAGACGTCTACTGCGAATGGCCGTTGACCACCACCACCGCAGACTCCGAACAATTGCTGCACCTGGCCAAAGACGCCGGCGTGCGTCACATCGTCGGCCTGCAACGCCGCCACGCGCCGCACAACCGCTACCTGCAAGACCTGCTGCAACAAGGCTACGTCGGCAAGGTGCGCTCCGTGCGGATGCACGTCAGCATGAATTACTTCCAGGCCCTGCGCCCCAACGCCCTGCGCTGGACCGCCCCCGAGGAAAACTTCTCCAGCGTCATTGCCATCTACGCCGGACACTTCCTCGACATGCTCTTCACCGCCACCGGCTGGCCAGTAAGTGTCTCGGGGTTGATGGTCAACCAGTTCCCGAAAGTGACGATCAAGGAAACCGGCGAAGTGCTCGACAGTACCGCCCCCGACCAGCTCGTACTCAGCGGCATGCTCGAAGACGGCGGCGTCATTTCGATCCACATCGAAGGCGGCAAACGCAACGGCTCGGGTGTGCAGATCGACATCACCGGCGACCAGGGCGACCTGAAAATCACCAACCGTTCGGCGTTTGGCGATGTCGGCGACGACTATGTCGTCGAGGGCGCGCATGGCGATAACCTGACGCTGGAAGTGTTGCCCGTGCCTGAGAATTATCAGCGCCTGCCGGCCTCGTCATTGCCGTCAGCCGTGCTTGAACTGGCAGAGCTCTATCACGTGTATGCGCAGGATGTTGCCGAAGGCACCCATGCGGCGGCGACGTTCAACGATGCATTGCGCCTGCATCAGTTGCTGGATGCGGCAAAGAGCGGGACTCAAACTCTCCTGAAACGGATCGTGTGACGACTCATGCTTGTGAAATACCTCGATATTGAACTATCGAGTATGAAACCTCGTTAGCGCAGCCGGGGCGGACACATGCCCGCCCCGAAGCGCCATTTAATCTCAGAGGCCATTATTGGATCGTCGCAGCCCGCCCTTTTACTCAATTGAATCCGGGAAACGTGCGCCGAACATCGGTAGGCCGCTGGCAGAACTGACTGTGGTGGCCTCGTCCTGGAGCACGTCCCAGTGTTCAACCAGAATGCCATTTTCGAGACGCACGATGTCTACTGCGATGAGCGCAGTCGGACTACCGTTTCCAGAGAAACGGCCATGAACCATCACTTTGTCATCCTCTGCCATTATTACGCTGGGTTCATACATCAGTGTATTGGGCAGACTTTTGATCAAGTCAAATAAACCCTGACGTGCTGGAGGGATAAGCGCACTGTGCTGAATATAGTCCGCAGACCAATACTCCTCGGCTGCATCGTAGTCACGTTGATTGAATAAAGCGTCGAAGGCTTTAAGTACGATAGATTTGTTTTTTACTTCAATATTCATAGTTGCTCCTGATTGTATGTTGAGACTTGGGGAAATAGAACGCAGGCCATGCGAGTCCTAATGGACAGTTACAACGATAGGGTTGGCCTCTAGAGCGCTTTCAAATTCCGTCAAGTCCGATTGTGAAAGGGCGAACAAAGGACAACGCATCAGAGTTCCGCACGCTGAAGGCAATACATCCTAGCCCTGAGGATTTAACCGTATAAGCCGAAAAACCGACATTTCATGCCAAACCGTTCCCCCTGACCGAGGACCTTCTATACGTATGTCGTCGTTGTTAAGCATGAGGAGCAAAAAAACGCCTGAAATCTCGATGATTTGCAGAAACATTAACGGGGAGATCACACTGCGACATTTCCGCGTTCGTAGCCCGCTATCGGACAACCTTTGCTGCCAGCCAAGGGTCGATTTTTCAGGACTTCGCGACAAGCAGGAAATCGGCCAGAAGCAGCCATTCGCGAAGGGCCGCTATGGGTCGATTCTGTTGAAAAAGTAGCTCCCCTATTTGGCCTGCGGCAAAATTGCTGCATTGGCCAGCAGGGAAGCACGCAGCATGATGGGACAGTTATCGAGTGGGCAGGAGCGACTGTTTTACTCGTTCAACCTTGAAGATCACATCCCAGCCAATCACCTTTTGTGCAGCATTGATCAGTGTCTCGATCTAAGCGACCTGCGCCATTACCTCGCCGATTTCTACAGCCCGATTGGGCGTCCGTCGATTGATCCCGAACTGATGATTCGCATGCTGATCGTGGGTTATTGCTACGGTATTCGCTCCGAGAGACGGCTGTGCGAAGAGGCTCACTTGAACCTGGCGTATCGTTGGTTCTGCCGGTTGAGCCTTGAAGATGAAGTCCCTAATCACTCGACCTTTTCCAAAAATCGACATGGCCGCTTTCGGGACAGTGATCTGTTTCGCTGGTTGTTCAATGAAGTGCTGCGTCGCTGCATGGACGCAGGTCTGGTCAAGGGTGAAGGATTTGCCGTGGATGCCAGCATCATCAAAGCGGATGCGAGTCGGCAGCGCGGTGTACCAGGTGATGAACCGGTCAACTGGAGCGATCCGGCCCTGAGTACCCGCGCCGTGCGTGAGTACCTTGAAGCTCTCGATGAAGAGGCTCTGGCCGAAACGCTACCGAAGCGCCTGTCGCTGACGGATCCTCAAGCCCGCTGGACCGCAGCTCCAGGTGGGCCAGCGTTCTACGCTTACTCCACGAATTATCTGATCGATACCGAGCACGGCGTGATCATGGATGTGGAACCCACACCGGCTCATCGAACGGCGGAGGTTGAGAGCACCAAGACGATGATCGAACGAGTCGAAGCGCAATTCGACATCAAGCCGGAACGCCTCATCGGCGATACCGCGTACGGCACTGCGCCGATGTTGGCCTGGATGGTGGAGGAAAAAGACATCGAGCCGCATGTGCCGGTGTGGGACAAAACCGAGCGCAAGAACGACAGTTTCTCGAACAGCGATTTCCACTGGAATGAAGAGACTGAGGAATACCGCTGTCCGGCCGGCAACGCATTGCGCAGCGAATGGCGAGCCTTCAAGAATGAGCGTTCACACGTCACCAAGGCCAACACCATCATCTTCCGATCCCGGCAGGCCGACTGCGTTGAATGTCCGATGAAAGCCCAATGCTGCCCGAACACTGCGTTCCGTAAGATCGCTCGCAGCGTCCATGAAGCCGCGCGTGATGTGGCTCGGCAAATCGCAACGACACCTGCGTATGTGCGCTCTCGCCACGAACGTAAAAAGGTCGAAATGTTGTTTGCCCACCTCAAGCGCATCCTGAAATTGGATCGCCTGCGCCTACGTGGCATGAGTGGCGCGACTGATGAATTCACGCTGGCCGCTGCGGTGCAGAACCTGCGACGTCTGGCCAAATTTACCTCTCAAGGGCCACCGGTCACGGGATAGGTGCGTCTGCACGAAACAAAAACCCTAAAACCAACCCAATAACCGAGCGGCAAAGCTCAACGAAGGGCCGAAAAACCACTCAATGCGGTGAGTAGGTTCTCCAGTGCTGGTCGTGCCTGAGTTCAGGCCAGCTGAAAATCCGACTTTTTCAACAGAATCGGCCAAAAGCAGCCATTCGGCTAGATACTTTCGACCCTTTCCGGTTCCTCGTGTCTGCGAGCTAACGCCATTTCTTAGCGTCCGAGTGAGGGCGGCCCATAGAGCTCAATTTCCCAGTCTTCAAGAGGTGGCGTTACTTTGAAAGATGGGTCGCAGTATGACCTTAAGTAGTCAGTCGCTCTCCTTTGGGCGTAGGTGAAATTGAGCACGTTGCCTTCACTGTCCATCTCTATCACGTTCGCGAATATCGCGAAAACCATCTCAATTGCACTCGGCTCAGAGCCATAAATGTCGAGGTACTCAACGTTTTCAAGCATGTAATGGCTTCCACTTGCCATGAAGTATGCAAACGTTCGGAGTGCTCCACTGAAATCATTACTTAGCTTCTTCATGTACATTTTCTTTTAGTAAAAATTTTGGATTTAACTGCTTCATAATCAAGCATCTGCTTTTTTGCCGTTTTATTGCGGTCGAGACAGGCCGGAACCGGCCAGAAGCTGTCCCTCCTCTGACAAAATCCCCTACCCCGCACTCAATTCCCACAGCACATCCAGCACATGTTGCGTAGGCCGTTCGATGTCTCGACTACGGTGGGCAATACCCAGTTGCCGCCACAATAAGGGCTTTAATGGCCGCATGACGATCCTGGTATCGGGCAATGGCGTGGAGGCTTCATGCGGCAACAACGTCGCACCATAGCCAGCCGCCACCAGGCTTTTGATCGCATCGTTGTAGTTCAGTTGAATACGCGGCGCAGGCTGCGGCCCACCACTGGCGAACCACTCCGCAGTCAAACGCGAAAGACGAGTGGTGTTGTCATTCAGAATCAATGGCTGAGTGGACAGCCAGTCGGGGGTCACAACCTCCGGGGATTCCCAGCGAGCTGGCAAGAAGGCCATGACCGGGTCCCGTCGCCATGGCTCGATCCGCAAGCCCTTCACCGGGGACTGCGGCAGCGCGACCAAACCGATTTCCAACGAGCCCTCGGCAAGCTTCTTCAGAGTTTCCTGCGACGTGAGCACCGCGACCTGCACATCGATAGCGGGATGGCGCTGGCTCAACGTCTCCAAAGCGTGCGGCATCAACTGTGCGATGGCCCCCGTGGAGGCGCCTAGCCGCACACGCCCGGCCAATCCCTGTACCTGACGTTCCACGTCCTCAAGCGCCTGCTCCGCATCCGCCAACAGACGCCGCGCACGTTCCACCAGTGTGTTCCCAATCGCCGAAGGCTGAACGCGCCCACGCGTGCGCGACAACAGCTTGCCGCCCACGCGCGCCTCCAGGTCGGCGATATGCAAACTGACCGTGGGTGGCGCCAAGTGCAGCACGCGGGCCGCCTCGGCAAACGAACCCAGGTCGGCAATCGCCACCAGCGTGCGCAGACGGTCCAGGCTGATTTCGCGCATGAGTGACTCCTCGTTCAGAAAAACTGAATTTCATCGTTTATAAATTCAACTTTTCCTATCTTAGCGCCTCACTGAAGATTGGAACTCCTGATTTCCAACGTCCGAGAGCATTCCATGGCAAGTCCCCTTGTATTCATCGATGGCGACCAAGGCACCACCGGGTTGCAAATCCATCAACGCCTACGCGACCGCAGCGATCTGCGGCTTATCACACTCAGCCCCGACTATCGCAAGGATCCGCAACGTCGCGCCGAAGCCATCAATAACTGCGACATCGCGATTCTGTGCTTGCCCGACCAAGCCGCGCGCGACGCTGTAGCGACCATCGAAAACCCCGCCGTGCGGGTGATCGATGCGAGTTCGGCGCACCGCACCCATCCAGACTGGACCTATGGTTTCGCGGAGATGAATCCGCAGCAGAGCCAACGCATCGCCGCCGCGCGACGGGTCAGCAATCCCGGTTGCTATCCAACGGGGGCGATAGGGTTGCTGCGCCCTTTACTGGAGGCCGGATTACTGCCCAGGGATTACCCGATGAACATTCATGCCGTGTCGGGTTATTCCGGGAAAGGACGTGTCGGGGTGGAAGAGCATGAGGGAGAAGGCGCAGCACAGGCGTCGGCGTTTCAGGTCTATGGGCTGGGGTTGGCACACAAACATATTCCAGAGATTCAACAACAAAGCGGTCTGACGGAGCGGCCGATGTTTGTGCCGGCCTATGGCGCTTTTCGGCAGGGGATCGTACTGACCATCCCCTTGCAAACCCGGTTGTTGGCGCCAGGTGTGAGTGCGGTGCAGTTGCATGCGTGTCTGATGCGGCACTACGCCGATGCGAGCCATGTACAGGTGATGTCGATGCTGGAGGCTAAAGGGCTGACGTCCCTTGATCCTCAGGCACTTAACGGGACTGATGATCTGCGACTGTCTGTGTTTGAGAATGACGAAACGGGCCAGGTTTTGTTGGCTGCGGTGTTTGACAATCTTGGGAAGGGAGCAGCTGGAGCTGCAGTGCAGAATCTGGATTTGATGCTTGCGGGAACATGACTCCGATGACCCGCGCGAATTAGCGTGATGCCCTCGTCCCGAACCGGGATTTAGAGGTCAGGCAAGGTTCGCACCTGAAGCCGTGAACCCATTTAACGGTAATATCCAGACTAAAACGCCGACTTCAACTTGTAGAGAAAACATCTTGTTTGGGCATAAAAAATCGAGCAAACAGCTCGGATTGTGACTTGATATTTAATTTGGCATAAATATTGCGCCGATGAACCTTTATCGTTTCCACCGAGAGGGAAAGCTTTCCGGCTATCTCTTTATTAGAGAAGCCACTGAGCAACAATCTGAGCACATCACTTTCGCGCGCTGTTATTTGCGTGCCCAGCTGGGTAATCGTTTCTGGCCATAGAGGTGGCTCAGCGAGATTTTTCTCTACATCAATTTCAAAACACATGCGCTGATGCATTAATGCAGTCACCCACGGCTTGATAATATCAAGCATTGTTATTTGTTCTTGATTAAAACGGACTTTGCTACCAACGGAAATACATAACGTTCTATCGGCGTCGAGCTGAACATTGTACTGAGCCTCATCCACAGAGATATATTGTGCAAAATATTGATGATAATACTCAGTTTCAAGAAAGTATTCCGGCGCAATATCCAGCAAATGAAAGAAACCGCTCTGGGGGTTTTCTCGATTAGCTATATAAAATGGATCCAGCAGGTAAAGCCCCTTCACATAGCGATGAATGAACGCGTCTACCTCTTCAACATCTGCGACTTCAGGAAGACTAACGACTTGCACTTGTTGATTGCTAAAGATCAATACAACCCAATTATCGATTTGCACGTATTCGTTTAATATACGAACAAGCGAACTCCAGAATTCTGGACGGTTCAACTGCATGATCAGCTTCCCAATCGATCGGTGCCAAGCCAGGCTATGAAGGTCGAACGGCATTTTCTACCCCTTTAGGGTTAGGGATTCGTAGGTCAGAGGTAAGTATTCGTAGGTATTTACTATTCGCTAACGCCCGGTATATTCGCTGGCAGGACTTACGATGGCCATGAGGGCACATCGTCTTGATAAGGATGTTGCATGAGAAAATCACGTTTGCGAACCATTTTTTCGGCCTCGCTTCTCTGTGCTGGGATGAGCACATCAGTGGGAGCTGTAGAGCCTGGGGTGCATCTGTACAACTGGTTCGGGCTTCTCGCACCGGAGACCCCAAAGGAGTTTGAGCAGGCAACTGGCACCAGAGTGCATATGGATGCTTTCGACAGCGCCGAAATCATGCAGAGCAAAGTAATGGCTGGGCGCACGGGGTATGACGTGGTTGTGGCCACCTCCAATGTGTTGCCAAGCCTGATCCAGGCGGGAGTACTTCAGCCGCTGGATCGTAATCAACTGAGTAATTTGTCCCATATCGATCCTGATATCTTGTCCCAGGTCGCGGTCAATGATCCTGGTAATCGCTACGCTGTGCCCTATCTATGGGGTACTACCGGCATTGGCTATGACGTTGACAAAGTCAAAGCGGCATTGGGTGATAATGCTCCGGTGAATAGCTGGGATTTGATCTTCAAAGAAGAAAACATCAGTAAGCTCCAGTCGTGTGGTGTGGCAATGCTTGACTCTCCAAGTGAGATCATTTCGATTGCCTTGCATTACCTTGGGCTCCCCAGCAACAGCAGGAACCCGGATGATTACCAGAAAGCTCAAGCCCTACTGTTAAAAATCCGCCCCTACGTCCTCTATTTCGACTCCTCCCGAATTGACGCTGACCTGGCTGACGGCAATATTTGTGCAGTCGTGGGATGGGCTAATGGTGCCCTTGCTGCGCAGGCCATCAACGAGAAGACCAACACTGGACGCAAGATTACCTACAGCCTTCCTCGCGAAGGAGCGCTGGTCTGGTCGGAAAATCTGGTTCTTCTAAAAGACGCGCCCCACCCAAAGGAAGGTATGGCGTTTATTAATTACATGTTGCGACCAGAAATTATTGCCAAGACCTCAAACCACACTCTCTACCCTAACGCTA
Organism: Pseudomonas sp. GR 6-02; assembly: GCF_001655615.1. Lineage (GTDB taxonomy): Bacteria > Pseudomonadota > Gammaproteobacteria > Pseudomonadales > Pseudomonadaceae > Aquipseudomonas. The sequence goes on from NZ_CP011567.1 coordinate 3,982,860, forward strand.
ACAAAGATGCCGCTGAGTTTGTCGAACAGAAGTTGCGAGACAACCCCTGGATTTATCCAGACAAAAAGACCATTGCCACACTTATCCCACTTGAGCCACTGCCATTGAAGCTGGAGCGAATCCGCACGCGGATCTGGACCAAAGTGAAGAGTGGTGTGTGATCTGACTTGATTTGTCGCCTGTTGCTCTATGCATGTCTTTATTTTATACGCGGACGTGCTTGAGCAGCAGGTTGAGGCTATTTATGTCCGGAAAGTAAGACGCAAACGCCAATATACAAGAGCGCCAAATTAGTGGATTAGTGCCTGTTATAGGCTCTTGCCCTGAGCTGGACTTACCCGGCTTCCTGACATTGACATCTGCGACAGCCCCGATTCAACACTTTATGCAAGAAGAGAACAGTGGATGTTCAGCCCAGCCAATCAGACGTCTTTCAGTTTGACCATCGACGGTTTTGCGCACGATTTTCAAGTACTCGCATTCACCGGAGATGAGGCGATCAGCAGGCCTTACCTCTTCAACGTGGAGCTTGTTAGCGAGCGGTCTGACCTGGATCTCGAAAGCCTCTTCGACGTAGAGGCTTTTCTGACCTTCGACGCGAAGGGCAACGGCGTCCATGGACGGATCTATCACATCGCCCAAAGCGGTAATGATCAGCGTTTGACGCACTACAATCTGGCCCTCGTACCGCACCTGTCCTACTTGCGCCACCGCATCAACCAGAGGATCTATCAACAGTTCTCGGTGCCGAAAATCGTCGCCTTGATACTGGAAGAACACGGGATTGTGGGTGAGGCTTATCGGTTTCATCTGGGGTCGACCTACCCCGAGCGTGACTACTGTACCCAGTACGATGAAACGGATTTGCACTTTATTCAGCGCTTGTGCGAAGAAGAAGGTATCCACTTCCACTTCCAACACAGCGCTCAAGGCCACGTGCTGGTCTTTGGCGATGACCAGGCGGCTTTTCCCAGGATTGGGCAACCCACTGCTTATGGACAAGAGAGCGATAGAGTGGCCAACGAGCCACTGATCAAGCGCTTCAACCTACGTCTGGGGAGAAACGAGCAACAGCCAGGCATGGAAAACGATGACAAGCTGAAGCCTTTCACAAGCCATGAGCACGGCAAGCAGATAAGTCTGCGTGCTATGGAGCGCCGCCACGCGGCTTATCGTCAAGCCGAAGGGCAAGGTGACCAGACCCGGTTAGTCAGTGGCCATGTTCTGGAGATCTCTGGCCACCCGCGCCAGGAATGGAACGACCTATGGTTACTGACTCAGGTCATCCACGAAGGCAAGCAACCACAGGTATTGAGCGAGAACATCGCCAGTGGCAACACAAACAACGAGGATGACTTTCATCAGGGTTACCGCAACCGCTTTATCGTTCTTCCGTGGGACGTGTCCTATCGTCCGCCTTTGGCTCACAAGAAACCTCAGGTACCAAGTAACCACACCGCTGTGATCATCGCTCTGGAAGACGAGGAGATCCAGGGTGATAGGCGCCTCGGAAGGGTCAAGGTCAAGTTCCCCTGGGACCGCGAAGGTAGATTTGATGACAAGAGTTGTTGTTGGCTGAGGGGGACCTCCAATTGGAGTTGTGGAATGACGCCCCCCCGAACGGGTATGGAAGTCATGGTTACATTTCTCGAAAGCGACCCCGATCAACCGCTGATCAGCGGTTGCCTGTGCTGCCGCTAACCGCAAACCCTATAAGAGCAGCAACCGTCAGGTTGAAATTTGCCCCTGCAATTACTTAGTCAAGGGCTCAAGCCAGCAGGTCGGCGATCCACCGGGCCTGCCGGGCGACATCCTGCACCTTCTCCTCGGGCACGGCCTGCCGCGCCTTGGCGAAGCTGCTCAGGGTCCGCTGCTTCTCGCGCAACAGGCGCTGCCACTTGATCAGGAATGCCGAGCTGCGTGCCTGCATCTGCAGCGGACCGAAATACAGCTCCTCGGCGGTGTACATCACCGGCCCGGTGCGCTCGGCGACGATGATTTCGTAGTCGAAGCGGTTTTCCCGCAGCACTTCCTCGCAGAGGATGCAGTAACCATTTTCCATCAGCCATTGGCGCAGTGGCTGCTCGCCGCCGTTGGGTTGAAGAATCAGGCGCTCCTGGCCGCTCAGACGTGCCTTGCCGCAGTCGAGGATGTCGCGGATCGTCTCACCGCCCATGCCGCAGATGCTGATTGCCGTGATCCCGTCTCCCGGCTCGATTGCCGTCAGGCCATCGGCCAGGCGCACGGTGATCCACTGGTCCAGGTCGTTCTCGCGCACGGTGCGTTCGGCCGAGCGAAATGGCGTCAATGCCACCTCGCCGGCCACCGCCGCCACGATGGCGCCACGGCGCATCAATGCCACAGGCAGGTAGCCGTGATCCGAGCCGATATCGGCCAGGTGCGCCCCTGCTGGCACATGTGCCGCCACGCGTTCCAGGCGCATGGACAATGTCTGTTGGTTCAACTGTTGCCCCTTTTCACCACGAACGTCCGGCACCTTTGACCGGATCGGCCCGCGATTCTGGCGAGCAACGCTGTGCATTTCAAATTTATGCGACCAGGGTCATGGCTCGCCCCGCACCTGCCGCTTGAGTATCGGCCCAAAGCGAGCCCTGGTAATGGATCGCTTTGGGCCGACCTGAGCCCTACTGCCGAGCTGTCCAAACGGCCAGTTCATAGCCATCCGGATCAATGAAGTGGAACCTGCTTCCACCGGGGAACGAAAATATTTCGCGGCTGATAACAGCGCCCAAGGCTTTGAGCCGTTGCTGCGCCTCATCGAGATCATCCGAGTACAAAATGATCAAAGGGCCACCAGGTCGAACCGGCTCTCCCGTAGTGAAGCCACCGGTAAGGCGGCCATCACTGAATTCCGTATAGGTCGGGCCGTAGTCGACGAATGTCCAGCCGAACGCACTGCCGTAGAAAGCTTTGCTGCGGGCAATGTCGTCGACATTAAATTCAATATTGTCGATCTGCCGGTCTTTACCACGCACACTCATGGATGCCTCCTTGGCTGATATTAAAGGAACAATGATATTGCAGCTGCCGGCAAGGAGCAGCCCCCCTTCGGCGAAATGCAGACTTTAACGCTGGCACGCGGTTATGATCCGGGATAATCAGGTTCCCTTGGATCCACGCTTATGCCCACCTCGAAAATCCGCCCCTCACCCGCGCCGCTGCTCAAACCAGGAGAGACGGTGGTCTTGTTCGACGGTGTCTGCAAGCTGTGCAATGGTTGGGCGAGGTTCTTGATTCGCCATGACCGCCAGCAGCGCGTGCGGTTGGCGGCGGTTCAGTCACCCGAGGGGCAAGTCCTGCTCGCGTGGGCAGGTTTGCCCGTGGATCAGTTCGACACCATGGCGGTGATCCGCGACCGACACTTCTGGGAGCGTTCGGATGCATTTTTCGAAGTCATCGCCCAGTTGCCCGCTCTCTGGCGCCCAGTGAACCTGTTGCGCATCTTCCCTCGCATGCTTCGAGATTGGGCATACGACCGCATTGCGCTTAATCGTTATCGGCTCTTCGGAAAATACGACACGTGCCTGTTGCCGGATCCTGATCATGAACAGCGCTTTTTGAAAGCGCCCCTATGAACACCCTCACACGTATTAACTGGATCGCCCGTGGGGGGCTGGCGTTCATGTTTGGCTACCACGGTCTGATTCCCAAGTTGCTGTGGCTAAGCCCTGGCGAGCGAACAATGATCCAGTCTCACGGGATCACTCAGGTTGAGCTGTTCGCCAATATTGCCGGGGTCGCAGAAATTGCGCTGGCCTTATGGATACTGATCGCACCGCGCAGTGCCTGGCCTCTTGCCGTCGCCGCGGCGGCGCTGTTTGGCCTGCTGCTGGATGTAGCAATTTTCAATCCATCAATGCTCAAGGAGGCCTTCAATCCAGTCTCGTTGAATGTGGCGGGACTTACCCTGTGCGCAGTGGCCTGGAACACCAAGACTTGAGCCAGCCGATCCTGCTATCCCAATAGCCCAACCAGTTGCACCGGCGTCATCTTCGTCACCATCATCAGCACAATCACAAACATCCCGACAAAACCGACCACCCCCATCCACCACCATTTTTTGTACACGGATCGGTATTCATCATCGAGTCCGCTGCCAGCCTCAACTGCGCACGACGCCATCAGGTACAGCCGCTTCTGCAACACCAGCACCGGCAGCCAAAGCGAACCCACGCAGAAGAAGATAATCAACGAAGTCAGTACCCACTCCGTGGTCATGGGTAGTCCGGAGAGCCTCATCAGCAGGTAGCCCGTGATGATCTGAACAAAGCCTGCCGGCGTGGTAATCCAGGTGTCGAAGCGCACGACCATCCGGGCCACATGCGCGATCACTTGAGGGTTGGCCGTGCGGCTGGCGGCGATCAGATAGAGGTAGGAACCCATGCCGAATCCGAACAGGAAAATCGCGGCAATGATGTGGAGGTACTTCAGGCATAGATAGAGCATGTCAGCGCAGCTCGCCAGAGAACTGCACAGACAGGCTCAAATTGTCCGGATCGTTGATCGCTGCCATGTATTCATCGACGGTAATTTCGCCCACGCAAGCCCTGGCACCGGGTTGCGGCACATAGCCCTGGGCCATTTTCGCGGCCAAGGCTACGGATGCGCAGCTTGGGATTTGCGGCCCCTTGTCATTCATGGCCGTCAGTTGCACGGTCATGGCCAGCGGTTTCCCGTCAACTCCCCTGCCCTGAACGTCGATGTACATCGCGCTTTTACCATCGCCGAAACGTTCAAACCGGGTCCCCAGCCGATGCAGTCTGGCGGCCCAAAGGGCATGGTCGCGAACCAGCCCGATCTTCAACGCCTGAGCCAGCAGATAGTTGGCGACACCACCCAGCTTCAAGCCCGCGCCGGCCTTGAAGCTCAGGGTTTGCGCGCCATAGCGGCTGGCGAAAATATCCATGTCCGGCACATCGACATTGGCCAGCACGCGAGTGCCCAGACGCGGCATCTTGCGCAGCGTCAGATCCTGCCAACCCGACACTTCATGCACCTTGCCATTCTTGAGTTGCCTGATCGGTTTACCTGCGTAGGCGAGTACGCCTTCGACGGTCGACAATCCCGGCATCTTCGCCGAAGAGGAAATGCCATGCTCGATCGAGTCGATACGACTGAAGCGATAGCGCTGCTGATCGATGATGGCTGACGATAGCGTCGGCACCGAACTGCAGCCACTGAGGATCGCCACTCCTGCCTGTTTCGCCAAGGCATCGAGTACGCCAACGCCGTTGACGAAGGTTCGGCAGTCAGACAGGTCGCAGTAGTTCACGCCAGCCTCGATGCAGCTCTCGGCGACCGCATAGGATTGCCCCTGAAACGGGCCGCCAGTATGGATGACCAACTGGATGTCCATCGAGCGCAAAACGGATTTGAACTCAGTGCCCATGGCATTGCCGCACCAACTTTCGGCGACAGCGCCCGATTGGCTTTTCAACTCATCGACTTTGCGCTGCAACTTGTGTGGATCGCGGCCCGAGATCACCAGTTCCACATCTGGCATTACCGCCAAATGCCTGCAAACGATGCTACCGAAGTTTCCGTAGCCACCGACCACCATCACCCTGAACACCATTCAACTCTTCCCTAACTGACAGGCTGCTTTCAGCCAATAATGACTGCTTTATGCCTGTAATGTCAGGCGGCTTCGCTACCCTTCATTGAGTCCCTCCCCGCACCGACCGTCGAACTTCAGCCTGTATGGCATAAGCCGGCGCCTCCACAGCATTGAAGTCTTGTGTATAGCGCTGGGCAAATCCCTCTACCCCCCATTCCCGAAACTGCTGCACGTGCTTCAGTTCGTGAGCCCAGAGCGCGATGTCCTGTTCTGCGGTTTGAGTGTCCCGGAAGAGGATGATGTCGATCAGCGTCACGGCACCGACGTCGGGGTTTTGCAGCATGGAAGTGGCGGCGCTGAATTGGCCGTTGTCGCTCACTTTGTAGTGCGCGGCATCGAGGACGCTGGGGTCGTACCAGCGCAGCAGTTGCTCCCGGATGTGCGGTGGAATGGGTTGGATCTCGGCGCTGGCTGCTTCAGCGCGGGCTTGGGTCAGCCACAGCGCCAGGGCAGGTGCCGCGACCTGGTAGACGCCATCAGGCACCTGCCCCAGATCTGGCAGGCAGATGCAGCCGTTCAGGCACACTTGTTTCTCGCCAGGTGGGCAGGCGTTAGTCTGGGCTTGTACTACAGGAGTCAGGCCAAGAACAGACAGCGCCACCAGACATGTGATGATGGGCGGCATTGGGCCCTCCAGGGACGGAAGCAGCGCGAACAGCGGATCACAATTGATCGATGACCCGCATAACTTTAGCGCATCCTTGTCGGGTCTCTTCTCGATGATTGCCTGGGGGTAATTGCTGCCCTCACAACGACAGCAACAGTCGATCAGAAGTGATCGGACTGGGTATACGGTGTCTCATGGTGGAAGAGATCGCATTGGCCAACCCAAAACGTACCTTGAGCAAACGCGGCTAGGCGCGTTTACACCGCTATAGTCGACTCTATTGCCGACCGTACTTCCAGGAGCCTTTTCCCAGTGTCTGACATGCCGAGCAACTTCGCCTACACAAAACGCTTCAACGCCGTACTCGCCTACATCGATGCCAATCTTGAAGGTGACTTGTCGGTGAAGACGTTGAGTCATGTGGCGAACTTTTCGGTGTTTCACTTCCATCGACAATTCAGCGCGTTCGCAGGTGTGCCGGTCTCACGTTATGTGCAACTGATGCGGCTACGACGCGCGGCACATCGCCTGGCCTCCCTCGCTGATCACTCGGTACTGGACGCGGCACTCGGTGCCGGCTTTGAAAGCCCCGAGGCATTTTGCAGGGCGTTCAGGCGGGCGTTCGGTATGACCCCGAGTGCGTTCAGGAAGGAACCGAACTGGCAGGTCTGGAATGCGGTATTCGCAATCCCACATTTTTCCAGGACTATCATCATGCAAGTACGAATCGTGGAATTCCCAGAAGTCAGGGTCGCAGCGCTTGAGCACTGCGGACCACCCGGGCTCGTCAATGAGAGCGTGCGCAAGTTCATCGAGTGGCGCATGCAGAGCGGACAGTCGCCGGTGGCATCGAGTCGCAGCTTTGGCATTCCCTATGGCAACCCCGACACGACACCTGCACAAGCATTCCGCTTCGCCATCTGCGGCGAGATTCACGAGGCTGTGGCGCCGAATGAGTTCGGCGTACGCGAGATCGTCATTCCTGGCGGTCGCTGCGTCGTGGTGCGACATACGGGGTCACCGGATCACATCGGCGAAACGATCTATCCGATTTACCGCGATTGGCTTCCTGCCAGTGGCGAGGAACTCCGTGACCACCCGTTGTTCTTCAATTACCTGAGCGTCTATCCCGAGACGCCGCAGGATCAATGGCAAACTGACGTGTATGTTCCGCTTCAATAGCGGAGCAAGCAGCTTTCGACCCTGACGGACATTGACGAGTGTCCGCTCAGGGTTGGCATCCACATCAACGACGACAGCTTCTTTGCCCGTAACCCAGGGCCTGTTAACGCTTCGCGACAAAGTCAACGAGGGGAAAGCGCAAACCCGCGAAATCCTCGACTGCAGAAAGCCATCCTGACCGGTCGCTTTCCAGTCCCATTGGCAAGTTTTCAAACCCTGTACTACTGTCATCTCGTGCTGGATGCTCGGGATCGCGGACGTTCGATCTCCCCCAAGGTCATGGAATGAAGACCCCATCGTGAACACGCACGTGTTCCAACCGCTGTGCATACGACGTGTACGACGAGCCCAATGTGGCTCCGGTTCACAGGGAGGTGCTTATGGTGGCTTCAGGTCTAAAGTCTCGGCAGCAAATGCTGAGCATTCGCCATTGTATTGATACGAAACACTCTGCTTCCCTCCCCTGGCATCCCGGCTCCCGATTTCAGCCCGCTAAGTACCAGTAACTGAACATGCGCAGCATGCATTGCCTGAGCATGTGCCTGGCGCTGTTGCCTGCCGGCACGGTTATGGCTGACTCTCTTCCCGGATTATCGGCGTCTTGTACGGAGCAAGCCGTAGATAACCTGCTGGGGCTTCCGCCCATACCAGATGCCTCGTCACCTGAGCATCTGGTGGAAAAAATCCAGCTTGGCAAAACGCTGTTCTTTGACAAGCGTCTGAGTGCTGACGGCTCGATCAGCTGTGCCTCTTGCCATAATCCCGAACGAGGCTTCATCGACGGTTTGCCGCGCGCCCAGGGCATCCATCGCCAGCTTGGAACACGCAACACCCCTACCCTCGTCAATGCGGCTTTTGCCGGAACACAGTTCTGGGACGGGCGCCGTGACAGCCTCGAGTCGCAGGCTACGGATCCCCTCTTTAACCCGATCGAACACGCCGTGAATGATGAGGCGCAATTACTCCATACCATCCGGCAGGACAGCCAGTATGTTGCGGCTTTCGAGAAGGTGTATGCGGCCTCCCCTGAGACGTTAATGGCCACGCAAGTTGCACAAGCCATCGCGGCCTACGAACGCACCCTGGTGGCTGGTAACTCTGCATTTGATCGTTATCGCTATGGACACGACAAAACAGCTCATCCAAGCCAGTCGCCCTCTGGTTCTGACGCCCCTGGAAAAAACCGATTTGGTGGCGTTTCTCTAACCAGTTGACGGCATGGAGCGGTGCCTCCTTGCTGTATGACGCCAACGGCAATATGACCAGTGACGGCAGCAACACTTACACCTGGAATTCGCGCCAGCGCCTGAGCACGCTCACGGGCGCCGTATCCGGGAGTTTCAGTTATGACGCGGCCAACAGGCGCAGCCAGAAGACAATTTCCGGCCAGACCACCAGTTATGTCTTCGACGGTGCCAACCTGGTGCAAGAACTGACCGGTACTGTCACCCCCACGGTACAGGCCAATCTCCTCACGGGCGGCTTGAATGAAGTATTCAGCCGCACCGAGGCCAGTGGCAGCACCTACAGCTACCTGGCTGATGCGCTGGGTTCAACCCAAGCGCTTACCGACAGCACTGGCGCGTTCACCACGCAATACACCTACGAGCCTTATGGCCAAACCAGCAGCAGCGGCTCCGCCAGTACCAACAGCCAGCAGTACACCGGGCGGGAAAATGATGGCACGGGTGTCTATTATTATCGGGCACGGTATTACTCTCCAGGCTTTGGACGGTTTATCTCGGGAGATCCGATTGGACTTGCGGGGGGGGATTAATACGTATGGTTATGTTGGCGGGAATCCGGTTTCTTACATTGACCCTTTAGGGCTATGGCGTCTTCCAGACTTCCTCGCAGTAAATATAAATATCGCAATTCCAAATCCAATAACGGACACGTATTTTGGCTGATCGGGAACTGCTAGTTTAGATCGATATGGGAACTGGTACGGGAGCGTATTAGGTGCAGAACTTGGAAAGTCTGCTAACATTATAACTGGAAGCATTACTGCAAACTGGATAAACCAGTCATGTAACGCTATAGAAAATCAGCTCAATAACTTCTTGTCGGGAAATGGAGTTAACGCTGCTGCTGGTTTCTGGGGGGGGATTTCTGAGACGTGGTCACCAGGTAATGGGTTTGCAACAGGGGTTGGATTGATTTCGCCTCAACTAGGTGCTAGTTACAATTATTCCTCCCAAGAGGCTGGGAAGGCTGGATCAGGATGGTGAGAATGAAAAGCGTCGGATTGTTATTATTGATTATTATACTGTTCTCAGTAGGAGTAATGTGCTTGTTTTTTCTCGAGCAAACCCGAGAAATTGCAATAAAAGTGGCTGACTGGGCATACGCATCAAAAAACCACCCACTCAAGACCCTGGTTAGATCAAACAACTACTTGAACATGCTTAGGATGGTGGGCGCGATAGCCCTCTTTACATCTTTTTTCTTAATATGGGCATGGATAAAAAACTTATAAAAAAAATACACACATATGGAGATCACTCTTGGCATCTGCATGGAAATACCCCACCCCGGCGAGCTTCCAGATCAGAAAGCATGTCCGGCCCGGCCATTGGCTTGCCCGCAATTGGTGCGGTGCTAGCGGGCGAAAGTGAGCCATCAAAGTCAGGGTGTAAAATGACCGACGGAAGCGAACACTTACTTATCGGAAGACTGGCAATCCTGCCATTTGCCTTTGTTCAGTGGGGCGTTTTGCTTTGGTACCTGAGTTCATTGCGGCGATTACGTGACAATTTTCTGAAAAGATTAATAGGAGGAGCCGTATCTATTGCGACCATTTTCGCAGTGACATTCGGACAAATGGAAGCTTACACAATAATCACTTCTATGCCGCACCCAATGACTGACAACTTTTTCTTTATTACATTCTCCATCGAGCACGCCTCGTCCATCTTCTTTATCTTCTACGCTGCAATTAAAAGAACGAGCAAACAAAGGGGACGGATTTATTTTCTTCAATTACCGACCAGAATGGCGCCGTGGGCGCCCAATTTGTGGGGACCGGCAATGGGCCAAATGCTACTCTAAACCAGTACATTGGGCCGGTAATTTTCAGTGCGCTGGGTGTTGCTGGCTATATCAACCTTAATCCTAGTGTAGGAACTGGACCATGAGTCAACTAGAAAAAAGGAGCAAAGTAGGAGTCCGTATTGCATTAACTATTGTCTTGTTATTGACATGCATTGTTTTTTTTATTGGCATTGAGCTGTATTCTGGAATTGCACCACAAAAAGCCGTTGGCCACCCCAATTCCGGCCAACTTAAGCTTTATGTATTATTTCCAGCCGCATCAGTTCTTATTAGCGCTTTAATGCTGACCTTCTCAAAAAAACTGCCGAACTGGTTGTTGATTGTTTTTATACCGATTCAATTCATCGCTATTTTTACGGTTTTTATTTTTTTTGGTGGTGGTGTGTAAGGGCGTCGCTTGTCGGGAAATGGAATTAACGCTACCGCTGGCTGCTGGGGGGGGCGTTTCTGATTCGTGGTCACTAGGTAATGGGGCCGCATCAGGGTTTGGATTCGTTTCTCCACAACTAGGTGCTAGTTATAACTACTCCTTCCAGGCTGCATGGAAGATTGGATCAGGATGGTGAGAATGAAGAGTATTGGGCTGTTAGTTTTTATTATATCAATGTGTTTACTGGGGATAATGTGCTTGTTTTTTTCTGAGAAAACGCAAGGCATTATAATCAAGTTGATTGACCGGGCAGGCGCATCAAAAAATCACCCATTCAAGAGCTTGATCAGGTCAAGCAATTATCTATATATTCTTAGATCAGTTGGCACATTAGCTCTTCTAATGTCTTTTTTCTTAACATGGGGACTGATAAATAACTTATAAAAAATACACACACATATGGAGATCACTCATGGTATCTGCATGGAAATACCCCACCCCGGCGAGCTTCCAGATCAGAAAGCATGTCCGGCCCGGCCATTGGCTTGCCCGCAATTGGTGCGGTGCTAGCGGACGAAAGTGAGCCATCAAAGTCAGGGTGTAAAAATGACCGACGGAAGCGAACACTTATTTATCGGAAGGCTGGCAATCCTGCCATTTGCCTTTGTTCAGTGGGGCGTTTTGCTTTGGTATCTGAGTTCATTGCGGCGATTACGTGACAATTTTCTGAAAAGATTAATAGGAGGAGCCGTATCTATTGCGACCATTTTCGCAGTGACATTCGGACAAATGGAAGCTTACACAATAATCACTTCTATGCCGCACCCAATGACTGACAACTTTTTCTTTATTACATTCTCCATCGAGCACGCCGCGTCCATCTTCTTTATCTTCTACGCTGCAATTAAAAGACGAAACCACCGAAGGAGAGGGATATACCGATAGCGGCTCACAAGATCAATCTGTAATCAGAGGCAATCTGGCGATACAAAATCTGGGAGACGAGAGAATGAATGCACTTAAACGCGTCGTGGGAGTACTGGCCTTAGGCTTTTGGTTTTCTTCATTTTTTGCCTGGAAATACTTTGATGCTCACGGACTGAGAACGCCGGATCTTCAAAGTGGAAAAACCTACCCGCTGGATACGCACGGTTCGGTTGTATACCTAACGCCCCATGAGCATTACTTTTTGTACGGTTTGATCATCGCTGGCATAGTGTTTTTCCTGCTCAGCGCTGTTTTTTATTTTGTCGGGAGCAAGCGACCATAGTTTGTTGCCAGTGGACACAATGAAGAAGCACCATGGCGCTAACCAGCAACATTTCACTCTACGACAGTCGATGGCCCACGCTCTTCCTTAGCGCCACGGTTTATGGGGGTCAGTCTCGACATCCGCTCGCAGTGACCACGTAGAGCCTGGACCAATCGGCAGTCAGCATGGCAATGCCGAGCGCCCTCCCTCAGCCCTCCTCGGCAAATGCCTCCTTGATAAATGCCTCCAGCTCTTTCTCTTCAAGCAACTCAATAGAAAAATGCCCGAAGCGTTTCGGTAACCAGAGTATGCGTGTCCCACTTGGCGTCTGGAGGTTATCGCGAGACAGCGGTTTGCCGTTCTCATCTTCCGGCTGGACGCCTGCGTCGATCAATTCGTCGTAGGCTGCCTCGATGTCCGGTGTGGAATAGCAGTGCCGGTAGATGGTGCCTTCGCCGTTGGCGTCCATCAGAGCCTTGAGATTTCCGGTAAACGGTTGCACCAGCATAAGGCGCTCCGTTCCGAACATGACGATCGCATAGCGCACATGCAAAACGTCGCGCTGCCAATCAAGTGTCTTTGAAATTCTGGCGCTGAAGACACGGGCGTAATACTTGCACGCTTCCTCAAGGTCTTTGACGAGAACATCGACGTGGCTGAACTTTAATTTCAATGGCCCCACCTTTTTCAGACATGCGATTTGATACCGAGATCTCTCCTTATGTATCACAGTGTGTCTGATTAGCCTCTCGATACATGATTTTTCACCAGGCCTGCGATTCGACACAGACCAGATACGTCGCTACGTTCAAATGCAAGCAAGGTTTCAAGGGGCTCAGCCAGATCCCCTGGCCAACGACTTGCAACGGAGACATCACATGAAGATGGCACTGCAGAACAAAACCGGCAAAACCCGCCACCGCCTGCTCGGCTCGTCGATCCTCGCGTTTACCCTGTTCAGCGCTCTCGGTGCGGCCCACGCACAAACGACCACCGCGGCGCAGCCAACCTCGGTCAATGCTGGTGCCACTCATGCAACACCCTCCCCGTTCGGCCCGCTCAAGCATGTCAACGCCGGCCTGCTGGACGTGGCATACGCCGAAACAGGCCCGGCTAATGGGCCAGTGGTGATTCTTCTGCACGGCTGGCCGTACGACATTCACAGCTATGACGAGGTCGCCCCGTTGCTTGCCGCGAAGGGCTATCGAGTGCTGATGCCGTATGCGCGTGGCTATGGCGATACTCATTTTCTGTCCGATAAAACCGTTCGCAATGGCCAACCGGCTGCGCTGGCCAGCGACGTCATCGACTTCATGGATGCGCTGAAGATCAAACAAGCCGTGCTCGGTGGTTACGATTGGGGCGCACGCTCGGCCGACATCGTCTCGGCGCTGTGGCCAGAACGGGTCAAGGCGCTGGTCTCGGTCAGCGGGTATCTGATCGGCAATCAGGCGGCCGGCAAGAACCCGCTGCCACCCAAGGCTGAATTGCAGTGGTGGTATCAGTTTTACTTCGCCACCGATCGCGGTCGCGCCGGGTACGAGAAAAACACCCACGACTTCGCCAAGTTGATATGGCAACTGGCTTCGCCGAAATGGGCGTTCGACGACGCCACTTTCGACCGCAGCGCCAAGGCGCTGGAAAATCCCGACCATGTCGACATCACCGTGTTCAACTACCGCTGGCGCCTGGGCCTGGTCCAGGGCGAGAGCCGATACGAAGCGCTGGAGCAGAAACTGGCCACGGCGCCTTCCATCAGCGTGCCGACCATCACCCTTGAAGGCGATGCCAACGGCGCGCCGCACCCGGCCCCCGAGGATTACGCCAAGCGCTTCACCGGCAAATACGAGTTCCGGCTGATCAGCGGCGGCATCGGCCACAACCTGCCGCAGGAAGATCCGCAGGCGTTCGCCAAGGCTGTGATTGATGCGGACCGCCTTTGAGGTGATCTGACATCCATGCACTTGCCCCGCTGAACACCTTCACAACAACGGCTCGTTTATTTAACGAGCCGTTTTAACCAAGGCAGGCGCAACACCGTCTAATCTAAATAGAACACGACCACAAACACGCCTCAAGCCTCTTGATACAGGGGAAAATGGGATGATCGGCAAAACAGCACGCCAATGCTCGTCATGGATCCTCCCTTCCCTGCTCGTCATCAACCTGGCCCTGACCGCGGGCTGTGCGGGCAAAACTTCCACGGCCCGCTACTCGGCCTCAAGTACAGACTCAAGCGCAGGCTCAAGTTGCTATGCAAAAGCGCTACCCACTGCTGGCGAGGGCGGCCTGGCCTGGGGCTCCACCCTGGACAAGGCTCGTCAAAAGTCCATGGATAACTGCATACGCTATGCCGGCCAATCCGGTGGCACGCCGACGACCTGTCATGTGGTGATGGCGGAGTGCAAAAACTAATAGCAAGGTGTATCGGTGACGCAGCAGATCCAGCCGTTGCTCAAGGAGATCGAAGCGAAACTGCCGTCACTTATGCTGCAACTGCAGAACTTCTCTCGCATGTGGATGGTGGTGCTGACCGCGCCGCCGGGCTTGATCGGTGTTGTGATGGGTAGCATTGCGATCTTGATCGACCGCTCTGCTACCCATCGAACGCCTGCGTTCAGTATGCAAAACTGAACACTCATCCTCTTCTCAATAGTGTCAGGCGGCACCAGGGACATTCGTTCCCATGCCCGCCGGCAGGAACGGTCGAATTTCATCGATTTCCGCAGCGCTGAGGCGCAACTCCAGGGCTGCAATCAGCCCGTCTACTTGCGCACGATGGCGGGCTCCGACAATGGCGCCCGTCACGACCGGTTTGCGAAGTACCCAGGCGATGGCGACCGCAGCAGCGCTCACCCCGTGCCTTTCTCCAATACGTGCCATGACGTCAACCAATGCCAGGTTCGCACTCAAACGGGGCTCCTGGAAATCAGCACTTCGGGCCTTGCGCCAATCGTCTTCGGGCAGTTGCGAGATGCGTTCGCGCGTCATGCTGCCGGAAAGCAGCCCTGATTGAAGCGTGGAATAGGCAAGCACACCCATCCCGGCCTGCTCACAGAATGGCAGAACGTCCTGCTCGATGTCCCGCATCAAGGCTGAGTATGGCGGTTGGAGCGAAACGATCTCTGTCACCGCCTGCGCCCGCTTGAGTTGAGCGACATCGAAATTCGATACACCAATCGCGCGGATCTTTCCTTGATCGCGCGCGGCGGCCAAAGCCGAAAGCGCCACTTCAATGCCTTCACTGCTGGCGTCGGCAGGAAAAGCAGGCCAGTGGATCTGATAAAGATCGATCGTCTCGACTTGAAGCCGGCGCAAGCTTGCGTCGATCTCGGCGAGCAAGGATTGAGGGGCCAGTGAATGCGAAATCTTCTTCGTGACCGGGTCCCAGACCAAACTGCCTTTGGTGAACACCAAAGGACGCCGTGACGCCGGCACCCGCCGCAGCAATTGCCCCACCAATTGCTCTGCATGGCCCAAGCCATAAACCGCAGCGGTGTCAATCCAGTTCACGCCGCGTTCGACGGCATATTCAAGTGCGCCCAGGCTGTCCTTGTCATCCTGCGCTCCCCAACTGTACTCCCAGCCGGTGCCGGCGATTGCCCAGGTTCCCAGGCCAATCGGTGAAATCAGAAAATCCGATGATCCAAGACGATTGTTTTGCATAGCCACCTCTCCACGAATGATGGAGGAAGTATCCGGCAGAGGTCTCATGACGATAAGATAGGTAATCGTATTTGAACTACTGAACAACACTCATGAGTTATCA
Source organism: Pseudomonas sp. GR 6-02 (assembly GCF_001655615.1). Classification (GTDB taxonomy): domain Bacteria; phylum Pseudomonadota; class Gammaproteobacteria; order Pseudomonadales; family Pseudomonadaceae; genus Aquipseudomonas. Next base: position 3,998,732 of record NZ_CP011567.1, read on the forward strand.
CCCCGATCTCTCTGAACTCGACGCCTTCGCCGCCGTCGCTCGCCATCGCAGCTTTCGCAAGGCCGCCGACGAACGTGGCGTTTCGGCTTCCGCGTTGAGTCACGCAATGCGAGCGCTGGAAGCTCGTTTGGGCATCAGACTGCTGAACCGAACCACTCGTAGCGTGACCCCGACCGAGGCCGGCCAGCAGCTATTGGCGACGCTGGTCCCGAGCCTGCACCAGGTTAACGATGCATTGGCGCAATTGACCTCGATGCAGGAAGTGCCCACTGGCAAACTTCGCCTCAACGTGGCGCGTCCGGCGGCTCGCATCGTGTTTGCGAAAGTGCTGGCGCCCTTCGTGGCCATGTATCCACGTATTCAGTTGGACCTGATCACCGATGATGGATTGACCGATATCGTCAATGAGGGGTTTGACGCTGGAGTCCGCTTTGGTGAAAGCCTGGCCGGTGACATGATCGCAGTCCCTGTCGGCGCACCTCAATCGTTCGTGACCGTTGCTGCGGATGCTTATCTGGCCGCGAAGGGAACCGCGCACGTCCCCCGCGACTTGCTCGACCATGCGTGCATTGCCAGGCGTTTTCCCAGTGGCAAACTTTACGCCTGGGAGTATCAAGCCGACGGTCAACCGATACGGTTGTCCGTCACCGGCCCGCTGACTCTGGAAGACGATGCGCTGATGATCCAGGCAGCGAAAGATGGCGCTGGTATTGCCTATGTCTACGAGGAGCTGGTGCGCGACGATCTCCGGAACGGGCATCTCAGAGAAATACTCCAGGAGTGGAAAGCACCGCCCAGCCGGTTCTTTCTTTACTACTCAAGCCGGCGGCATGTGCCACCCGCCTTGAAAGCGCTCATCGAATTTATCAGCGCTCGCGAGGCTGCGTAGCCGTCGTAAAATCGGCACTTGAATCCCACGATTTTTTCAACAAACGGAGTCACCTACATGGAAGTCATCAATCAGTTGCAGCCCGCAGAGTGTGCAGGCATGGAAGATATCCGACGCGAAATCGACGCCCTGGACCAGGCCGTTATCAAGCTGTTGGGCAAGCGTTTTCACTACGTGCTGGCCGCCTCGAAGTTCAAGACCTCGGTGACTTCGGTGCGCGCTCCGGAGCGTTTCAAGGCCATGCTGGCAACTCGACGCGAATGGGCCGAAGCCGAGGGCCTGAGCCCGGATGCCATCGAGAAGATGTACAGCGACCTGGTGAACCACTTCATTGCCGAAGAGATGAAACACTGGGCGGCTCATCAATCCGAAACCTGACGCTAGTGTCCTGACTGTCCGCCAAGGTCTATTTTGGTCAGCCAGGACAGGCTGCGATAGGCCTGGAGCGGACTTGCGCTCGACTCACAGAAATCGCTGATGGCAAAGGAACTGCTATCGGCTGATTCTGTTGAAACACAGGCCAAGTACACTGGCGAACACTTTCTTAAAACATCATCCCCTATTAATGCGTTATTTACCCTTTCACAAAAACTTATTACCCTACTGCATCGCGACAATATTCAGGCGTCATTTAAGTGACCGCCACAACCACCATTCTTCAGAGAAACAGACCCTTTACAGCGCCGACGCGACCGTTACAACCCATGAATAATTCATACGCACTGACGAACGGAGTAAAAATATAAAATAGCCATACAAATCAATAATATAAAACTTCAACAACACTTAAATAAAAACCTCATAAAATCATTAAAAACCATAAGTGACCGACCACGAATATAAAAGTTTCAAACTTTATAATTAAATAAAAACCCACACATAACGCTTTAAAATATTCACCTTTGATGCTAATAATCCGGCAGCTTCCGGGTTTCCAGGCGACGTCCCCTCTCACATGAAGTGAACATCAGCGCTCACGCTGACTATCCCGGCCTTTACTAAACTCAAATAACGCTAGCGTGGCTCAAGTTTCAATATAACTTGGGGCAGCTTTTGTGTTGCGCACTAGAACTGCGCGAGGAAGGCATCATCGTCCGCCATCATTCAAGGCTTAAAGTCCTTTCGATCTTCGGTACCCGTCCTGAAGCCATCAAGATGGCGCCTTTAGTCAAAGCCCTCGCTGCGGAACCTGGCATTCATTCGCAGATATGCATCACCGGCCAACATCAAAGCATGCTTAAACAGGTGCTGGATCTGTTCAACCTCAAGGCCGATTACACCCTCGATGTGATGACGCCGCACCAGACGCTCAATTCGCTGACTGCGGCGCTTTACGAAGCGATTGATCCGGTGCTGGAAATGGCCCAGCCGGATCGGGTGCTGGTACATGGCGATACCACTTCGGCCATGGTGGCCGCGATGGCTGCGTTCCATCGACGCATCCCGGTCGGCCATGTGGAAGCCGGCCTGCGCACCGGTGACATCTACAGCCCGTGGCCGGAAGAAATGAATCGTCGCTGCATCGACCTGGGTGCGGACATGCTGTTTGCGCCGACCCACGAGTCGCAAAAAAACCTGCTCGACGAGCGTTTGCAGGGGCGCTCTTTCGTGACCGGCAACACGGTGATCGACGCTTTGCAGATGACCGCGCAGCGCATCGAACACGACGCTGACCTGCGTGCAGGCCTGGATGAGCAATTCTCGTTCCTGCAACCCGGCCGCAAGGTATTGCTGGTCACCGGGCATCGTCGGGAAAACTTCGGCGAAGGCTTCCTCGACATCTGCAAGGCCCTGAGCCATTTGGCCCGGCGTGCCGACATCCAGATCGTCTATCCGGTGCACTTGAACCCCAATGTCATGGGCCCGGTCACCGAGCAGTTGGGCGACCTGCCCAATGTGCACCTGATCAAGCCACTGGACTACCTGGCTTTCGTGCGCCTGATGCAACGGGCACACGTGATCCTCACCGACTCCGGTGGCGTGCAGGAAGAAGCCCCCTCACTGGGTAAACCCGTGCTGGTCATGCGTGACGTTACCGAGCGCCCCGAAGCGGTCGCGGCGGGCACTGTGCGCCTGGTCGGGACCTCGCCGGACTCGATCATCGCGGGTGTCAACGCGTTGTTCGATGACGAGTTGCTATGGCGCCGATGCTCCCAGGCGGCCAACCCATACGGCGATGGCTGCGCCAGTGCGCGCATCGTCGACGCGCTGATGGGTCGTCCGGTCGATGAGTTCGTCGTCGCTCGGCAGTCATTGCCCAAGTTCCTGCATTACCCGACAGCGGTGCCTGTGCCCGAGGAAAATTACCCGGCTTTCACCTCTCTCTAAACCGAACCGCTCCTCCCCTTATCAGCTCGAGATCTACCTGAATGAAGTCTTCCGTTGCCATCCATACGGGGGCGCTCAGCGCCCTTGCCTGTGGCGTGAGCCTGCTCGCGCTCATGCCGACCTTCGCCTTGGCCGCGGACAGCCCGCTCACCCAGGCGATCAACCGACTCAACGCCGACACTCGGCAGGAGCGTGAGATCCGCTTGAGCGATCTGGGGATCGACGCCCCCATCATCCTGGGTTCCACCGATGCCCGGCGCGAATTGTATTTACCCGTGCCGGCGGGCGTACCACTGACCGATGCCACGCTGAATTTCGACGCCAGCTACCTCAACGGCGAAGGCGGCCGCAACACCTTGCTGCTGTCGCTGGACGGTTATCCGGTGCGCGCCGAAGGGCTCAGCGAAGCTCAAGGTGACGCCAGCGTCACGCTGGGCGTGGACAAGACCGCGCGTGACAGCGGTTCGGTGCGCCTGGGTATTGCCTGGTCGTCGATCGTGTCCCGCGTGTTGTGCGAAGACGAACGCGCCATCGGCAACGTATTGCGTATCGAACCGGACACCCGCCTCAACTACAGCTACGACGCCAGCCAGTTACAGGACGTTGGTGCAGCCTGGACGGCACTGCCCGGCAAACCGGGGATCATGGTCGCGCCGGGCACCCTAACCGCCGAAAGCTACGACGCCGCCTGGCGTCTGGGCGTGGCACTGGAACGGATCGGCAAGCACAGCCACATCCTGCCCTATCCTGCCGTACAGGACAGCGTTGACCTGACTGGCCTGCGTATCCCGGCCGAGCTGCAAACTATTCCAGCGTTCGCCAGCCTCAGCGGCAAAGGCCCGCACGTCCTGGAGAACCCGGCGCAAATCGGCGCGCTGCTGATGTTGGGGCAAACCCCGAACGTCCAGGCGGATCTGGCCATCAACGACCCGCAACTGCTCAAGGCCGTCAATGAGTCTCTGGATGCGCTGCAAAGTCAGATTCAAGGTCTCGACGCCACCGCAGCCAGCGCCTTCGCGCAATGGCGTGTACGGCATATCAATGCAGGCCTGGCCGCCACCGGCACGGACAATGTGCGACTGGCATTGCTGGGGACACGCCCGGTGCTGACGATCGCGCCGCAAGCGACCGGCAAGGCCTTGGCCTTGTTCAGCTCGGCCTGGAACACACTGGCACGCAGCCGCCAATTGACCGTCAGCGAAGCACAGTTGCCATTGAGCGCCGACGGCCGTGTGGCCTTGTCGCGCCTGGGCGGCAAACCCGGCGCGATCGACGTGCTGGCCAAATCCGACTGGAGCACCTCGTTCCCTCTGGGCAGCGTGGCCTACGACGGACGTCTGCCGGTGAAGGCGGTGATCGATGTGTCCGCCGCACCCGGCGCCTCGGACACCGCACCGGTGGCCTCACTGTTTCTCAACGATTATCTGATTGGCGCACAACAGCTCGTGGCCAACGGAGAAAAGCAACGCATTGAAGCGCGGATCCCACGTTACGCCGTGGGCTCGACCAACGTGCTGCGTGTGTCGTTCCAGCGCCAGCCGGTCAGTGATCGCTGCCTCGAAACGCCACAAGCCTTCCCGGTCTCGGTGCTGCCGACCAGCCATATCGTGTTGGAAAAGACTGCGCTGGATGATGACTTCTCCGGCATGGCTGCACGCTTTGCCGTGAACGCGCAGATCCTCGTGCCACAGGCCTACCTCGAACACCCGGCAAGCAGTTTGCCGCAGGTGATTTCGGTGGCTGACGCCGCCGGTGTTTCGCCGCTACGTGCGCAATTGAAGGTCAGCGCCGACCCGAAAGTCTCAGTCACGCCAGACAAAGCCTTCCTGGCCTTCGAGTTGCCGATCAAGGACAGCAAAGAGTCGGTGCAGGTCGACGAGCAGGGCCGCCTGCGTATCAATCACAAGGATCAGGTGTTGCTCGACGTGCATCCCCTCAACCACCTGGCTTCGTTGCAAGCCGTGGAAAGCGGCGGCCAGCACGGTCTGGTCTATCGCACACTGGGCACCGACGCCCCCCGCTTCGCCAGGCAGGTTCTGCTGAGTCGCGGCGACGTCGCCATCCTCGGTGACAACGGTACGCTGACCACCTTCGACACCCAGGACCCCAGTGGCAGCCAATTGATCGACCACGAAGAACCCAAGGGGCTGGACGCCTGGCGCACACCGTCGCTGTTGTGGCTGATTCCCGGTGGCATCCTGTTGGTCCTCATCCTGTTGCTGGCCGGCCGTAACGCCCGTCGCAATCGCCAGTAACGGTAACCCTCGATGACGTCGCTTTATTGGCCCTATTGGCTGGCCCACTACTACAGCTTCCTGGAGACCTCGACCATCGTGGTCGCGGTGCTGATTCTGATTTCCAGCCTGGACGATCTGTTCATTGACCTGTGGTACTGGTCTCGTCGCCTGTTCCGCAAATTCACCGTGGGTCGCAAGTACCGGCCGCTGACCGCCGAGCAACTGATGGCCCGGGATGAACAACCGCTGGCAATCATGGTTCCGGCCTGGCTGGAATACGACGTCATCGCGCCGATGATCGAGAACATGGTGTCGACCCTGGACTACCAGAACTATGTGGTCTTTGTCGGCACCTACATCAACGACCAACGCACCATCGATGAAGTGGAGCGCATGCGTCGGCGCTACAAGCAGCTGCATCGCGTGGAAGTCCCGCATGCCGGGCCGACCTGCAAGGCCGACTGCCTGAACTGGGTGATCCAGGCGATTTTCCTGCACGAGAAAACCCACGGCATGACCTTCGCCGGCGTCGTGCTGCACGACAGCGAAGACGTGCTGCACCCGCTGGAATTGCGCCTGTTCAACTACTTGCTGCCGCGCAAGGACATGATCCAGTTGCCCGTGGTTTCGCTGGAGCGCAACTGGTACGAATGGGTGGCCGGCACCTACATGGACGAATTCGCCGAATGGCATGGCAAGGATCTGGTGGTGCGAGAAAGCATGACCGATACCGTGCCATCTGCCGGGGTCGGCACCTGTTTTTCACATCGTGCCTTGCGAGTGTTGGCCGGGGAAACCCAGAACCAGCCATTCAACACCGACAGCCTCACCGAGGACTACGACGTCGGCGCACGCCTGGCCAAGGTCGGTATGAATGCGATCTTCGTGCGCTTCCCGGTGCAGTTTCGCGTGCTGCGCAAATCATGGTTTCGCAAGCCTTACGAATCGACCCTGAAGATGCCGTTGTGCGTGCGCGAATTCTTTCCCGACACCTTCCGCACCGCGTTCCGCCAGAAGGCCCGCTGGACATTGGGCATCGGGCTGCAAGGCTGGGAACAAATGGGCTGGAGCGGCTCGCTGGCCAACCGTTATCTACTGTTTCGCGACCGCAAAGGCGTAGTGACGGCGTTCGTCAGCATCATCGCCTACGTGATTCTGGTGCAGTTGCTGGGCCTGATTGTTTTGCGCCAGAGCGGACTGTGGGACGTGAGTTTCCCGACGCCGTTTGAAACCAACGGCTTTATCCAATACCTGCTGCTGGCCAACGGTATCGCGCTGGCCTGGCGCATCGCGCATCGCTGCTATTTCACCACCGTGCTGTACGGCTGGCAGCATGGTTTGCTGTCGATCCCGCGCATGGTGGTGGGCAACTTCGTCAACTTCATGGCCGCGTCACGGGCCTGGCGCATGTTCCTGGTTGGCAAGGCGCTGAACCGCAAACTGGTGTGGGACAAGACCATGCACGACTTCCCGTCCACCGACCTGGTCGCTGCCGCACCGCGCAAACTGGGCAGCGTGTTGCTGTCCTGGCAGGCGATCAACGAAACCGACCTGCAAAATGCTCTCGTCGAACAGAAAACCCGGCACATGCCATTGGGGCGGATTTTGCTCAGCAACGGCTGGCTGGACGACGAAACGCTCGCGGAAGCCATCGCCTTTCAGAACGACTTGCCGCGGGTGTTCGATGTGGCCGCCAAGGCGCGGGACTCGAACCAGACGCTGGACGACGAATTCGCCCTGCGCTGGCGCGTGGTGCCGCTTGGCTTGAATGCCGACGGCCGAGCGCAAGTCGCCGTGGCCAGCCCACTGCCGGCCGAAGGCCTGCAACAGGTCAGCGACGAACTGGGCAGCGAACCGGTGCAGCTGATTGCCCGGGAGAGCGAAATCGTCGCGCAATTGCGTCAACTGAACGTGCGCGAAGGCCAATCCGTGCCGGATGCCCGAGCGCCATTGCTGGGCGACCTGTTGATCGAAATGGGCCTGCTGGATCGCGATGTGTTCAGCCGCGCGATGTTGCAGTACCGCCCGCAGCATCATGGCCGCATTGGCGACTATCTGGTCGACAGCGGCGTGCTGCCTCGCGCCACCATCGAAAAAGCCGTGGCACGTCAGCACAGCCACTACCCTGCGGAGCTTCCTGCATGAATCGCCCCTTACTGACCCTCATGGCCACGGGGCTGAGCCTGATACCTGCGTTTGCTCATGCCCAGACGCTGCCATTGCCATTGACCGGTCCGGCCTATGTCACCGCCAACGAGGCGTACAGCGCTTACGAGCGCAAAGACTATGACCTGGCCATCGCCAAGGCTCGCGAAGCGCTACGTCAGCGCGCCGATATCCAGCGTTTGAACACGCTGATTGTGCTGGCTCAGCGCGACAAGGACCTGCGTGATCATCCCAGGCGCTACCCGCAATCACGTCAGGCTCCGGGCTTCGGCGCCGCTGCCCAGGCCTTCGCAGCCTATGACCGCGATGACTTCGGCGCTGCTGCCCAGGCCGCACGCAAGGCCATCGCTCAGGCGCCTAAACGCATGGACTATCGACTGCTGCTGATCGAGTCCTTGCAGCGCCAACCGCATCTGCAGGAAGCGGATCAAGCCACCACCCAGGCGCTTGCGATGTTCCCGGACGACGACGCGTTGCTGATGCGGCGCACAGCGATTCGTCGTCAACTGGCGGTGCCGCTGGCGGTTCAGGGCTATCGCGCCCTACAGCAAGGCCATGTGCCGCTGGCCGTGGATCAGGCCAGAAAAGCCGTCGCCTGGGCCCCGGAAATCGGCGCCAACCAGCAACTGCTGATCAGCGCCCTGCTCGCCGCCCACGATTACCCTGGGGCCGAGCAAGCCGCGTCCGCTGCATTGGCACAGGATGACGGGGAAATCGCACCGTGGATTCTGCGCAGCTACGCCCTTGATCGGCAGGGTAAGACTCAAGCCGCTCAAACTGACCTGAAGCAGGCCCTCGCCATCGATGACCTGCCGCAAGCGCAAGTCCGCAACATTCGCTTCTTCGCCGCCGACGCCGCACTGGCCCATGGCGAGCCGCAGCAGGCGCTCGATCATCTGCAACCACTGGTCGACGATGAAAGCGGCGAAGTCGCCCGTCGCCGCAGCGCCGCCCGAATGGCGCTGCGGCAGAAAAACAATGGGGATCTGAACACTGCCGCTCACGTCCCTGCTCCAGCCCTGAACTGTCAGGAAACGGCCTTCGGCCTGGTGTGTGATATCTGGCCGGGCAACCAACGCGACGACGGAACCGACCTCGCCGCCCAGGCCTATGCGGCCCTGGCCCGCAAGGACTTCGAAACGGCGGTTGCCCAGGCGAACCAAGCCGTCGGCCGCGCGCCGCACAACCCGGCGTATCGACGCCTATTGGTCGGAGCCCTGACCGACCAGAAGCATGTGCCCGAAGCCATCGCGGCGGCCAGCGATGGCCTCAAGGTCAATGGCGATGACGCCCGGCTGCTGAGCCAGCGCGGCTTCTTGCGTCAACAATCGGGGGACGATACCGGGGCACGCCAGGATTTTACCCAGGCCTTGGCCCTGGGCAGCTTGCCGGCTTACGAAGAGGCCAGTCTGTATGCCGCCATCGGCCAGAGAAGAACTGCGCGCGAACGGCTGCAACAGGCGCGGGACACCGGCGAACTGGAAGCGATGAGCGACCTGCAGATCGCCTACTTGTCGGTCCAGGCAGGCGACGATGACCGCGCCCGTGAATCGTTTCGCAAGGCCGATGCTGGCAGCCGGCTCTCACCGACGGCAACGCAGGATGCCGCCTACAACGCCATGCGGGTCAATGACGATGAGCAAGCCGTCACCTATTTCAAGCGAGTCATCGACGCAAAAAGTGCCGGTGAACTCGACATGTCTCCGCAGCAGCTCTTCGACACCCGTCGCGCGGTGGCTGATGTGTCGCGTACCTGGGGCTTGATCAGCACTACCAGTTATCGCGGCAACAGTTCCAGCAGCGGTCTGAGTTCAGCGCCGAGCAGCGGCAGTAACAGCAACGACAGCCTGCAAAACAGCACCGAACTGTCCTGGCGCCCGTTGGGCTATCGCAATGCACGCTTCGTCGAACTCTACGGTCGCGTCACCGACACGCTATGGAGCAAGAACAGCGATTCGGCTAGCGGTATCGATGCCCTGCAAGGCGCCGTTGGTGTGCGGGTCAAGCCGTTCACGGCGCTGAACGTGATGGCCGCCATTGAGCGCACGTTCCCCTTGGGGTCGTCAGACGTCAACGGTGACTGGCTGGTGCGCCTGGGCTATAGCTCAAGTATCGGGACCGATTTGCGGGTCGATACCTCCAGCTGGTGGACCTCGCAGTTGTTCGCTGAAGGCGGTCATTACATCAATGACTCGCGTGACTATTTCAACAGCGAATGGCAGGTCGGCCGCAGTTACGCCATCGGCGGCGCAGGTTCACACTGGGTGAGCTTCCCCCATGTCGTGGCCGCATTCGACTATGACTCAAAGATGAACAGCGAGACCGATACCGACGGCAGCACGAGCTCATCATCCGGTAAGGCCGCAGGCATCGGCGTCGGCAACAACGTCCGGTACTGGTTCCGCGAAGATGCCTACAACGCCCCACGCTCCTACGTGGATTTTTCTCTGCAGTACCGCGTGAAGGTGCTGGGCGATGACCGCGCTCAAGGCGTGTTCGCTCGCCTGACGTATTCCTATTGAGGACTGGTATGAACGTTCGAGTTTATTTGTGCCTGGGGTTTAACCTGCCCTCGACGTGGGCATATCCCCCGCCCCTGAAAAAGGCAGCCCTGTGAAAATCTTTGGCTATACCGCCAGTCGCGCGACCGTTGTCGCCCTGTTGCTTATCGCTACCCTCGGCGCAGGTTCCGGCATGCTCTACGTGACACACACCAAGGCTCTTGACCCGGGGATTGTCGGCATCGTCTGGCAGCCGGACAACAAGACCGTCGGCATCAACGGCCACTGGGAAAAACTCGGCGCCCATGAGCTGCTGGTGCAATGGACCGTCGTCGACGATCAGGCATTCGTTCCCGGTACCGGCCTGCCCACCGTGCCGGTGTTGCCTGACTGGCCCCGTATCGCCAAGGCGCCCTGGGCGCAGGATGTCATTCTCGGGCTGGCCGGTTACTTCAGCGAGAACCGCTCACGGGACAACATCGAGCAACTGGCCGCTGTCTCGGAACGCATCGCCAAATTGCCTACGCCGCTACACGTCACCGGCTGGTATTTCCCGGCCGAAATCGACCCCAGCTGGACCCGCGCCAAAGAACTGCCCGCCCTGCTGGCCAAGCTGCCGCGACCGTTATGGATCAGTGTTTACGACGGCGCCAACATCGGCCCCGCCGCCACCGCCGATTGGCTCAAGCAATGGCTGCCGGATGACATCGGCGTGTTCTTCCAAGATGGCGTCGGCGTCTACGCCCGCACCGCACCGGTGGCCCGAACCTACGCCGACGCCATGCGCCAGCGCCTGGGCAAGGACCGTGTGCGAATCATCGTCGAAGCCTTTCGCCCCAACTTCGGCGGCGGATTCCGCTCCGCGACCGCGGCCGAACTCAAACCGCAACTCGCGGCCTATGACGGTTATCCGCTCTACCTGTTCGACGGACCGCACTACGTGACGCCTGAGTTGCTGGAGCAACTGGTGCGGTGAATCGCAAAGCAGCCATTTATAACGTCGTGGCTAACCGACGCCTAAAAGATATGAAGCCGACTGAAGCCCCCCCGGTTGAGCCGCAGCGAAGCAGGTAGTTTGGAATCGTAATCAAGTAGGTGCCGAATTAGTCCCTGCATTCGGGATCGCCGACTCCCGAGATCGAACCGCATACAATGCCGAAAAGATATCGCGGATATATTTCGGGCGCTCGGAGGCGGGAATTACCGGAAGAAAATCCAGCATGTCGATAATTGATTCATAGGCAAAACGCATTTCACGGTGATAACGCCAACGGGCACCGAATCCGAGGGCTCGCTCCATTGCGACGAACAACCCGGCGAGCGCAGAACACAAAGGTGCCACCCAAGTAAAGTTTGTAGCGGGTAACAGCGTCGCCAGTGTCGTCAACAGCAACACCAGGATAGTGCCGCCGTTAAACATGATCGGATCGGCCAAGACATCATGCAACTTGGCCGCGTCTGTCAATCGCACCTTCAACTGTTGAATCATTTCCGGGGGCAAGTCCGTTACACCGCTTACATCGGGCGCGACGGGCGCTTCAAAATTGGCGTCATCTGGCATACGAAACTCTCCTGAAGGAAGAGATCAATCCGCCCAACGGCAAACTTCTAGGCATGAGGAATTCAACTAACGAGCGAGTATAGATCATGGCATGCCGAATGCGGCTGAGTGAGTCTCCATCGGCTCCGGATCTTCTCATGCTGATTGTCTGCGCCAAGTGCCGGGTGACGTGCCGAACTGGCGTTTGAATGCGCCGGCACAGAGTCGGGTAACGCCGCCCGTAGCAGGATATCGTCAAGTGGCCGATCCAAGCGATGTGGCGCGTGCGGTACTTGCAGCCAGCACTTGGTCGGTGCTGGCCTGAAAAAGCTGTGGGCTGTGAAGGCAACAAACGGTGGCCGCAACGGTCCAACGCGCGGTTGAACACCAGGTGCGAGCTACCAGAAGCATCACCTGCCGACCGCCACTACCTCTGGGAGAACCAATTGTCAGCTGTCTTTTTACGTCAAGCTTTCCGGCTATCGGCACTGCTCTTTTCCGTTGGCACTTCGTTTTCTGCTTACGCCTGCCCAAAAGGGCAGTACGAAGTCTGCGTGGTTACTTGTTTTTGTGCTCCGGGCTCCAAAGAGGAGACCGGGTCGATTTTTGAGAACATGAGCCAAATAGCTTCCACTGGATTACAGAGTTGGATCGTGCAATCGCGCGACACCGCGGCAACTGGCGATATTCGGACAATCCCGCTGAATATCCGGGCCCAACTCGAACCCTACTATGACATTCAAGTGCTTGATTCGGCTCGCTACAAGGTAGGCGATGATGTGGAGCTTAACGCCGCAAACACCATGCTGCAGAATCCTGATGTCACTGCAGTCACCCTGATAGACATCATCGTCTTTCGCAGTGCCGATGATGCTCTTAACAATGTCGCGCTGTGGGCGCATGAATTGAAGCACGTGCAGCAGTACCAGCAATGGGGAGTTCGGGAGTTTTCCACTCGCTATACCCGTGATTACACAGCCGTCGAGGCGCCTGCTTACGAGATTCAAGCCAAGGTAGCCAGAGCGCTAAGGGCCAGCGTGGCCCAATCAGAACCTCCTCGACATCCTTGAGTTCAAAGGGCCAGGCAATCCTGCCGTCTGCAGCTCTCCATCACAGACCCCGAGAGTCTCGACGCTGGACCAAAAACAGCCGGTGGGCGAAGCGATAGTTAATGAGTAGCTATGCTTAGTCTGTTGTGCAAACTGATTGTGCAGACGGGAATTGCAGACACCCGTGTCGATCGCCGCCCCACTGGTCCTCCATAGGCAGCCGCGAAATATGACGTCCTTGGTCTCATCGATCATCGAGTTACTCACGGCGCACCCGCATATCGTGTATCTGGCCGTGTTTCTCTTGGCACTTTCCGAGTCAATCCCGATCATCGGTGTCGTCGTTCCCGGCACCGCCGTGATTCTTGCGCTCAGCACCCTGGTGCCGAGCGGCGTGTTATTGCTCTGGCCGTTGCTGATCGCCGCCACGTCAGGCGCCATTGCGGGGGATGGTCTTTCGTTCTGGCTCGGGCACCGATACCGCCGCGAGATTCTTGGCCTCTGGCCACTGAACCGGCATCCTGAGCTGATTCAGCGCAGCGAAGCCTTTTTCAACCGTCATCGCGATAAAAGTATCTTTTTCGCGCGCTTCACACCGGGCGTCCGCGCCTTCGTTCCGCTCCTCGCCGGCACGCTGGGAATGGCGGTCAGTCGGTTCTATGCCGTCAATGTCGTGTCGGCGCTCGCCTGGGCTCCGTCGCATATCCTGCCCGGCGTGCTCGTCGGCGCGACGTTCAGCATTCTCGGTGCAGCTGCAAAGCCGCTCGCGATCCTGCTGACCGTTCTAGTCGCGGTGGGCTGGGTGGTCCTGCATATCGTGCGCTGGGCGCTGCATCGCGGCATCCCCTACTTCATCGTCGCAGTGCAGCGGTTGCGGGGCTGGACCGGCGCCCACGACACCTGGCTGAGCCGCAGCTTCACTCACTTCCTCGATCCTTCACGGCCCGAAGCACGGGCTCTCGCACTGTCGACGGTCCTGCTCGTCGGTGCCGCGTGGCTTTTCTTCGGTGTCCTTGAGGACATCATCAACGGCGACCCGTTGCTGCTTGCAGATAGCGCGATATACCGCGCGCTCCAGGATCTTCGCACTGCACCGGGCGATGCGGTGATGATCGCCATCACGGAACTCGGCGACACCAAGGTCGTGCTGGCGGTCACGATTGTTGTCTTGCTGTGGCTCATGTGGAAACGCGCCTGGCGTACGGCTGCCTATTGGCTGATTGCAATCGCCGGCGCTTCGGGGCTCACCATAGTCATCAAGGTAGCGCTGTATCGAGCTCTCCCTGCGGAACCTCTCTATTCCGGGTGGAGTGCCTTTTCCTTCCCCAGCGGCCACAGCACGATCAATGTCGTGCTATACGGTTTTCTCGCCTTCCTTATCGCGCGTGATACCCGCCCGGCACGGCGCCTCGTGGTCGCTCCTGGTGCAGCCACCCTGATATTTCTGATTGCATTCTCGCACCTCTACCTCGGGGCACATTGGCTTTCCGACGTGCTCGGGGGGCTGGCATTCGGATCCGCTTGGCTGGCGCTACTCAGCCTCTTCTACCTGCGGCGGCAGGCCGAGCACATTGGCTCAGCGGGGCTGCTCGCCCTCGGATGTGTGACACTTCTGCTCGCCGGCGGCTTCAATATCTATCGTAACCATACGACGGACAGCAGTCGTTATGCCGTCAAGGTGGGAACGTTGACCTTAGCTGCCACCGATTGGTGGACGTCGGATTGGCAGCAACTGCCGGTGCGGCGTATCGACCTCACTGGCGAGACGAATGAGCCACTGACGTTTCAGTGGGCCGGTGGTCTGCCGGAGTTGCAAGATGTCCTGCAGCGCAACGGATGGCGCACCTCAGCGGCATGGACACTGTTGAATTCCCTGAACTGGTTTACCGTCCAGGCTGACCCTGCCGATCTTCCGGTCATCCCTCTTTTCGCCAGTGGTCGCCTTCCCAGTCTGACGCTCATTCGAACGTATAACGATGATGGATCTGCCGGTTCGCGCCTGGTGCTTCGATTGTGGATCGTCGATATCGAGCTCACAAACGGGCGAACTATGCCGCTGTGGATTGGCTCGGTTGTCGAGGAGCGTTTCTATCATCCCCTGGCCCTCGTCACGTTAACGTCAACACAACCCGATGCGAATACACCGCGCAGAATGCTAGCGGCCGTTCTAGACGATGGGCGGCTCGTTTCCCGGACCGAAGGAATGGCGGATGCGTATTGGGATGGGCAGGTCCTGTTAGCTCGCACGGTGAAAAACAAAAATGAATGACCGTTCAGGGTCGTTTGCCGCCCTACTTCTGAAGGAGCGCTTCCCCATGGCCTGAATCAGGAATAAAGTAGCAAGACCTACATAAATCGTAGAAAACGCTACATGAAAAATTGGCTAGCTTTGATATTAGGTCTGCCGACCGCCAATGCCACCGAACGCATGCGTGCCTGGCGCGCACTAAAAGCCTCCGGAGCGGCGGTCTTACGCGATGGCGCCTACCTTTTACCGGATACCGCTGCCTGTCGAGAAGCGCTAACGTCTGTCGAGCGCGACATCCTGGCCATCAATGGCACCGCCTACGTCCTGCCTGTCGTTGATCCTGACGGTGAACGCTTTATTGAGCTGTTCGACCGTAGCGATGATTACGGCAAGCTAGGCGCCGAGATCGAAGCATGCCGGGCACAGCTCAATGCCGAGAATGCGCTGGTCACCACCAAGCAAATTCGCAAACTGCGTAAAGCCTACGATCAGCTGACCAGCATCGATTACTTTTCAGGCAAGCCGAAGCAGCAGGTCGACTTGGCGTTGCAGGAGCTTGAGACAGCGGTCAGCAGAGCGCTGTCTGCGGATGAGCCGCATAGCCGCGACCAGCCAATCACGGCACTGAGCCTTGGCGATTATCAATGTCGTGTCTGGGCAACGCGTAAACGCCCATGGATCGACCGCCTGGCTTGCGCCTGGTTGATTCGACGCTTCATTGATCCGCAGGCTCAGATCCTTTGGCTGAACACTCCACAGGAGTGCCCAGCCGATGCATTGGGTTTCGACTTCGATGACGCAACTTTCAGTCATGTCGGCAATCGCGTGACCTTTGAAACCCTGCAAGCCAGCTTTGAACTTCAAGAGCCGGGCCTGAGCCGCATCGCTGCACTGGTGCATTACCTCGATATCGGTGGCATTCAGCCGGTGGAGGCTGCCGGCATCGAACGGGTGCTGGCAGGGCTACGCGAAACCATTGCCCATGACGACCACTTGTTGGCTGCTGCCAGCGCCATCTTTGACGGCCTGCTCGCCGAGTTCGTGAAAGAGGAACATCCCAATGATTAAGGCGTCCCCATCAGCTGTTGAAGAGGATCTGTCGAGGCCTGAACCGATCAGTTTGCGTGAGGCGTTCTGGTTCTGGCTGAAGTTGGGATTCATTAGCTTTGGCGGGCCCGCAGGACAGATCTCGATCATGCACCAGGAGTTGGTAGAGCGGCGGCGTTGGATTTCCGAGCGGCGGTTTCTGCATGCCCTCAACTATTGCATGCTGTTGCCAGGGCCGGAGGCTCAGCAGCTAGCAACCTATATCGGTTGGTTGATGCATCGAACCTGGGGTGGGGTGATCGCCGGGGGGCTGTTTGTGTTGCCCTCACTGTTTATCCTGATCGCGCTGTCCTGGATGTATATCGCCTTCGGCGAAGTCCCGGTGGTGGCCGGGCTTTTCTATGGCATCAAGCCCGCCGTGACGGCCATCGTCGTGCAGGCGGCCCATCGAATCGGCTCGCGCGCGCTGAAAAACAACTGGCTGTGGGCTATGGCGGCGGCGTCATTTACCGCGATCTTCGCGTTCAATGTGCCGTTCCCGCTGATCGTGCTAGGAGCCGCGTTAATCGGTTATGCCGGAGGCCGCCTGGCGCCCGAGAAATTCAGGACCGGGGGCCATAGCACCGCCAAAAAGTCCTTCGGCCCAGCATTGATCGATGACGACACCCCGTCCCCTGAGCATGCCCGGTTCAGCTGGTTGAAACTGGCGCTGCTGGCACTCATCGGCGCAGCGTTGTGGGCGTTGCCGATGGGGGTCTTGACCGTACTCTTTGGCTGGGACGGCACCTTGACTCAGATGGGCTGGTTCTTTACCAAGGCCGCATTGCTGACCTTTGGCGGCGCCTATGCGGTGCTTCCCTACGTCTACCAAGGCGCGGTCGGTCATTATGGCTGGCTGACACCGACACAAATGATCGACGGATTGGCGCTGGGGGAAACCACACCGGGGCCGCTGATCATGGTGGTGGCTTTCGTCGGCTTTGTCGGCGCCTATGTCTCGCAGGTGTTCGGCGCCGATCAGGTGTTTCTGGCCGGAGCCGTCGCGGCCACGCTGGTGACCTGGTTCACCTTCCTGCCTTCGTTCCTGTTCATCCTCGCAGGTGGCCCGCTGGTGGAGTCGACTCACAATGAACTCAAGTTCACCGCACCGCTTACGGGGATCACTGCCGCTGTGGTTGGGGTGATTCTCAATCTGGCGTGTTTCTTCGGCTATCACGTTCTTTGGCCCAAAGGGTTCAGCGGCAACCTGGACTGGCCTTCCGCGCTGATCGCGATTGCAGCGGCGATTGCCTTGTTCCGCTTCAAGCGCGGCGTGATTCAAGTATTGATGGCCTGCGCACTCGTTGGTTTGACTGTGCACTTACTGCGCTAGAGCGCGCAATGATCAACTATTTTCTGGCGGGCACCGGGCCTGCCAGATTACCCAGCCTACTGAGTTAGGCAGGAGGTGTTCCATGAGGTGGATTACCCGTGAACGACCCAAAATTGATCGCATTGCCTGTCCCTGGCTGATCACCCGTTTTATCGACCCTGAGGCCGAGTTCTTGTACGTGCCCAGCAGACAGGTTTTGCCGGTAGCCGCAGAGAAAGACGCAACGCCTTATGACATTCCGGGTGTTGAGCTTACACACGAAGGAGAGCTGTGCAGCTTTGATGCGTTTCTGAAGAAGTACCACCTCAGTGATCCTGCCTTGCAGCAGTTGGCCAAAATCGTGCGCGGAGCAGATACCTCCCGCCTGGATCTGACACCGCAATCGGCTGGGCTCTATGCGATTTCGCTGGGACTATCGCATAGTTATGCCGATGACCACGAAATGCTGGCACATGGTTTGATTCTGTATGACGCCCTATATGCCTGGTGCAAGGAATGTCAGGGCGAGTCGCATAATTGGCCTCCTCAGATGTGAGAGGCGTCTACACGGCGGTCCAGCCCGGAACTGGGCTCATGATCAGTGAAACACTGCATATTCTGATCTGCGCATTGCTGAGACTTGGGCGAGGCGGTTGAACCCGCCTTGTCCGAGCAGAAGAAGACCTCATGAACATACGAGACAATCGACGTTTCACTCTGCCAGTCTTCGCGATCCTGCTGACTGCGCTAGCCGTCATGGACTTCGCAAGCCTTCGCTACTGTCAGGCCGCCGACGAGTTGCCGGCTAACGACCTGCCTCTGAAGCACGTCGCCGACATTCCATTGCCCGGTGGCGCCACTCGGCTCGACTACGAGAGCTACGATCCAGAGCGCAACCTGATGTTCATCGCTCATCTTGGTGACGGTGAAGTTATCGCCTTTGACATGCGCGAGTCCCGCGTTGTCGGGCGCATTGCGAACGTCTCGTCGGTACACGGCGTGCTCGTTATTCCTGAGTTGTCACGCGTCTACGCTTCGGCGACGGGTACGAACGAAATCGTTGCGATAGACGAAGCGACCCTGGCAATTGTCAGTCGCATACCGGGCGGCATCTATCCAGACGGCATGGCTTATGTGCCTGACCTTCACAAGCTTTACGTATCGAACGAAAACGGCGAGACCGAAACGGTGATCGACGTGGACACGAACACTCGTGTTGCGACAATTCCACTGGGAGGTGAAGTCGGCAATACACAATATGACCCCATATCACGACACGTCTTCGTCAATATCCAGACTCGTCGGCAACTTATCGAAATCGATCCCGTGACCGACCACATCGTGGCGCGCATTGATCTGCCGGGGGCACGTGGCAACCATGGCCTGTTGATCAATCCGCGTGACCGGCTTGCCTTTATCGCGTGCGAAGGTAATGACAAGCTCCTCGTACTGGACATGCACACCATGCGGGTTATCCAGGCGTTCGATACTGGGGGAGCCCCCGATGTGCTTGCGTTCGATCCAGTGCTGAACACACTTTATGTCGCTGGAGAGGCTGGCATTGTGTCGATGTTCCACGTCAAGGGGGCAGTGGTCACGAAAATCGGCAATGGCAGCGTAGGCCCGCGTGCGCATGTCGTTGCCGTGGATGCCGCGACACACCGCTCGTATTTTCCACTCAAGGATATCGACGGGCACCCGGTACTACGGATTATGGAGCCCCGTTAGCGGATTGAATCGACTCTAGTTCCGACCGTGCTGGATGTCTGACCTGAACTTACTCCTGCCTGACAATATCGACCGAGATCTCCACCGCAGCGATCGTGCCCCGGTTCTCAAGCCAGTGCGTGGTGTTCCTGTCCTCGGGCCAACCCACGCCCGGCCCATAGTCCGTGGCGACGCCATTTCGATGGTCGGTGATGGTTCCTTGCAGTATGTAAACGGTGCCGGGTCTGTCTTTATGGTTGTGAACCGGCCCAAAGACGCCTCCAGGCTCGATGGTCACCATGCGCATTCTAAGTTGGCGCCCTGCCATGCCTTCGATCTCGGGGCCAAGGTCAACCGTTGCCAGTAACTTCACCGTAACACCTTGCGTTTCGGGTGCCGCCTGTTCGTTGCTCATTGTGCTCTCCTCTCTGTACATACAGGGCCTGACTAGAAGTAAAGCCCCTGAGGACCGACAGAGGTGTAAATCCGCCCAGCGACGGTCGCCCATCCGGTCAAATGTCGCCGATGGTCGTTACATTTCGCTTGTCACCGACGTTTGGCTAAGCTGAATAAATCGGGGGTGAACTGATACCGGAGTGATGGCGGCCATCAGCGGATCTGGATTGGCATCAAGACGGTACTCCCGAAGGAGACGACTATGTATGCAGTTATAAGAACCTACCTGGGTGCTGGCGCAAAGGAGCTTTTCGAGTTTCTGGAAAAGCGCAATGCCGATGTCGAAGCGGCCCTACGGACAGTGCCTGGCATCGAAAGCTACACACTGCTCAACACGGGTGATGGCGGCACGGCAGTGACGGTTTGCAAAGACAAGACCGGCACCGATGCAAGCTTGAAAGTGGCGCGCGACTGGATTCAGAAAAATGCTTCGCATATTCAAGTGAAACCGCCGATCGTGACGGAAGGTCCGGTGATTGTGCAGATAAAATAGATTCAACCGGTCGATGCAACACACTAGACACTGTGCAAACAGGCGGCGTGTTGCATCGACGGAAAACACCACTCTCAACGCCACAACAACCCCATGGGCAAACCCGATCATAGCGCTCTATGATTGAACCCCATGACGACCTCTCTTCCGATCCGCCAACCCTGCCCTCCCGGTGCTTGCATCTGCGAACGTGAGCAGCTGTTGGAAACCCCCGGCACGGACCTGCGCATCCTGAGCCTGACCCAGTCGGAAGAGAAACGCCTGATCGAACGCCTGGAAAACCTCCAGAGCCTGAGCGACCTGGAGCGTCTGCAACGGCGAATGTATGAGCAATTGGGTCTGCGCGTGGAGATCGCTCCGGGCTTCAATGAAGTGCGCACCATGCGCGGTATCAATATCACCTTGGGCGAACTGCCGGGCCTGTGCCGCAAAACCCGTCAGTCGATCCCGGCGGCCATTCGCCGAGGGCTGGAGAAGCATCCGGAAGTTGCCTACGAGCTGCTCAATGCCAACGACTTGTTGCGTGATGCCTGATGGCTTGCACCGTTATCCCGATACGTTCGTTCGAATGCCCTGAAACAGGATCAGCGGTCGTACGCACGACACGGTCCGCTGCTATGCCTTCTCATGGGAGAACAGGTTTCAGGCCAGCCAGGACGTCGCTGGAAACTCAGGCGTGACCGTGGCCCCGGCGCCAGCCAGGAACGCGAAGATCAAAGGTGCCAGTCCATAGCAGGAGGTGGCAGATGTTATTCATGGTCCGTTGGTCCATCAGTCCGCAGCAACGTAACAGCGCGATCGAACGTTTTCTCAAGACCGGTGGCGCCCCACCCGCAGGCGTCAAAATGCTGGGGCGCTGGCATGCCGTCGGCGGCTCCAGCGGCGTGGGCATTGCCGAGGCCAGTGATCCAGTGGCGATTCAGAAGTGGGTGCTGGAATGGAGCGACCTCATGAACATGGAAGTCCACGCCGCATTGACCGATGAACAGGTGGCGCCGCTGCTCGCTGCCGCAGTGGGCAAGCAATAGTTGTCGAGGCGGCGGGTGCCCCCTCGCCGCCCAATGCAAGCTTTTCGTAGGAGCCAGGCTTGCCGGCGAAGGCGCTCTTAAGGACGCCTTCGCCGGCAAGCCTGGCTCCTACATCCCGATCCGTCGCCGCATCTCGGCGGTAATCGTCTGCCGGGTTTTCTTCAGCTCGGCCCAGGGTTCATCGCCCACCTCGGCCAGGCGCTCATGCACGGTGTGCAGGTTCCATTGATTGGCGCCCTTGAGCTCAGCCACTTCTTCGCGAAAGATCGGTACCGACACTGGCAACCCTTCGCGGCTGCGTACGGCATAAGCGCAGATCGTGGTGGCGCCGAGACCGTTGCGCAGGTAATCGATGAAGATGCGCCCAACCCGGTTTTTCGGCCCCGACACTGCGGAAAATCGTTCCGGCAGCAGCTTGGCCATGTGACTGACAATCGCATGGCTGAAGTCCTTGACCTCGTCCCAACCGTGTTTGCGGGTCAGCGGTACGACCAGGTGAATCCCCTTGCCGCCGCTGGTCTTGAGAAACGCCTTGAGCCCCAGCTCATCCAGCACCGTGAGGATCAGCCGGGTCGCTTCGACCATGCTCTTCCAGGGCAACGCCGGATCCGGGTCGAGGTCGAGGACGAAGCGGTCGGGTTTGTCCAGATCGACCGACGTGGCGTTCCAGGTGTGCAGCTCCACGGTACTCATCTGCACTGCGCCAATCAGGGCCTCGGCATTGTTGATAACCATCATCGGTTGGCCGGTCAGTGCCTTGTCCAGAGTGATAATGCCGGGTATGGCCAGATTCTCGGCGTTCTTCTGAAAGAACAGTTCGCCGGTGATGCCGTCCGGTGCGCGCACCAGCGCCACCGGCCGGTCCTTGAGTTGCGGCAGAATCCACTCGGCGACGCTGGCGTAATACTCCGCCAATTGCATCTTGGTGGTGCCGCTGCTGGCATCGATCACCCGATCCGGATGCGTGATGCGCACCTTGCCTTGCTCCAGGCCGACTTGTGACGGTGTCGCTTGGGAGGTTTTAGTTTTAGTGGTTGAGGTTTTCACGGTTGTCGGACGCTCCTCGGTGATGTCGGTGGCAGGTTTGTCCTCGCGCAGCCCATGGAACACGGCCTGGCGCACCGAGCCGTCCTTGGTCATCTCGGCGAAGGCCACTTCCGCCAGCAGAACGGGTTTGAGCCAATGCACACCCTTGACTTCAACACCGGTGGGCGGGTTCACCACCGGGGGCTTTTTCGTCTGCAGCGGTTTCAGTTGTTCGTAAAGACGCTTGAGGCTCGCCTCGCTGAATCCGGTGCCGACCTTGCCCGCATAGCGCAATTCCCCGCTGTCACGGTCGTGCAGCCCCAGCAGCAACGCGCCAAAGGCACTGCGCGAGCCTTTGGGATCGGTGAAGCCGACCACGATGAATTCCTGCCGATGCTTGCACTTTAGTTTGATCCAGTCACTGCTGCGCCGGGACACGTAAGGCGAGCCCAGGCGTTTGCCAATCAACCCTTCCATGTGCATTTTGCAGACGCTGTCGAGTAACGCCTCCGGGGACTCGTTGAACGTGTCGGAGAACCGCAACAGAGGGTTTTCATTGGGCTTGAGCACAGTCGCCAGCGCCGCCCTGCGCGCTTCGACAGGAACTTCGCGCAGGTCCACGCCGTTGAGGTAAGGCAAATCGAACAGGTAGTAAACGATGCTGGCGCTACGACCGGCATCGAAGGCGTTTTGCAGCGCCTGAAAATCCGGAACACCCTGCTCGTCCGCCACCACCATTTCGCCGTCGAGCCAGGCCGATTCCAAGCCTAACGCCGCTAGCGCTGCAGCCTGCTCCGGCAATTTGTGAGTCCAGTCGTGACCGTTGCGGGTGAAGAGTTTGACCTCATCGTGGTCGATGCGCGCCATGACCCGGTAGCCGTCGAACTTGATCTCATAGCTCCATTCGCCGTCCGGCGCGGACTCCACCAGTGTCGCCAATTCGGGTTTGAGCAGCTCCGGCAGTCTGGCTCTACGAGCGCCTGTCAGCTGTGATGAGCGCTCTCTGCGCGCCCTCGCCGCTGGCTTTTTTACGGGACTGGGTTTCGACTTGGCGACAATGGTGCGATCGCTGAGTACGCTGTCGGGCTCGGCGGCGACCACGTCGTAATCGCTTTCGGGCCTGGCCGCGCCGTCCTGATGCTTGATCAGAAACCATTGCTCCTGCTTGCCCGGCATGTGCGTGCGCACGAGGTTCCACAGGCCGCCGAGCTTCTCCCCTTGCAACTCGAATTTCAGCCGGCCCTTGGCGTACGCCTTGGCCGGGTCGTCCTGGGGAATCCACACCCCACGGTCCCAAACGATCACCTCGCCGGCGCCGTAATGCCCTTCGGGAATGGTGCCCTCAAACGTGGCGTAATCGAGCGGATGGTCTTCGACGTGGATTGCCAGTCGCTTGACCTTGGGGTCCAGCGACGGGCCTTTCGGCACGGCCCAACTTTTCAGCGCGCCATCGAGCTCCAGGCGAAAGTCATAGTGCAGCTGCGAGGCGTCATGTTTCTGAATGCAGAATTGCAGCGCGTGATCCTTCACCGCTTTTTTGCCCGAACGCTTGGCGGCGGCCGGTTCCGGAGTCGCCACAAAGTCACGCATGCGGTTGTAATCGTCCAGGGTCTTGTTCATGGCTTACCGGGTGCTCGCTGGCGGACGTTGAATCGGCACGTCTCTACATCAGCAGAGCGACAGGTCCGGAAAAAAATTCCATCGCCACTGGAATTGCCCGGACAGACGGCTGGGTCTATCGGGATGATCGCTCGTAGCCTTGATGCGCAACTTCTTGCGCAGTTATTCGTCCCAAATACACCTCAACATCGCTGAACGCCAGGTGGATCAAGCCCTCCAGCCGAGTGCGCAACTTCTTGCGCACCACTGCGCAAGAAGTTGCGCACTTTTTCAGGTGATCTCTGCCGAACAACCTCTCCACGTTTAAAAAATATCCTCAACCACCTGATTTATATGACAAAAAACATTTATGGCACGCTCCTTGATAACAGTCAGGCACCCACCGGGCGATACCGCCTCCCGGGCACCCTAACTTTTAGCAAGGAGCACATCCATGGCTACACCAGCGTACATGTCCGTTACCGGCGAAAAACAAGGCCTGATCACTGCCGGCGCCTTCACCGCCGACTCCGTTGGCAACACCTACCAGGAAGGTCACGAAGACCAGGTCATGGTTCAGGCGTTCAGCCACGACGTGATCATCCCGCGTGACCCACAGTCCGGCCAACCGACCGGTCAGCGTGTACACAAGCCAGTCGTGATCACCAAGGTCTACGACAAGTCTTCGCCACTGCTGCAAGCCGCCCTGACTTCCGGCGAGCGCATGAGCGAAATCGTTATCCAGTGGTACCGCACTTCGGCTCAAGGTACCCAAGAGCACTACTACACCACCAAACTGGAAGACGCGATCATCGTCGCCATCAACAACAAAATGCACAACTGCCAGGATCCGTCGAACTCGCACTTCACGCACCTGGAAGAAGTGCAGTTCACCTACCGCAAAATCACCTGGACCCACGAAGTATCCGGTACTTCGGGTTCCGATGACTGGCGTGTTCCAGTCGCTTAATCGCGGCTGACGGTTCCAAACATCGGCCAGCTCTGCTGGTCGATGTCATTTGCGCCTTCCAGGAATTTTCGCGTCCGTTGATCCGGCTTTCGGGTGTCAACGCGCGCCGCAGCACTGCACGAGGAACAAGGGATGTTCGCGCCGGCCAATCAGACTCACTTTGCCCTGACTGTCGAAGGTCTGGAAAAAGATCTCCAGGTCCTTGCCCTGCAAGGTCGGGAAGCCATCAGCCAACCTTTTGTGTTTGAGGTGGAGCTGGTCAGTGAGCAGCCGTCCCTGGACCTCGAAACGCTATTGCACAAACCGGCCTTCTTGCAGCTCTCGCCTGACGGCAGCGGCATTCATGGCCAGATCTACCGCGCCGCCCAGGGCGATTCGGGCAAACGCCTGACCCGCTACGCTGTGACCCTGCGCCCGCAGCTGTCCTACCTGGCGCACCGCATCAACCAACGCATCTTCCAGAACCTCACCGTGCCGAAAATCATCGGCATGGTCCTCGAAGAACACGGCATCCAAGGCAATGCCTACGAATTCAAAGTCGGGGCGATTTATCCCGAGCGCATTTACTGCGTTCAATACGATGAATCGGACCTGCAGTTCATCCAGCGCCTGTGCGAGGAAGAAGGTATCCATTACCACTTCCAGCACAGCGCCACGGCCCACAAGCTGGTGTTCGGCGATGACCAGACGGTGTTCCCGAAACTCGCGCCCGTGGCCTACCAGCAAGACTCCGGCATGGTCGCCAACGACCCGGTAATCAAGCGCTTCGACCTGCGCCTGGAAACCCGCACCAGCCGCACCACCCGCCGCGATTACGACTTCGAAAAACCGCGCCTGAAACTGGAAAGCGAGAACCGTGGCGACGCCCTGCCCGACCTCGAAGACTACGACTACCCCGGCCGCTTCATCGACCGCGAACGCGGCAAGCACCTGGCCAAACGCGCCCTCGAGCGTCACCGCAGCGACTTCCAGTTGGCCGAAGGCCGCAGCGATCAGCCGTTGCTGGTCAGCGGCCACTTCCTGGCCCTGACCCAACACCCGAAAGCCAAGTGGAACGACCTGTGGCTGCTCACCGAAATCCTCCACGAAGGCAAACAGCCGCAAGTGCTGGAAGAGTCGGTGACCAGCAACACCACCAATCTGAAAGACGATTTCCACCAGGGCTACCGCAACCGCTTCCAGGCCACCCCCTGGGACGTGCCGAACCGCCCGCCGCTGAACCACCCCAAGCCACGGATCCTCGGCAGCCAGAGCGCCGTAGTTACCGGCCCCAAGGGTGAAGAGATCCACTGCGACCAATACGGCCGCGTCAAAGTGCAATTCCATTGGGACCGCGAAGGTCAGGCCGACGACAAGACCAGCTGCTGGCTGCGCGTCTCCTCCGCCTGGGCCGGCGCCCATTACGGCGGCATCGCCATTCCACGCATTGGCATGGAAGTGCTGGTCAGCTTCCTCGAAGGCGACCCCGACCAACCGCTGATCAGCGGCTGCCTGTTCCACAAGGAAAACGTCGTCCCGTACGCCCTGCCGGCGAACAAGACCCGCAGCACCTTCAAAACCCTGAGCTCTCCGGGCGGCGGCGGATTTAACGAGCTGCGTATCGAAGACAAAAAGGGCCAGGAGCAGATCTTCCTGCACGCCCAGCGCGACTGGGACGAAAACGTCGAGCACGACCAGAAAATCCGCGTCGGCAACGAACGCCACGACACCGTTGAGCAAAACAGCTACAGCGAATTCAAGGCCGAAGAACACCACACCGTCTATGCCGATCGCAAAGTCGAAGCCCGCGCCAACGACCACCTCACCGTGGGCGTCAACCAGCACATCAAGGTCGGCACCGGCCAATTCATCGAAGCCGGCCAGGAAATCCACCTGAGCAGCGGCATGAAAGTCGTGCTCGAAGCCGGCAGCGAACTCACCCTCAAGGGCGGCGGCAGCTTCATCAAGATCGACGCCAGCGGCGTGACGCTGAGCGGACCGGTGATCAACATGAACTCCGGCGGCAGCCCAGGCAGCGGCACCGGCGCGGCACCGCTGATGCCCGGCGCGCTGAAACAGGCTGATGCCGACAAGGCTGGCGCGGTACTGACGCCGGCGCAGATCAACACCCTGAAACGCAATGCGCCGTTCTGTGAAGAGTGCGAGAGGTGTAAGGCGGGTGTATGCGATATAGCAAAACCTGCCCAAGACACTGAAAAAACCAGCCACGACTTAGTATTTTTAGTCAATGATGAAAAAACGGGTAAACCGAAGCAGAATATTCCCTATCGAATAACGCTTGAATCCGGGATTATTGTTGATGGTGTCACTGACAACAAGGGGATGACCCAAAAAGTCTCATCTAACAAAGCTGAAAAAGCCACTATCGAGGCCCCGTATTATGGCAACACAACAAGCGACGCTCACCCCAACCACGGATCAGACACCTGTAACTGTTAGCATCCCGACCAAGGAGCTAAGCGGTACGCAATGGGTTGCACGATTTCCGACCAGTACAAGTGTGGGCGATCTCACGACTGAGTTCGAAGCCAGTGTGAACAAATTTATTGCAGCGATAAAAGAAGCCGGGGGCAGTGTTTCAATTTCGGCAACTTATCGGCCCAAAGAGCGTGCTTATCTGATGCACTATTCCTCAGCAATATCTAAAGGAATCATTGCACCAGAAGACGTACCTGAAATGGACGGTGTAAATATCGAGTGGGTTCATAGCACCTCAGCGCAATCAATCAGTGCTGCGACCAGCATGGCGTCGGGCTACGGAATTGTGTATCCGCCGGCACTTACAAGTCGCCATACACAGCGAAAAGCCATAGACATGACAATATCCAACATGTCTGGAAAAACAATTGTAAATGCTTCTGGCGCCTCCGTTTTGATCACTCACTTAAGCGACTTGAATCCAGTAGGTACTACATATGGAGTTAAAAAGCTTGTTTCCGACCCTCCACATTGGTCAACCGATGGACATTAAACATACACTTTTCTTCATTCTGACTATTTGCTCAGGGTCAGTATTTGCCCAAGACACTGGATTTGGATTCGTTAAAAATAATCCAGACGGGCAAACTTATTTATATACAACCCAGAATATTTCAAGCAACGAAGTCATTTCGGTCCAATTCCCTCAGGATGGAACCGTTGCTTGCTGCAAGTTAACAAAGACAACTGGGGGAAAACAGCAGCAGGGCGATGCAATGGATCTGCTCAACGAATCCGACATGCACATTTATGGGCTTGACATTCAATACTCTGCGCCTTTCATCGGCATAGCTGTAGTTGGTAAAAATGCAACCGGAAACGGCGTCTCAGCCGTTGAGGTCAAGGATCAAGCTACAACTATCAGCACCTGTTTGAGTCAAGAAGGCGTTCATCTCTTCTCGAGAAAAAATGGGAGTTTGAACGGTCATCTCTATTTGAGCCTAGGTTACGATGTAGAGCCAACGTCAAATTCTTGCGAAACGGAAAGTTCTGAGTCCGTTCCGACCGACGTCTCCGGCTACATCAAAAATAGAGACAACTGTGATTCTTTGCGCGGAGATATTCCTGAACGGGACCCCGCCGACCCGAAAATTCTCGATCGTGTCATCAGCGATATAAATAAATATTGCAAGGGCACCGACCAGCAGCTGAAGCAGTTGAAAGAAAAATACTCCGGAAACGAAAACGTTGAGAAGTTGCTCTCGACTTACGAAGAAAACATTGAAGCTGATATGAGTTTTTAGATTCACTCATCAAGGACGGCTGTTGTGACATCTGAAAACACCAATCCACAGGTCTGGTTATCCGAAACCCCGCTACTGCCGGGTGAACGCCTCTACCTGATCATCAGCGCCGCCAGTGATGCCGAAGCGCTCAAGTCGCTTTACCAAAACGAACCCACAACCCAGGCGACCCCGATTTGGGGTGGTACACCCTACGCGGGCTGGCAGCCGGTGATGCCCTACCTCATCGAGCTGAAACCCAACTCAAGTTTTCTAACGTGGATTGCCGAAACCGATGCTCAGGACTGGGGCTGGCTGGCGGTATCCACCAGTGCGCCGGATGTGGTGTTCGAACATCTGCGCAGCCTGACTCAAGTGCGGATGCCGGATGGGACGCAAGTGTTTTTCCGTTTTTGGGATGGACGGCATATCTATCCGATTCTGGAAGGTCTCGGCGATGCCGCCGGTGAGGTACTGCCGGTGTTTGATCGGTATCTGATTAATGGGAAGAGCCTGGAGGTGGGGCCGAGGGTGGTGCCGCCGGCGAAAGACTGGCCGTGGTGGGAGGTGCCGCAGAAACTGCTCGACAGCCTGGCGAAGCAAAACCCGTCGACCCTGATCGGCAACCTGATGCAATGGCTGGAAGAGGAACGTCCAGACATCTACGCCGCTTACCCCGAGAGCAATCTGAAGCTGAAAATCGCACGTTTCGTGAGCCGGCCCGATGCTCCGAAAAACCTGAATGAAGCACTGTTAAACCACCTGATTCTGGAGCAAGGCTGATGGATCGCGTTGCCTACGTTGACAACCAACTGAGCACGTTCAAGGACAGCTTGAAGCTGTATCAAGAACAGACCAAAACCTGGTACGCGAAAGCCGCCGACAAAGGCAGTCGAGCCGCAGACCTGCCCTCCCTGCTGGGCATGGAGCGCGTGATAAAGGTCGGTAACACCAGCAAATCGGTGAGCATGACCGATGGCGACTTCGCCTCGAACGTTGCCCAGTGCCCGCTCAAGGGGCCACTGCTGATCGAGAGCAAATTCGAATCGGTGTATGACATCCCATTGGGTGACATCGAAGTTGAAATCGTTGCGGTGGAAGGCGGCGCAGTCAGCAAAGTCAAACTCGACGCCCAGGGCAAAGCCAGCTGGACGGAGGGTGTTCCCGGCAAGTTCTACAAGATCCGTGTTCACCACGAAGTGACGCCGGCTCAGATCGATACCTTGTTCAAATCCTATGAAGGCCTGACCGGTCAACTGGAAGGTTTCCTGCGCAAGGAATGGGCCGGTTTCAAACCGCAATGGTCGAACATATCCGCCTTGGGAACGGCCTCGGCAATTGGCAACGGCATCCTTGAAGGCGGTTGGGAAGCGATCAAAGGGGTTTGGGACGGTATCAGCCTGGTGCTCGATATCCTGCAAGACCCGAGCAAGTTTGCCAAAGACCTCGGTGCCGGAACCCAAAAACTGATAGCACTGGCAAAAGAAACGCCAGACGTCATGAAGAAGGCCATGCTGCTGGCCAGCGACGAGGCCGCTCTGTTCCTGATGGTACGCAGTGCCGTGATCTGGCTGGCCGGTCTGCCACCGATGAAGATGGCCGGTGACGTCGCAAAAATGACCACGGCAGCGGTAGTCGGCATCGCGATCGACATCGTGATTTCGATCGTGCTGACCGTGGCTGCAGAGGGTACCGGTGTCATCTACCTCGCCGCGCGCTTGAAAAAGTACGGCGAAATCGTCATCAAGGCCGTGACCGGCTTTGTGGAGTCGGTGTTCAAGATCATCAAAGGCTTCATGGAATACGTCGCGAAGTACACCGCGGTAGCGGCTCGTGGTGTGACGGCTCAGGTGAAGAAAGGGATTGCACAGGTTCGTTTTGACGGGAAGAAAAACGCAAAACTGGGCAAGGGCAAAACGGGCGACGACGTTTCCAGGCAAGCCAAGACACCTGCCGACAAAAGCGCTGAGCCCGCAGCCAAAACCTGCACCGATAAGTGCCCTGTATCGATGGTCACCGGTGAAGAGTTATTGACCCTCAATGATGGCCAGCTCGACGGCCTGCTGCCGTTTGAGTGGACACGTCTTTACCGAAGCAGCGCAGTGGAAATCGATTGTGGTCTGGGTTATGGCTGGAGCCATGCGCTGGCACACCGAATCGAAATCAATGGCGATGAAGTCATCTGGACCGACCACGAAAACCGGGCGACGCCATTTCCACTTCCTAGCCAACAGCGTCCGGCAATTACCAACAGCCTGTCACGGGCAGCGATTTTCATCGGTGACGACCCGTCGGAGCTGGTCCTGGCTCAAGCCGGGAGCCGTCCATCGTTCTACCACTTCCGCTACAACAGCAAGGGCGCAACCCTGATCGCCATCAGCGACAGCTATGGCAACCGGCTGCATATCACCCGTGATATCCACGGCAGGATCAAACGCCTCGACAATGGCGCCGGCCGCGCCCTGCTCTTGCGATATGACCGCAAGCACATCATCGCCGTCGACTATCAGCAGTTCATTCCCGCCGACAATCTGGAAGACGCCTGGAACACCGTCCAGACGCTGGTTACGTACAGCTATGACACACAACATCGCCTGATTGAAGCGAAGAACGCCGCCGGAGAAGCCGAACACTATCGCTACAACGATCAACACGTAATTCTTGAGCGGCAACTGGCGGGTGGTGCGAGTTTCTTTTGGGAGTGGGAGAACGAAGGCAAGTTATCGCGATGCGTCCATCACTGGGCGAGCTTCTCACAGATGGAAGCGCATTACGCTTGGGACGATAAAGGCAGCGTCACCGTTACCAACGCCGACGGCAGCGAAGAGGTTTACACCCACGACGATAAAGCACGGCTTATCAGCAAGATCGATCCCGATGGCGCTGAACACCTGAAGGCCTACAACGAAAAAGGTCAGCTGATTGCAGAAAAAGATCCGCTAGGCGCTGTTACCGAGTATCGGTACGACGAAGATGGCTTGATGACGGCGGTCATTCCTCCGGAAGATGAACCCGTTTCGTATGAATACAGCAACGGCTTCGTCAGTGACGTGCACCGAGGCAAAGCTACCTGGAAGTATCAACGCAACAATCAGGGCGACATCACTCAACAGATCGACCCGGACGGTAACTCCACCCTCTACAGCTACGACCGCCAGGGCCGTCTGCTGGAAATCCGCCATCCCGATGGAAGCCGCCATCAACTGGGCTGGAACAACCTCGGCCAGTTGCTCGAAGAGCACCTGCCCGACGGCGGCCAGCGCAAATACCGTTACGACGCATTGGGCCGGCAGATCACCCGTCAGGAAGAAACCGGCGCCATCACCCACTACCAATGGGACGCCGCCAACCGCCTCGCGCAAATCACCCTGCCCGGCGGTGCAACCCGCGCGTTCACCTATAACGCCTACGGCAATGTCACTGCTGAACGCGATGAATTGGGCCGCGTCACCCGATACGAATACGCCGATGGCCTGCACTTGGTCAGCCGTCGACTCAACCCGGATGGCAGCCAGCTTCGCTACCGCTACGACAACTCGCGCCTGCTGCTCACTGAAATCGAAAATGAACGCGGTGAACACTACCACCTCGATTATTACCCGAATGGCCTGATCCAACAGGAAACCGGTTTCGACGGTCGCCGCACTGCCTACGAATACGACCTCAACGGCCAGCTGCTGAAGAAAACCGAACTCGGTGAAGACGGTAGTGAGTTGATCACCGAGTACCAACGCGACGCCGCTGGCCGCCTGCTAGTGAAAACCCTGGCCGATGGCGAGGAAATTCACTACAGCTACGACGCCCTCGGCCGCCTCGTAAACGTCGACGACGGCCACTGGCCCCTTGCCTACGAATACGATCTGCAGGATCGCCTGATCACCGAGCACCAAGGCTGGGGCACCACGCGTTACGAATACGACAACCTCGGCCAACTGAGCCACTGCCGCCTCCCCGACGGCAGCAAACTCGACTACCGCCACCAACCCGGCAGACGCCTGAGCAGCATCGACCTCAACGGCTCGCGCCTCACCACCCACCAGTTCAGCGCCGGTCGCGAACAACAGCGCCAACAAGGCCTGCTGCTCAGCCAATACCAGTACGACGAACAAGGCCGACTGCAAGCCCACACCGTCAGTCAGCAAGACCGCAACCTGTTCCGTCGCCGCTACGCCTACGATGCCAACGGCAACCTCGCGGGTATCGATGACAGCCGCAAAGGCAACCGCAGCTACCATTACGATCCGCTCGATCGCCTGATCAACGTCCGTGGCACCACACCGGAAAGCTTCGCCCACGACCCGGCGGGCAACCTCCTGGGCCAAGGCGACCAACCGACCGCGAATCTCGCCAACGTCAAAGGCAACCGCCTGCTGATGCAAGGCGACCGCCATTATGGCTACGACGCCCACGGCAACCTGATCCGCGAACGTCGTGGCGCCGGGCAGAAACTCGTCACCGAGTATCGCTACGACTGCCAACATCGCCTGATCGGCGTCAGCCTGCCCGGCGGCAGCATCGCAAACTACAAGTACGACGCCTTCGGCCGACGCATCGCCAAAACCGTCGATGGTCAAACCACCGAATTCTTGTGGCAAGGCGAACGCCTCATCGCTGAAAGCGCCGACAATCGCTATCGCACTTACATTTATGAACCCGGCAGCTTCCGCCCATTGGCGATGCTCGATGGCGAAGGCCCGCTGAACGCTACGCCTTTCTATTACCAACTCGATCATCTCGGCACGCCACAGGAACTCACCGACTACAGCGGCGAGATTATGTGGTCGGCGAAATACCGGGCCTACGGCAACCTCGCCACCCTCGACGTTGCAGAAGTCGACAACCCGCTGCGCTTCCAGGGTCAGTACTTCGACGCGGAGACAGGCTTACATTACAACCGGCATCGCTACTACAATCCGGGGACTGGACGGTTTTTGACGCCGGATCCGATCAAGCTTGCGGGCGGGTTGAACAACTACCAGTACGTGCCTAACCCTACGGGGTGGGTGGATCCGTTGGGGTTGAATAGCGAATGTCCGGGGGGAGCGAGCTGCAAGCCTGGAACGGTTGAAGATCCGGCGAGTAAGGCCAAGGTAAATGAGGGGACATCAGGAGCACCTGATGTTCAATGGACGAATCACGGTAACAAGCACGTAGCCCCCAAGGCCCCCTGGCCAAATGTTGTTAAATCAACGGCAAATGGAGGCGCGGCAAGGTATTTACCTGGGACAGACATCGAAGCACTCGAGCGGCATGCATTTAAAAATGGCCAAGATGTTAACAACGGAAAGCCTTGGAAAGTTATTGATATGGGCAAGACTATTGGCGCCAACGATGGTAAAGAAACACGCTTCATGAGGGTTGAACTAAGCGCAAACACTATCCACGGCCACCCTATTTCCGAAGAAGCATTTAAAAAACTCACAAAAGCGAAGAAAAACTGAATGGACACTAAAAAAATTATAGAACTTGGCGGAACAGTCACATTTGATGACATCTCCCACCTCAACCAGCTTATTGACACTTCGATGATCGTTGATGACTTAAAGGAGGATCTATTCCAAGCCGTCTTCCCACATGATCAACTTATTGACATAGGTTGGTACCCTGAATTCTGTGAAAACGGCACATTTAGAGTTTCTTTAATTAAAGCCTATGACTGGGAGCACCCAGCTTTCAGCGAAAAAGCAAAAAGCTGGACAGAATTAAACAAGGCAATTTCCAATGCTTTAAACAAACTAGAAAAATGATCGCCCGAGCGCTCAAAAAAAAAAGCCACCTCATTTTGGCCTTTCAGAAGAAAATGCTAGACGCAAATAAAAGAATCATAATCCCCGGAGAGTCGAGAGAAAAGGGGACAGATTTATTTTTCATGCCATAAAATAAATTTGTCCCCTTTTGGCTATCATTACGTGTTTG
The DNA here is from genome assembly GCF_001655615.1 of Pseudomonas sp. GR 6-02. Classification (GTDB taxonomy): domain Bacteria; phylum Pseudomonadota; class Gammaproteobacteria; order Pseudomonadales; family Pseudomonadaceae; genus Aquipseudomonas. The sequence goes on from NZ_CP011567.1 coordinate 4,032,984, forward strand.
AGCAATCTAAAATGTGGACATCATCAATATCGAATAAAAAACAGTGAGCTTCTATTTTTGGAGAAGATTACTCCCCTACCAGCATGCGCACTTCTTACGTCATGCTGGACGGAAACTCTACATGCTTAAAACTATACAGCCAAGTAGAACAAGCAGTCACCCCTAAGAAATGGCTGAAAAAAGATTATAACGAGTACGAATTCCAGCCTTACATAATAAATATAGAAAATTTCAATTTCAGCGGCCCTACTACTATAACCGTCACCCAACACGACTCAAACTACAAAGTCACACTTAGATTACCATAGCAAATATTAAGGCATACCATAACTATGGTGTAGCGTAGCAAAAGAACATCCAAATCAGATCACAGCAAGAGAACCTCCTAAAAAATTAACGAAGCTCACCTCAACGCTTCAAAGCAAAAATGGGCGTCCCCTTTTGGCTCTTTTGGCTTGGCTAAGGGGTGGTCCCTTTTGACTGTTTCAAGGAGTAAAAATGAAATTCTGGAACGATATCGATGGCAGCATTTTTTTCAACCAGGTTTTCAAGACTTCCGTAGTGATTGGCCTCGTTGAACTTTTCACAGTAAGTATCGACAACAACAGACCAACGATAATACTGGAGTTTGACATCGAAGAACTCCCGGACGCCCCTCCCGCAAAGTGGAAAAAGGCTGAATTCAACACATGCCGCATCTGTTTAAACTGCAGCGAAATCAGCAACCCGACGATCAAAAACATACCTACAAAAGAAAAACTCAATATAACAATCACTCAGAGCGAAAACATTTTCACGATTCATGCTTCGAACAGCAGCTCGATAATTGAATTCTCAACAAAATCCCCGCTACTTTGTGGCCCCTCAGTTTATATGAACGACAAAAAGCCCGTACTCACTTAAAAAATCTAACTCATTTTTCTGCCCTTTGAGTCGTCTGACAAAAGCATCGGACATTTCCCGCAACTCCCATCACCATCCATGAACTTGTACCCCCCCTTCTCCCCAGATAACCTCCCCCAGTCACTGCAACCCCAGCGACCGGTTTTGGCAGACCGAACACGATCAAGGCATGCAAATGCCGCTTTGCGGCTCCGTTGATTCAGGAGCTTCACGATGAAAAAGTTTCCACCCGAGTCTCTCGACCCCATCAGCCACGTCGTCACCCTCCCCCCAACATCCGCACCGAAACCCTGCTAAGCCATGCCTGCGAAACCCTCGCTTCGCTCAACGTCCTGAACACCGACCTTGCCTGTGAACTCGAAGGCTCGCACCGCAGCCTGGCGCTATCGATTCAGCAATTGGCTGTACCGGGTAAGTTGTTGGTAAACCGGGTGCTGGACAACCTCGACCCACCCGGTGGGGCGTCCGACACTCGGGAGTGTTCAACCATGACTCGATACATGTCGATTACCGGCATCGACTGCACGATCCCTTCCCTCCCGATCGACACCGCAGCGCCTGTCGATGTGCTGCAGGACACGGCCGCATATCGCATTCGTTGTGTCACTCAACTGTTGGAAGAGAGCTGTCTCCGGGCGACGTGCTGGATGTGGTCGGACGGCGGTTACGGGCCCAGCCTTAATTCAGCCAATAAAAATGGGCGACTCCAGGGTCGCCCATTTTTATATCCGACGTTTAATATCACCCCTCAAATTTATACACAGAGCATTTGGCAAGAGGCTGCTAAAACTTCGCCCGCAAATTTCTTGATATAGGAGCAAAATTCTTCCAACTTCCACTATGGTGGGCTCTTCCGCAAAATCGCGACCTTCCCAAAAACCCAGAAAAACTGGCTACTCGGTCAAGTAACTTCCTCACTGATAAACAATGGTTTTCAACCAGTCTTCAATCTATGCTTGGGCTGACAGTATGGAGGCTGTGATGAATGTTCAAACTCAGACGGAAAACATGGGCTTTACTTTTGGTCTACATCGTAGGTGTCAGTGGCTATATCTACTACCTCTACGTCGAGACTCAGGGAATTCTCACTGACAACATTAATAACAAGCTGCTGCATGCCGCGCTGGGCGCGTCAGCCATCCTCGGCGACCGCTACCATGACAATCTGATCGACAAACAGTCGAAAACGGAAGCGCAAGACTGGGATACCATTCAGCGGCTTTCCAGATTCAACGAGTCCATGGGCACCGCCTTTGTCTACAGCGTGGTCAAACGCGATGGGGAAGCCTATCTGATCAGCTCCAGCGCCTCGAAAAAAGAGATTCAAGAGCAGAATTACGTACGCTTTTTCGATCCTTATCCAGATGCCAGTCAGGCCCTGCTCGACAGTTTTGAGCGTACCGAGCCCACCTGGATCGATTACTCGGATCACTGGGGAGACTTTCGCGCCGTCTTCGTCCCAATGAAATCCCAGGACGGGACGGTTTATGTGGCAGGTGCGGAGATGACGTTGGCGAACTACAACCAACAACTTAATCAGGACTCTCTGCACCATATCATCCTTGCCATTCTGGTATTTCTCGCCTTCAGTCTTTTGTTCGTGATCGACTTATTGCGCATGCGTGCTCATCTTCAGCAACTGCAAATAAACGAACAGGTATTGAGTCAGGCAAAAGATGCCGCCGAAGACGCGGATCGTTCCAAGACCCGTTTTTTAGCCACCATGAGTCATGAAATCCGCACCCCCATGTACGGTGTCATCGGTGCGACCGAGTTACTGGCCGGCTCCACCCTGAATCCCGAGCAAAGCGCTCTGGTCAATACGATTCATACCAGCGGACGAACCCTGCTGTCGCTTATCGACAACATTCTCGACCTGGCAAAGATCGAAGCGGGCAAACTTGAATTGAGGCCTCGTGTATTCGAAGTGAGAGCATTGGTTTCATCCAGTATTGAAATGATCCGGCAAAACACTCAGGGCAAACCAATCATCATTGAGGCTCAGGTATCACCGGATGTACCGCACTGGGTCAAAACCGATACCGATTGCCTTCGCCAGATACTGATCAACTTGTTGGGTAATGCGGTCAAGTTCACCGAAACCGGAACAGTATCGCTCGTGGTCAAAACGAGCGGTGACAGCCCTCGAGCCCGACTCGAGTTCTCCATACGCGATACTGGCATAGGTATCCCTTTGGCGCGGCAAGACAGCCTGTTCAAGCCCTTTGTTCAGTTCAAAGGGCCAGCCAGTCAACGCTTTACCGGAAGTGGGCTAGGTCTTTCAATTTGCAAGAATCTGGTCGAGGCGCAACAGGGGACTTTATCCTTTACCAGTCAGCCTGGTATCGGATCGACGTTTTCCTTCTCACTCCCCATGGAGCCTTTTTCCGTCTCGGAAATCCCCCTCGGGGACGATCATGCAACGGTTGGTTTCGACTCATCTTTTGCCGGGGATTACCCGCTCGATATCCTGTTGGTGGAGAACCATCCCATTAGTCAGAAAGTTGCCTTGGCGATGTTACAGGCGTTGGGTTATACACCCGCCCTTGCGTCAGATGGTCTGGAGGCGATCAACGAGTGCATGACGTCGATTCCAGATATCATTTTCATGGATATCAATATGCCTGTTATGGATGGGCTGGCGGCCATCCGTAACATCCGCGAACTACCACTGGGCGATACGTGCTACATCGTTGCGTTCACCGCGAGCGCTTTTTCGAGCGAGATAGAACGTTTCAGGGCCGCCGGTGCCAATGACATTTTGACCAAACCGGCAAACTTCCAGGCCTTGACCCAAGTACTTCAGCGTGCAGCCAACTACCGGCGACAGCTCCAGGCCAGTACTCCGGTAGTGGATGCAATTTCAAGTTGAAATGGGCTCAGGGTACAAACGCCATTACGGAAACAGGAGAACCCGACCCCTCTTTGAGTCGAAGCACGCCAATGACCAGTGTCGTGCCTTTCGCAGGTAGCTGATCGAGATTAGTCAGGCACTCCAGGACAATGCCATCTTTGGCCAGAATCTGGCTGTTGGTGGCATAAACCGTATCCTGACCTGGATCAGCGCCATGTGTATCGATACCGACACCGGCGATTTGGCGTTCTTCAAGCAGAAACTGGGTCGTAGCAGCGCCCACACCGGGAAAGTGTGGGCCTTTCGCGTCTTCATTGATAAAGCGCTTGGGATCGTTCCACAAGGCTTGCCATCCCGTATAAAACAGCACAACAGAGCCTTGGGCGATGCGCCCATTAGCCTGTTCCCATTTTTCGATGTCCTGGACGCCAATCACATAATCCGGGTTATCCCGAGCCTGGGTTCGTATATCAATCACAACGGCCGGGCGCACCAGGGACTCTGGTTTATAGGCATCAATCCCGATGGCATTGGGGTGAAAACTATTGGGCGCGTTCATATGGGTAGCGCTGTGCTCGCCGATGCTGAAACGCCGCAGGTAATAACCGTCTTTTTCCTGTGAAGCCACCACGTCGAATGTCACTGGAGGGTCGTTGGGCCACAGTGGAATCGTCGTGCTAATGACATGGCTGAGGTCAATGACCTTTCGAAACTGAATACTCTGCATTCCTTTGACTTCCTTATCCTCTGCGAAACTTTTAGCGACGCCGACCGACAGCAAAGCGGCCAGTACGCCGATGGATACCCGTTTAAAACAGCTCTTGTTTTGCTTTGATCTCGCCATAACGATTGGCTCCCCTTTGATCATTAAGGACTCCTACCCTCGAGCCCAGCTGTGGCTCCAGCCATTCTCTACTCCCCGTTCGTTGATCCTGAAGAGGTTTGTGTATTGGAGAGTATCAATATTGATCGTTTCAATGCATCACCGTAACCGTCCAGGCGCCCCACTATGCATCGACTCGCGGCACTTTACGCGGGTTGGCCATCCCGTTGCAGGACGGTTGCGATTTGATGGATGTGGTCGGACAGCGCTTGCGGAAGCAGCTTTAGATCTTCCAATAAAAATGGGCGACCCCAAGGTCGCCCATTTTTATATCCGAAACTTTTAAACAGCACCTCCCAAAGAAGGTGTTCGCCCAGTGTAATGGCCTTGGCAATCCATGCACCGGTAAAGAGCCCTGACACCGGGCGAACGGGAAGGATTTTAATAGAATTTGGCAGATATGTCCTCGTATACAAACATGAAATTTATGCACGTAATATTTCGTAAGGCCCCGCTTACACAACGTCTACAAACTTCTTAAAATCACCAGTTCGACCATTAAAATTGATTGTTCTTATACAGCTATCCGCACAAGAACAATCAATACGTACAAGTAATGATCAGCTTGGGTGCCGGCTGGTCACTTTCAGCACATCGTTACAGGTCAGCACAACGCTCTGCCCTGCTTTCAGATCTTTCAATTTCACCGAATAGTGTCGCGCCGAGAACTCCAATTCAATACCCGGTCATCTCCAGATACCCCTGCCCGCCATGACTGCCGCTCAGCCGCACCGGCCCTTCCCAATAAGGAATGCGCAAGTCCATCCAGGCCTTGGGATTAAGGGCATCGATGGTGATTTCGAGGTGCTTGCCCGGGATGTTGATCGACCAGCGCACAGGCATCGAACGCCCGGCGACCTTGGCGGTGTCTTGCGGTGTGAGGCTGATATCGTCGGCGTGCAGCAACTGCGTCTGCCCCTGAGCGTCGATCCAGGTACCGGTGAGGTATGGCGCGCCGTCCTTTTGCCGCATGCGGTAGAGCATCACTTGCTCACCGCTGTCCAGGTGCAGGGAGAACCAGTCCCAACCGGTCTGATTGGCGGTCAGCGGTTGGCTGCTCCACTCGCGGTCGAGCCAGGCCGGGCCGTTGACCGTGTAGGTTTTGCCGTCGATTTCGAGGGTGCCGCTGGCCTGGAAAAAAGGCTGACTGTAGTAGTACGAAGCCTGGCCTTGTTCGGATTTCTGGCTGAAGCCTTTGTCTCCCTGAAGTACCAATGGCCGGCTTGACGTCAGTCGAAGCTGGTAGCTGAACGCCTTGTCGCGGGCGCTGAGTTGCAGGTCTGCCAGCGGGTTTTCGTCGGTGGCCTGACTGCTGAAACGCCAGTCATCGATCCATGCATTGAACGGCTTAAGGGTCACTCCGGCCTGGCCGACACCGCCTCGGGCATAGCGTTCGGCGGCATGATGTGCGGTGGCGGATGTCACGGCCGCGTGGCCCAGCCAGATAGTCTGACTGGCCCAGCCAGGTTGCTCGGGCGTCGCTTTCAAGGCGCTGCGAAACAGCGTCCATTGCGCGCCGAACTCGTGCCCCTGATCGTCCTTGAGGTTGGCGGTGACGTACCACCATTCGATGCGAAAGCCATCGTGGGCGCCGTGGTCCGCCGGGAAACTGAATTCTCGCCCGGGCACCACCGGGGTAAATGCGGTGGCCTGATGGCCGAGGCCGGCGAAGCCTTTTTCCGGCGCAGGCGTGTTGTCGCAGCCGCTCAGCAACGCCAGCAGCAACACGCAGATTTTAATCTTCATGAGCAAACGTCCGCAGCAGATCCGCCGGTTGCGTGCGATACAGCGAGTACAACGGCCACGCCGACGCGAGCAACGTGGCGAGCAAGGCCAGGCCCATCAACTGCAACAGTTGCAGTGGAAACACCCGTAGCGGCAAGCGCCAGCCGAAGGCCTGCACGTTGATCACCGTGTCCAGGCACCACGCCAATGCGATGCCCAACGGCAATGCCAGCACCAATGTCAGCACCGCGAGCAACCAGGTCTGCCCGAGGTTGAGCAGCATCAACTGTCGCCGCGTCACGCCCAGCGCCCACAACGGCGCGAGTTGTCCGAGGCGACTCTGGCTCTGGGTCAGCAGGCTGATGAACAGCGCCACGCCCGCGACGCAAAGCGTCAGGCTGTTGAGTGCGGCGGTGGCGGCGAAGGTACGCTCGAACACTTGTGTGGACCAACCCTTGAGCCGGGCCTGATCGACGATGCGGCTGTCGTCCAGGGCGAAGCGCGCTTGCAGCGCGGCCAGGAACGCGGGAATCGACGCGGGCTCGATGCGCAGGTTGAAACGGCTGGGTGTCAGCTGCGGCCAGCCGCGCAGCAGGTGATTGATGTTGACCAGCAGATGGCCCTTGGGATTGCCGTAGTCGGCGTAGATCCCGACGATCCGTGGCGACCATGGACCGTTGGGCGTGGCAATGGTCATGTGATCACCCAGGCGCACCTTCAACCGCCGGGCCAGTTGTTCGCTGAGCATCAGCGCGTCGTCCTTGGCCAGTCGTTCCCAAGGGGCGTCGCCCAAGGCCTCCAGCAACGGCCAGTGCTGGCGATAGGTCGGGTGATCGATCACGCCGAAGACATCCGCCGGCCAACCCTGTAACTGAATCGACACTTGCCAGTTGGGTAGCACCGCGCTGACTTGGGGTTGTTGTTTGAGCCATGTGTAAAGCTCTCGGGCCTGGGCCGGATTTTGCGGATTGACATACAACTCGGCGGTCAGGCGTTGTTCGAGCCAGTTGTTGAAGGTCTGGCGGAAACCGGCGGTCATGCTGCCGGCGCCGATGTTCGCCGCCAGCGCCAATAACAGCGCCATCAAGGCCAGGCTCAGGGCCGGCAACTGCTGACGGCAATCGGCGACAAACCATTGGCCGAGCACCGAGCGACTGCGCCGCAGCACCCGGTTGAGCACACTGTTCAACACCACCGGCAAGGCCAGTGCGGCGCCGATCAACAACGCGGCCATCAGCACGAAACCACTGCTCAGGCTGTCGCCGAACATCAACGCCAACACCGCGATCAGCGCAGCCATCGCCGCGACCCAACCCTGGCGCCGCAACCAGCGCGCGTGGGCCTGATGCCAGGCTTGCGGATCGGCCAGCGCCAGTAACGGCAAACGCGCCGCTCGCAGCAAACTGTTGGCACCGGCCAGCAACGCGCCGAGCAGGCTCAGACCGATGCCGCTGAACCACCACAGCGGGCTGAGGCTCAACTGTCCCGGCACTTCGGCGCCGTACAAGCCGCGCAAACTGGCGGCGACGTCCGGCAACAGCACGCCGGCCAGCAGGTAGCCGCTGACCACGCCAGCGACACCACCGATCAACGCCAGACCACCCAGCTCGACGGCGAGGCCGGCAATCAACATTCGCGCACTGACGCCACAGGCGCGCAGGGTTCTGAGCAAGCCTCGACGTTGCTCCAGCGCCAGACCGATCGCCGCGTGGACGATGAACAGGCCAACCACGAACGACAGAAAGCCCAAGGCATCGAGGTTCAGATGGAAGCTCTCGGTCAGGCGTGCAAGATTGTTTTCTTCGCCGCTGCTGATGAGCTGGAGTTGGCCCTTGAACTGATCAGGCAGGGTCGCGGTGAAATCCTTGGGCAGCAACAGACGTGACAGTTGATCGGGCAATTGCAGAATCTGCTGGGCGAAGCCGATGTCCACCAGCAACACACCGGAGGCCATGTCGGGTTGGGCACGCAGTGGCGGCAAGGCGATGCCGCTCTCGGCCGTCGGTGTTTCACCTTCGTGCAAGCCCAACGCCTGCAAGGTCTGCGGCGAAATCCAGGTGCTGCCCGGCACCGTGAAGAACTCGACGACCTGCTCGATCGGCAACGACCGGCCGGCCACTGCGGAACCGGCCGGCAGCGACACCGGTTCAATGCCCATCAACTGCAAGCGCTGGTCTTCATGGCCCTTGAGCGTCACCCGGCCTCGCAACACGGGCGATACCGGCCAACCCGCGCGACGCAGGTCGATAAACAATTGCTGAGGGAACACCCCGCCGCCGGGTGCGCTCAGGCTGGCTTGAGGTTCGCCACCGATCAGCTGACTGGCCCGTGCGTAGCTTTCCCGTGCCTGACTGTTCAGCGCTTGCACGCCGGTCAGCAGACTGGTGGCGAGCCAGAGCCCGGTCAGCACACTGAAAAATTGCACCGGATGTTGCCGCCAATGGCTGAGCAGCGCCCGCAATGTCTCGCGAAAAACCCGCACTTCAGCGCTCGTCCGCGCCAGCCAGACGGCCATTGTGCAGCACCACTTTTTCCGCCAGCCGCGCGGCGACCCTGGGGCTGTGGGTGACCATCAACAACGTCGTCGGGCTGTCGTCGAGCAGCTCCAGCAACAACTTCAACACCTCATCGCTGGTGGCTTCATCGAGGCTGCCGGTGGGTTCGTCGGCCAGCAGCAGTTTCGGTTGCGAGGCCAACGCCCTGCCAAGCGCAACTCGTTGCTGTTGCCCGCCAGACAGTTGTTCCGGATAGCGCTGCAACAGATCCACCAACCCAAGACGCTGCACCAGATGCGCTTGCCAGCGCGGATCGTGGCGCCCGGCCAGACGCGCCTGAAACGCCAGATTGTCCTCGACCCGCAAACTGCCGATCAGGTTGAACTGCTGAAACACCAGGCCGATTTCGGTGCGCCGCCAGTGGGCCAATTGGCCTTCGTTCATCTGTTCCAGCCGATGCTCGCCACTGCGAATGCTGCCGCGATCGACTTTGTCCAGGCCGGCGATCAGGTGCAGCAAGGTACTTTTGCCACTGCCCGACTCGCCCATCAACGCCAGGCTGCTGCCGGGTTTCAACGTGAGGTCGACGCCTTGTAATACCGGCAATGGGCCTTGGGGGGTGGCGTAGCTTTTGAAGACGCCCTGGACCGAAAGCATGAGAGGAGGCTCGTTGAAGGCAGTTGGCCTAGGATAGCGGACGGCAGCAAGACCGCGTTATCGTTTATCGCGAGCCTGCTCGCGATAAGGCCAGGCCATTTCATCAAAATCTCACTGCCCCACCGCCACACTCGGCACCACCGGCCCCGGCGTCACAATGCTCTTCAGATCGATGTACTTCCACGCAGGCACAGCACCGAGCCGCGCATTGAAGCGATAGTTGAAAGTGAAGTCATCCGCCGTCGACACGCTCAACGGTTTGCCATACACCGCCTCGATCCCCGCCAGGTCATAGCCCATCAACTGCAACAACGTCGGGAAGATGTTGTAGTGACTGGAGCGGTCCTTGTTGGCCGGCAACTGCGCCTGCCAGTCCATCGTCTTCAAATCGCTGCCCGAGATCACCACCAACGGCACCAACCCCTCTTCCTCCACCGGGTCACTGCCACAGTGGGTGTTGAGCCCCGGGTTACCGCGCTCATGCAGATCCTGCCCGTGGTCCGAGGTGTAGATCATCAGCGCATTACGCATATCCGCCTGGGCGAAAACCCGTGAGAAGAACTCGCCGACATTCCACAGCACCGTGTTTTTGTAGGCATTGCGGTACAACACCCAATCGTTCGGCTGCCCATTGAAACCCTCGCGCGTGCCCGTGTCCGCCACCTCGACAAACTGCCCCCGAGGCAAGGTCGGGCGATACGCCATAAACGCGTCCGGGTATTTGTCGTGTACCGGGAAATGCGCGCCGACCTTGTTGATCACCACCAGCTCCGGTATGCCGTCGTTGAGCAGATCGATCAGCTTGGCCGCCGCAGCCATGTCTCGCTCACGCACGCTGGTCTGGTCGAATTGCACGAACTCGTCGATGTCCTGTTTCTCGGCATTGCTCATCAGGTTCTGCAAGTTGCCACCGGTGCGCTGGGCATCGATGTAAACCGTGCGCAGCCCGGCTTTTTTCGCGTACTGCCAGATCGACGGCAGTGTGGTGTTGATCCGCATGTAATCGCCACGGGTGCCGCCATAGCGCAACGTGACGTTGGTGTCGGCGCTGCAATTGGCGATGGACGCGGCGTAGCCGTAATTGAAGATGTCCACGCCCGGGTGTGCTTCCTTGAGGTTGCTGTGCACACCGAATGGCGTGTTGATGTCCAGGTAATTACCGGAAATGCTCTCGTCGATGATCAGTACGATGTCGTAACCCACCGGCCGATCGATGCGCGCCAGGCTCACCGGCTCGCGCGGGCCGACGGTGTTGTGCAACGCTTCATAGGTAAACAGATTCAGATAGGCCAACGGCGTGTACATGATCGGCAAGCCACGGGCGCCCTCGCCGGCCCGCACGAACAGCACGACACTGAGCAGCAGCACGCCGAGCACCGGTGCCGCCGCCAACAACGCCCCCGGCAACGGCAACCGTCGACGCGGCTTGAGCCCGATACCCAACAGCAGCAACAAGCCACTGACCGTCGCACTGATGATCGCATCGCGGTACTGGTAAGCCGCTTCCTGAATGAACCCACCGGAATACACCAGCGACACAAAGCTGCTGTAGGTCAGGTAACTGGCGGTCACGTGCGTATACACGTCAAAGAAAATCGCCGAGCCAAACAGCGCCAACGCAAACAAATGACGGACCAGTGTCTGACGAATATAGGCGGTCATGAACAGCGCGATCGTCAGCACAACGAACATCCCGCCATACAGCAACATCGGCAAACCGATGCCCAATGCCTCGAGACGATCGAGGTAATAGTCGTAGCTTTTGAGTAAATACAGAACCAGCAACAGTTCCTTGAAGTATCGGATCATGGTGGATGCAGTACCTCCATGGCTGCCATTGGCAAATGGAAACCAATGATTATCAGCCATTTTCTGACACTAGCACCGAGCCATGAAAGCGCAAGAAATGCCGGTTTTTTGCCAAAAGCGTCAAAAAAACATTAACTCAAATCTGACGCTTCAAAACGCCTGTAACCCTTGTAATACAAGCCTTTCGACCGTTTATCGTTTTCTTGAAACCCCTCAAAACCGCGACAAATCCAGCAACGGCAAGCACTTGATACCAAATAGCCCATGAAATCAGGGTTTCCAGCCCGCGCTACCCGTCATTTTGCTGACACGCTTTCCCAAGGCTGGGCTATACCCCTTTTGACAGTCTCATTTCAGTTACATCCACCGTCTTACGAGGCACGCCAATATGGACGTGAACGTATTGGGTACGTGTTGCGTCGGCCTCATCCAAGCTGCGGCATTGGCAGCTCCAGAGGCGCCACGATCATGAAGATACTCGTCACTGGAGCCGCCGGCTTCATTGGTGCCCATTGTGTGTTGCGGCTTTTGAGCGACGGGCATCAGGTGTGCGGGCTGGACAACTTCAATGACTACTACGACCCGCAACTCAAACATGACCGCGTGGATTGGGTACGCGAGCAGGTCGGCGATTTCCCCCTCGCGAAAGTCGACCTGGCCGATGCCGAGGCCCTCGACGCACTGTTTGAGTGTGAACAACCGCAAGTGGTGATTCACCTCGCGGCGCAGGCCGGGGTGCGTTACTCCCTGGAAAATCCTCGGGCCTACCTCGACAGCAATCTGAGCGGGTTCCTCAACATTCTCGAAAGCTGCCGTCACCACCCGGTCAGGCACTTGATCTATGCCTCGTCCAGTTCGGTGTACGGCGCCAACCAGCACACGCCATATTCAGTCAAAGACAACGTCGACCATCCGTTGTCGCTGTACGCCGCGACCAAAAAAGCCAACGAGTCGATGGCCCACAGCTACAGCCATCTGTTCGGCATTCCCTGCACCGGTTTGCGTTTTTTCACCGTGTACGGCCCCTGGGGCCGACCCGACATGTCGCCGATCCAGTTCGCCCGGGCGATTGCCGAAGGGCAGCCGTTGAAGCTGTTCAACTACGGCCAGCACCAGCGGGATTTCACCTACATCGACGACATCATCGAGAGCATCGCCCGCCTGGTCGAACGCGCGCCGCAGCCGGCACCGGACTGGAGCCGCGAGCAACCGGACCCGGCCAGCAGCATGGCGCCATGGCGCATTTACAACATTGGCGGACAGCAGCCGGTAGCGCTCAAGGACTACCTGGCACTGCTGGAAAAGCACCTGGGGCAAAAGGCCCTCGTCGAGTTGCTGCCCCTGCAACCGGGCGACGTGCTCAACACCTGCGCCGATGCCAGCGATCTGGCACTGGCCACCGGTTTCCAGCCACGGATAGAGCTGGATGAAGGACTCGGACGATTCATCGCCTGGTTCCGTGACTACTACCCACTGCGTAGCGCCCACTCGCCATTCATGGCCGGGCTTTAGCGGAGGACTCTATGACTGGACATGAAAAAGGCATGTTGCTCGATCACATGCAGCATGATAATCGCCTGGATCCCGAGCACCGGATGCGCCTCGACAAGGCGATCCACGTGCAGGGTCACGGCTGGGTGACCGGCCGCAACGGCGGTCGGCCCTGGACCCTGTCGCGCACCAATCGGGTGCTCGCCTGCCTCGGTGCACTGGTGATCTTGCTGTTGATTTCCCCGGTACTGCTGGGGCTGGCACTGGCGATCAAGTTCAGCAGCCCGGGGCCGGTGATGTTCGTGCAACAACGCACCGGCTACCGCGGCCGCATGTTCGGCATGTACAAGTTCCGCACCATGGTGGCCAACGCCGAGGAGCTCAAGGAGTCCCTGCGGCATCTGAACAAGCACGGCGCCGACGCCATCGACTTCAAGATCGACAACGACCCGCGGATTACGCCCATCGGCAGCTTCCTGCGGCGCAGCAGCCTCGATGAATTACCCAACCTGATCAATGTGGTGAGCGGCGACATGCGCCTGGTAGGTCCACGACCCACCTCGTTCAATGCACGTCGTTACAAGGACAGCCACCTTGCACGCCTGAGCATCTACCCCGGCATGACCGGTCTGTGGCAGATCTCCGGGCGCAGCAATATCGACTTCGACCAGCGCGTTGAGTTGGACCTCACGTACATCGCCGAGCAGAGCCTGTTGCTTGATCTGAAGATTCTGTTGAAAACCCCCTTCATCGTGTTCAACGGCCACGGAGCGAGTTAAATGGACGGTTCATCGAATAACAGCCTGACCATCGCCAGCCCGAGCGAGTCCAACCTGACCTCGACCGTGCTCGACCTGGATCTGCGGATCCTTTTTCTGACCGCTGCCAACGCAGGCACGGGCACCACCACCAGTGCCCTGGCGCTGGCCACCCAATTGGCGTCAATGAGCAGCGGCCAAGTGCTGCTGGTGGACGCCAGCCAGTCGGCGAGCAACCTCACGCATCAGCTGGGGTTGAGCAAAGAGCGCGGCTTTCGCGATCTGCTGTTCAACGACTCCCCGCCGCTGCTGCAGGACTGCCTGGTGACCGTCTCCAGCCTGCCCTTCCACATCCTGCCGAACGGGCGGCACATCCGCGGCACCGAGCACCTGACCCGCGAACAACTGAGCCCGTTGCTCGAGCAACTGGGCGATCGGTATCGCTTCGTGGTGATCGACGGCGATGCGGTGTATGAGGCCGTCGACACCCTGGTCATCAGCACTTTGGTGGACGGCGTGATCATGGTGGTGCGCGCGGAAGACACCCGCTGGGAAGTGGCCCAGGCCGCGGCCCAGCGCCTGACCCAGGCCGGCGCGAAACTGGTGGGCAGCGTCTTCAACCGGCGCAAGTACTACATGCCCAAATGGCTCTACAAAAACCTGTAAGCACCCACCTGAAGGATGAAGTCATGAATGCCAAAGTGCTTGTCCTGCTGTTGCTACCGCTTGCAGGTTGCTCCAGCACCAGTGAAACCCAGAACATGCCGGTGCAGATCCTCACGGCCGAGCCGGCCAACGCCCAGGCCACCGATATGCCCAAGGTCGAACAGACCTTGCGGCCCAAGGACGTGCTGGACGTGATCTTCCACGTCAGCACCAGTGGCTCGGAGGCTTACCGCATTCAGTCCGGCGACCAGGTCGCGCTGAACTTCACCGCAGCCAGCCAGCTCAACGGCACGCAACTGGTGCTGCCCGATGGCACCATCGAACTGCCGGGGGCCAACACCTCAGTGAAAATCGCCGGGATGACCTCGGTCCAGGCCCGGGAGGAAATCCAGCGCGCCTATAACCGCAAAGCCCTGTTCCAGCCCAATCGCAACCAGTTGACCGTGCAGGTCACCAGCCCGCTGAGCAACGAGCAAAACCTCAAGAGCGCCTTGAACCACCCCGCTACCGGCATGAGCCGGGAGATCACCGTGGGCAACGACGGCTATGCGAGTTTTCCGGAAATCGGCTCCGTGCCGCTGCAAGGCATGACCGTCAACCAGCTCGAAACGTTCCTCAATCAACGCTACGCGCAATTGCCGGGACGGATGACAGTCGACGTCATGCTCAAATCCACGTCGGGCAACGAAATCTATGTGCTGGGTGAAGTCGGGCAGCCGGGCTCCTACCCGATTCGCCGCCCGGTCTCGGTGCTCGAAGCGTTGACCCTGGCCCGTGGCACCAGCATCAAGGCCCGGCTCGACTCGGTGGTGATCATGCGCCGTAACGGCAACCAGGTGCAGGCTGTGCACTACGACGTGGAGAAAGCCTTGTCCGGTGACGCGTCGCAGATTGCTTACCTGCAACCGGACGACATGCTCTACGTGCCCAAGACCAAACTGGCCAGCGCCGGTGAGCTCGCACGGCAACTGGCGGACGTGGTGCTGTTTCAGGGGGTGGGCTTCAGTTTCGCCTACCGCGTCGACAACAAAGGCAGCAACGGCAGTAACTAACTCTCAGGTGACCCATCATGAACCCAAAGGAAAACTACCTGCATGAGTTCTTCAGGATCTTCTTCGCCAACAAGCGGTTGGTGAAGCGAATCTTCCTGATCTTTGCAGTGATCGCCCTGCTCCTGCCGCTGGTGCTCAAACAGAGCTTCGATATCACCGCGCAGGTGCTCGTGCAGTCCAAAAAACTCTCTCAGGGCGACGCCACCACATCCCTGACCCAAGGCGACGCCTCTTTCATTCCGCCATCACTGGCGGATATGGAAACCGAGAGCAATATCCTGCGCTCGCCGGCCCTGATCCGTCAGACCATCAGTGACCTTCAGGCCAAAGGCGAATACACGCCCAACCCCGGGGCCTTCAACAAACTGGTGACCGTACCGATCCAGCGTTTCGTGACCAACCCCTTGCGTGAATACGTGATCAACCCGGTGCGCGGCGCGCTCGGGCTTGCAATCGATCCGGTGCGGGACACCTCCCTGGATACCTTCACCCAGGAGGCCATCGATAACCTGAAGATCGACACCCTGCCCGGCTCCAACGTGATCTCCATTATCTACAGCTCAAGCGATCCGGCCCAAGGCACCCGGTTTGTCGCAACGATGTTGCAAAACTACCTGGCCAGCCGTCAGGAACTGCAATCGATCGATCTGCCACAGAGCTTCTACGAAACCAAGAAGAAGCAGTATCAGGTGCGGCTCGATGGCCTGGAAGGCACTCGACTGGCGCTGCTCGAAAAGATCGGTGCGTCCGATCCGAAGGAAGAAATCACCTTCCGCCTCAACGCCATCAACACCGAGGAAGAGAACCTGAACCAGTATCAGGATCGCTTGCTGCAAAGCCAGCGCTGGCTCGACTACCTGAAAACCGCGCTGGCGGCGGCCAACAATACCTCTCGGCTCAACGACTACACCTTCCCCTTCACCTTCACCACCACGGTGGACAACATTGCCTTCGAAGACCGGGAGATCCGGCAGATCGGTGAGCAGCTGACGACTCAAGTCAGTCGCTACATGAATGACCTGGCGGTGTTCCAGCCGGGCAGCGAACCGATGCTGCTGGCCCGTGAGCAAATTACCCGAACCCGTCAGCAGTTCCTGAAAATCGTCAGCAACCGGATTCAGGAACGCACCAGCGACCTGGCGATTGTCACCTCGGTGATCAACCAGAAAACCGCGCGCATCGCCGAGTTCAAGAACCGTATCCACCAGTTGCAAGTGGCGCAGAGCAAGTTGCAGCAGATGGATACCGAGATCAATGCCTTGCACGCGGCGTTCTCCACCTACGCCCAGCGCTTTGCCGAAAGCAGCACCGCCCGCGCGCTGGACAGCGATTTGTCCAACGCCCGGGTGCTCAGCCCGCCGTTCGAACCGACCGAGGTGGCGTTTCCCAAACCGCTGCTGATCATTCCGTTCGGCATGCTGACCGGTCTGCTGCTGGCGATTGCCTTCGTCTACGTGCGTGAGTTCTTCGATCACAGCTTCAAACATCCAGCGCAAATCACCCATGAACTGGGCTTGCCGGTGCTGTTGGTGATCAACGATCAGGACGTCCTGCCGAACAACCCGCACAAGAACTGGACCGTGCCTAGCTTCATGTATTGGGTGCGCCATTGAACGGGCCGCTCAACGCCAGCGCGCTGCCGATCATGCATTTGATCAGCAGCGGCGGCTTTTATGGCGCTGAGCGGATGTTGCTGGACCATTGCCTGGCGACGCCAGGGCACCACCAGGTGCTGTTTCTGGATGCGCCGCCGGCCCTGATCGACCGGTTCCGCGAGGCCGGGGTCGATTGCCGTGCTTTCGCGGGACTGGGGCAATTGCTGGGTCATTTACGTTATCGGCGGGCTGAACATCCGCTGATCAATACGCACAATTTCAAAGGCCTGGTGTTTGGCTGGGTCGGCGCGACATTGTTTGACTTGCCATTGGTGATTACCCAGCACGGTTTCACCCCGCGCAGTCGCAAGCAACGCTTCTACGGCTGGCTGAGCCTGCAACTGTGCCGCACCGCATCGGTGAATCGGGTGGTGTGCGTGGCCGAAAGCATCGCAGCGCTGCACCGCAAGGCCAGTGTTCGAACGGAGAAGCTGCAAGTGATTCCCAATGGTCTGCCAACCGCCAACGGCCTGCTGCCCCACAACGCCAGACACCCACGCTGGCTGGCGGGCTACGTCGGTCGGCTGACCCATGAAAAAGGCCCGGACCTGTTTCTCGATGCGCTGATTGCGCTGTGTCACCGACATCCGCAACTGGACGCGGTGATGCTCGGCGATGGCCCGGAACGGGAAACCCTGCTGGCGCGAATTGCCGCCGCCGGCTTGCACAACCGCATCACCCTGCCGGGTTACCAGACCGACATGAACCGCTGGTGGCCGCAACTCGATGCGCTGGTGATCAGCTCGCGCACCGAGGGCACGCCGATGATTTTGCTCGAAGCAATGCAGGCCGGAGTGCCGGTGGTGGCGTTCAGCGTCGGCGGAATTCCCGATGTGCTGGAGGATCGGCACAACGGTCTGCTGGCGCCCCCCACCGACAGCGTCGCCCTCGCCCGGCAGCTCGACACGCTGCTGAGTGAGCCGGTACTGGCTCGCGAACTGATCGACAACGCAAGACGTACGCAACAGGACCGTTACGACCTGAAGGCCTTGGCCGAACGCTGGTCGCAGCTTTATATCCGTACTGCACGGGAGGCACGCGCGTGATCTTTCCGCTCTCGATCGTCAGTCTGCTCGCCCTGGTCTGCCTCGGTTTGCTGGCCAGCCCTTACCCCTATCTGGCGCCCGGCGCGGTACTGGGCATGGTCGCTGTCGGTGTGCTCTACCGAAAACCCGCCTGGGGGTTATTGGGCATCGCGGCGCTGGTGCCGTTCGAAGGTTTCTTCAAGGGCAACGCGCTGTCAGGCACCAAATTCATCGGTGCGTCACTGGCACTGGTCCTGATGTTGCAACTGGCCATTCACCAGATTCCGTCCGAGCGCCTGCGCAGCAACATCTGGCGCTACCTGATCGGATTCATGGTGTTGTACGGGTTGAGTATGATCAATACCGACAGCATGGACATGTCCCAAAGTCATCTACGGGATTTGAGCGTCGGCCTGGTGCTGTTTGTGATCACCTTGCTGATTGGCCGTGATTTGAACCTCGATCTGTTCGCCCGGCTGGTGACCCTCAGCGTCGCCGCAACCTCTGTGCTGGCCATGTTCTCCACCAAGTATCAGGACCAGGGCCGTGCCGCCGGGCTGCTGGAAGACGCGAATTCGTTTGCCCTGCTGATCGCCTTCGCCGTGCCGTTGGCCCTGCTGCTGGTGATCCGCGGCCCGAACCTGTTGCACCGATTGTTCTGGGGCGGCTGCTGCATTTTGCTGCTGGGCGGCATGACCAAAACCGATTCCCGTTCCGGGCTGGTGGTCCTGTTCCTGAGCTTGATGATCGGCGCCTGGCACTACCGCGCGCAGTTGCCACGCATCCGGCCGCGCCACTTGGGTTTTGCCATGCTCGGCCTTGCGCTCGTGATCCCGGTGGGGATTTATTCGATGCCGGCCGGTTACCTCAAGCGCATCCAGTCCTTGAGCGTCTTGAAAGAAGGCGCCAAAAGCCAGGACGAATCCCTCGGCCGCCGCACGTCATACCTTGTGGTCGGCAGCCAGATCATTCGTGAACACCCGTTACTCGGCTCCGGCCCCGGCACCTTCCCGCTGCACTACGCCACCTCCGGTTACGCCAAGGTGTTTTCCGCCAACCGCAAACCCGGCGACTTGTACCGCCGTGCTCACAACACCTACATGGAAATCTTCAGTGAACTGGGGATTCCCGCCGGGCTGTTGTTCGTCGGCATGCTCAGCCTTGGGATGTACAACCTGGTCCGCGCCCGTCGAGCCTGGATGCTGCGACGGGATTGGGAACAGGCCGACCTGATCACCCACCTGGGCATCAGTTATCTGTCGTTGACACTGTTTTTGATGTTCCTCAGCGCACCGAATCACAAGTACCTGTGGATCATGCTCGCCCTGACCTGGGTGTTGCGCCTCAAGGCTGAAGAACGTCCGCCGACGGAGGCCAGGGCATGAACCGCATCAGCATTGCCATCCCGATGTACAACGAGGCCAGACACATCGGCCGCACCTTGCTTGCCGCGAAAAAAGCCGCGCAAGCTGCCGGGATGGAATGCGAGCTGATCGTGGTCGATAACGGCTCCAACGATCAGGGCCCGCACATCGCTCGCCAGCTCGGGGCGCAGGTGCTGGTGCTGCCCGGGCTGCTGATCGGCGCCCTGCGCAATCGCGGGGCGGCGATGGCGACAGGCGAGTGGCTGGGCTTCATCGATGCCGATATCGAGATGCCCGAGGACTGGCTCACGCTGTTGTTGAGCATCCAACACGCGGTTCAGGTCGACGTCCTGGGACTGGACCTGCACACCCCGGCCGAAGCCCCGTGGTATGCCAATGCCTGGCAACGCCGCACGTTGCGCCCGAACGATGAAACCATGAAAGCAGTGCGATGGCTGCCCAGTTCCAACCTGTTGATGCGTCGTCCATGGTTCGACAAGGTCGGCGGCTTCAACGAAAACCTGCGCACCGGCGAAGACAAAGATTTCACCATGCGCCTTTCCCACTCTGGCGCACGCCTGCTGGCCGTCAACCAGAGCGTTGCCCTGCATTGGGGTTACGAGAGCAGTTGGCGCGAATGGATGGGCAAGGAGTTCTGGCGTCAGGGCAGTCACCTGCAATTACTGCGCAGCCACGGCATGAATCTGCGTTTACTGCGTTTCCCGATGCTGTCGATCATCGCCTGGGTGTTGGATTTCATGGCGCTATCCGCCCTGCTCAACGGTTTCCCCCTACTGGCGCTATTCATGCTGTTCGTCACCAGCCTGCCAGCGCTCGCCCAAAGTCTGCGCCAGAGCCTGATACACCGCGACCTGCGCCTGATGCTGCAACTCTGGGGCCTGCATTGGGTGCGTCTGCACCTGGCGGGTGCCGCGCTCATCCTGAGCCTTTGTCGCTGGAATGCCAGGAGACCCGCCCGTGGCTGAATTCATTTTCTGGTGGTGCCTGTTATTGCCGGTGTACGCCTGGCTCGGCTACCCGCTGCTGCTGACGCTGCTCGCGCCGTTATTTCCCGCGCGGCGTCATGGGCCGGCACAGCCGATGAACGTGAGCATCGTCATCGCCGCGCACAACGAGGCCCAGTACATCGAAGAAAAGTTGCGCATCCTGCTCGCCCAGGATTATCAGGCGCGCTCGCTACAGATCATTCTGGCCAGCGACGGCTCCACCGACGACACCGTGGCCTGCGCCCGCAAGGTCATCGACCCGCGCATCAGCGTGCTCGACCTGCCCCGTCAGGGCAAGGCAGCCACCTTGAATGCCGCCGTTGCCCTGAGCACGGGCGAGATTCTGGTGTTCACCGATGCCGACAACCAATGGTCGACCGACACCCTCGGCCAATTGCTCGCGCCCCTGGCCGATCCACAGGTCGGGGCCTGCGCCGGGCACATGTTGATCCCGGTGGCGGGCCAGGGCCTGAGCCTGGGCGACAGCCTTTATCGGCACTACGAAGGTTGGCTGCGCATGGTGGAAAATCGTACCGGCTGCATGGTCTCCGCCGACGGCGCCCTGCTCGCCCTGCGTCGCGAGTTGTTCCAGAACGTGCCGTCGGAGGTCAACGATGATTTCTTTATCAGTACCTGCGCGCCGGTGGCGCACAAACGCATTGTCTATGTGCCCACAGCCCGGGTGATCGACCAGGGCGTCGATGAGATCGACAAACAATGGCGCCGTCGTCTGCGCGTCACCGTCGGTGGTTTGCAGAGCCTGGCCCAGCGCCGGGAACTGTTGAACCCATGGCGCCATGGCTTGTATGCGATTGCGCTGATCAGCCACAAACTGATTCGACGCCTGGCACCGATCCTGTTACTGCCGTTGTTGCTGAGCAACTTCTGGCTGTGGAACGTCCATGGCTTCTATCGCCTGAGCCTGATCGCGCAACTGCTCGGTTATGCGGTGGCCATCGCCGGCCTGCTGGATGTGCAACACCGTTTGCCCAAACCCTTTCGCCTCGCCGGCTTCTTTCTGGTGACCCTTGCCGGGATGAGTATCGGTCTGTGGCAGTTCCTGCGTGGACAGCGGTACGCGCAGTGGAACCCCGAGCAAAATCGTTGACAGGACCGCGCCATGGCGATCAGACAATTATTAAAACGCACCAGTGGCTGGCTCTATCTCAACTCGCCGGTAGGCCGCCACCAACTGCACGGTGCCGGGGTGATCCTGATGCTGCACCGGGTGCTGCCCAATGACCGTGCCGCCGACCTGCCTCATCGAAATGAACTGTGCGTGGGGCCGAAGGCCTTTGCCCATCTGCTGCTCTGGTTGAAAAAACACTTCGACTGCGTGCCGCTGATGGAAATTCTGCAACCCGGCACCGCCATGTCGGAGCGCCCCAAAGTCGCACTGACCTTCGACGATGGCTGGCGCGACAACGCGCTGAATGCCTTTCCGTTGTTGAAAAGGTATCAGATGCCGGCGAGTATTTTTCTCTCCACCGATTTCATCGGCAGCCGGCAACGCTTCTGGTGGGAAAGCCTGGGGGAAACCCTGTGGCACAGCCATGGTGAAAAAGCCCGGACGCACTTGATTGAATGCCTGCGACAGATCGGGCGACCGTTACCGGTGCTGCTCGATGATCTGGATGTGCAGCGCCGTAGCCTGGCGCTTTTGCATTTTCTGCAAAGCCTGAAAAACCTGCCGCCGGGCGAACTGAACCGGCTCACCAATCAATGCCCTGAAGAGTCGTTGCCCCAGGCCCTGGACTGGCATCAAGTGCGCGCGCTGGAAGCCAGCGGGTTGATCCGCTTTGGCCCTCACGGCGCCAGCCACACGCTACTCACCGAGCTTGACGATCAACACCTGGATGAAGAGTTGAGCCGCAGCCGCAATGCACTGTTGAACGGCTGCATCCGGCCGCTGCCGGTCTATTGCTACCCCAATGGCGACCACGATGCGCGGGTGCGCGAGCATGTGGCCGACCACGATTTTGCGTTTGCCCTGGGCACCGCCAGCGGGATTTACCGTGGCGTCGAAGATCCATTGGCCTTACCACGGATCGGCATCAGCCAGCGCACGGCACGCAACCCGGAGTTGCTGTCGTGGCGCATCTACCGCGGAGCCCGGCCATGAGTCGCAGCCACTACCTCAAACACCTGGCCCTGAGCATGGGCACCAAACTGGCGATGATCGGCCTGCGCCTGCTGCGTAACGTATTGCTGGCGCGGATTCTGGGGCCCAGCGAGCGCGGCCTGTTTGCGCTGCTCAGTACCCTGCCCGACTTGATCAGCGCAGCCACCAGCGGCGGGCTGAATTCGGCGGTGGGTTACCAGGCGGCCAAGCAACGGCCCATGGGTTTGCTGCTGAGTCAGGTGCTGGTATTCGGTTGCCTGCTGGCGGGTTTGCTGACGTTGCTGGTGGTGGCGCTGACCCGCGAGTTCGGCAGCGAACTCGACATCACCACACAACTGGGATTGCTCGCCTGGCTGTTGCTGCTGGCGGTGCCGTTGACCGTGCTCAAGAGCGGCCTGCTGACCTTGCACAACGCGTCGGGCGGTGTGGTGGCGTTCAATGCCTTGCGGCTGGTGGAGTCGCTGGCGCCACTGCTGCTGTTTATCGCCTTGTTCTGGATGTGGAAAGACGCCGCGCTGGAAGCGGCGCTGATCAGTTGGCTGGCCGGCATCAGCCTGGTGGTGCTGGCTGGCTGGGTCTGGCTCAACCGTGCGCAACCCTTGACGTTGCAATGGGACCGCGCCAGCCAGAAAGAACTGTTGCGCTACAGCGCCCGTAGCCATCCCGATTTGTTGTTCCAGCAAGTCATTCTGCGCTCCGACTACCTGTTCATCGGTGCCTTGCTCGGCAGTACGGCATTGGGTCATTACGCCATGGCCAGCGCTGCCGCCGAGTTGCTGCTGATCGTCCCGGAAGCGGTGACCACACCCCTGATGAAACGCCTGCTGCAACAGGACGAAGGCATGGAACGCCTGACGCCGTTGGCCTTGCGCCTGACCGCCACGGTGATGCTCGGTGCCTGCCTGACCATGGCCGTGATCGGGCAATGGCTGATCGTCACCCTGTTCGGCATTGCCTATCAACCGGCCTACCCGGCCTTGCTGGCCCTGCTGCCGGGGCTGCTCGGTCTTTGCTATGCGAGCATCCTGCGCCTGGACTTGCTGGGCAAAAATCGACCCGGCACGGTTTCGCTGCTGGTGGGCCTCGGCGCGCTGCTGAACCTGGCCCTGAACCTGTTGCTGATCCCGCTGTATGGCATCGTCGGTGCTGCGGCGGCATCGTCCATCGCCTACCTGGCGGTGACCGTCGCGCTGCTGGTGATGTACTGCCGGTTGAGCGGCGTACCCTTCTGGCAAACCCTGATCATCCTGCCCAGTGATGTGGCACCGATGCTTCAGATACTGCAACGGAAATCAGCATGAAACCCCTGGTGCTGCTGTTGAGCCTGGGCCTTGGTTTGAGTGCTCAGGCGGCGCCCATGCGCTGGACCGACATTCGCGACGGCAGCCTGTACCTGCAAGCGGATCGCCCCGACACGTTGACCATCCAGTGGGTCCCGGCGTGGCAGGCCGATGCCAACGAAGAACACCTGTACCTGCTCGACGGCAACGGCAACCTGAAGGGTGATCGCCGGATCGCCGCCAGTGAAACACGCGGCAAGCAGAGCTGGCCGCTGGCGCCGGGTGCCGCCAGTTATCGACTGGAAATTCCGGGCTACAGCTTCCGCCGCTACACCGTCGAACATGACGAACACACCGTGGCGTTATTCGCCCCGGCCAAGGTGCATTTCAGCGCCGAAGCCCGTGGCGGCGATGAGCTGTATTTCAAAATCGCACCGGGGGAACACGCGGTACTGGCCGGCAAGTTTCATGGTGGAGTCGGCGCCCTGCAGGCGCAGCGTGTGGGTGATAACAAACAAGTGTCGCTGATGCTCAAGCCCTATCGCGCCTATTGGCAATTCGATCAGCTCGAACTGCCCGTCACCCAGGACGAACAAGTCTGGCGCCTGCGCCTGCAAGGCAGCGGCAAGGTCGCGTTCTGGCTCGATGGCACGGCAAACCTGTTCGCCCAGAACCCGCAGCAACTCAAGCCGCTGCGCGAGGACGCTGGCCAGACCCGGCTGACCCTGCATAAAGAGACGCTCGGCCCGACCCCGAACCTGGGCATTTATTTGCCCTACGTGCTGCCGCCGCAATCCAGTTTCGCGGCGCTCGACGCCCTCAAGCCTCAGGCGGGTTCCTACTACAGTTTCGTCGACGTCACGGCGCAAAATCCGCACCACGAAGATGCGTTCCGCCAGCTCTATCAGAACCGCTTCGGCATTACGCAGGACATTACGCTGTTGGCCGGCAGCCAGCGTCAGGCCGATCTGCGCGCCGACACCGTGAGCAACGCCGGCCTCGACGCCTGGCTCGCCGCCACCCGTGCCCTCGGTGGTGGCGGCACTCACTACATCGCGTTCGCCGACGAGCCGAATCTCAACTACTCGAGCTACGCCAACTACCAGGCGATCTTCAACAGCATGGCCCGGCAAGTGCGCAGCGATCCGGCCAACGCCAAGGCCGGCATTCGCATTGCCATGCCCGCCAGTTCACGCTTCGTCAACGGCCCGTTCACCGACGATGCTGCCGACAAGCGCGGTATCGACTGGGCACGGCGCCTGCTGGCTGAATCCGGCGAGCAGATCGACGCCCTCGCCTGGCACGAATGGATGGTTCGCGACCTGCTGGCGACCCGGGTCTACCGCGACAGCGTGCGCCGCGCCGCCGAGCTGGTGGGCCTCGATGCCAAGGGCCGGCCACGCAAGGCCTTGCTGCTGGACCAGACCAACCTGTCCAGCGGCTCAAGCCTGAGCCCCTACGATCAGGAAACCCATTTCGCTTCGCTGTGGTGGGCCTCGGTGGTCATCAACTCGGCGCAGGACGGCTTGCTGGACATGCTCAACTGGTTCCAGGCCGCCGACGAACCGAACTACCCCAAAGGCATGGTGCGGGTGCTGGGCGGCGATCGTTTCGAGCTCAAACCGGTGGGCCTGGCCCAACAATTCATCCGGCAGCACTGGCTGAAAAACGTCATGCGCCTGGACAACGACGCCTTCGAAGTCGACGTGCTGGCGATGGCCACCGAACACCAACGCAGCCTGTTGGGCGTCAATAAGGGCGCGCGCTTGCAGCGTGTCGATCTGGCCGGGGCGACCTGCCCGCTGACCAAGGGAGCGCTGGTGTATTTTGGTGCCGACAGCCGCAGTCGCGAAGGCAAATTCAACTGTCAGGACGGTCGCGTCAGCTTCGACCTGCCAGGGCAAACCCTGTTCGCCCTGAGCTGGAGCGCCTCATGAACGTCCATGAGTTATTCGGCGGTCTGAATCTATGATGGCTCGATTCGAATGGCGCACGTCGTTGTGCGCTCCGGACTTTCCAACAGCCGCCTATGAGGGGTTGCGCTGGCGCGTGACGGACCATACACCGTTCAACACCCTCGCCTGGCTGCGCGCATCGGAACAGGCACTGGTTGCCGGGGAGCGCTTGCACGTTCTGCTCGGCTGGCACGGCGATGAATTGGCCTTGTGCCTGCCGTTGGTGGTGTCCGTGGAGCGCTTTGGCGGGCTACCGTTTCGAGTCCTGCATCACCTCGGCTACCCCCTCACCGATCGCCTGGCCCTGCTCAGTTGCCTCGATGCCGAGAGCATGCGCAAGGCGCTGGTGATCATCCGCCGTCGCGTGCCCCATGCGATGCTGCAACTCAATGAATTGTGCGAACCCATCGGCGAAGAAAGTGCGCTGACCACCTGGATGGCCCACAGCTCGACCGGCGAGCGCCGCCTCAGTTGTCGGGTGCCGGTGCACCTGATCAGCGAGGCCGACCATCAGGAAGTGTCCGGCGACCCCCGCTACAAACTTCGCCGTGCACGTAAACGCATCGCGGCTTGCGGTGCCGAGATCCGACGGATAACCCCCGACGCCGCCACCATCAGGCCACTGTTGCGGACCCTCGGCAAAGTCGAAGCGCTGAGCTGGAAAGGCCTTCAAGGTGTTGGGATTTTCACCAATGACCGCTACCGGCAATGGATCGAGCAAGCTTTCACCGCCCTCGCCGAACTGGGACTGGTGCGGGTGGTGGTGCTGGAACTGGACGGGCGCTGCATCAGCTACCGCATCGGCTTGCTGGAACGGGGTCGGCTGTACGACTACAACCTGGCGTTCCTGCCGCAATATGCAGACCTGGGCAGCGGTCGGGTGCTGCTCGAAGAGTGGATCCGCTGGGGTCTGGATGACAACTGGCGCTGGATCGACGCCTCGCGGATCAGCCTGGAAAACTCCAGCCATCAACTCCTGGAACGCATGACCGGGCAACTGGAGCACTGGCGCTGGAGCTTCTACTCCTGGCGCCCCAGCGGCCTCGCCCTGGGACTGGCCCTGCGACTCTGGCACCGCATCAAACCCGGGTTAAAAAAGTGGCAGGCCAGGCGTGCAGCAACGCTGGTTGCTCCTACGCTTACACCTATACAGGCACCTATTGTCGCCAAAGACGCTGCACCCACCGAACAAGAAAGAGAGGGCAGCCATGCCTCGCCAAGTCATAGTCAACGCTGACGATTTCGGCCTCAGCCCGAGCGAAAATGCGGTGATACTGGGTGCCTTCCACGCCGGGGTCATCAGCTCCGCAACCGCCATGGCCAACATGCCGGCCTTCGAAGCGGCCTGCGTCCTGGCCCGGCAACCAATGCTCAAGGGGCGGATCGGGCTGCACTTCAACCTCACGTATGGCCGGCCGTTGAGCCTGTCGATTCGCTCGCGCTCGACATTTTGCGACAGCCAGGGTGAGTTCGACCTCAGCCTGCCTCGCCACAGCCTCTGGCTCAACCGCCTGGATCGCGACGCGGTGCTGGAGGAACTCGAAGCCCAATGGCAACGCTGCCTGGACAACGGCCTGCACCCCAGCCACCTCGATTCCCATCAGCACGTGCACAACATCTGGCCCATTGGTGAAATCGTCGCGCGGTTTGCCGCCCGCCAAGGGGTGCCCGTGCGACTGGCGCGCGATCTGGGAAGTAACCTGAGCGTGCCCAAGCGGGTGTTCAAGACGTTGCTCAACCATCGCCTGAACAGCCTGTCCGGAGCGACCGCCCAGAACGTATGCACCCCGGTAGACCTGCGCACCGTAGCAATGCCAATCGACGGCCTGCTGGAAATCGTCGTCCATCCGATCCATATCGGCGCCGATTTTGGCGATGCCTACCTAGACCCGGGCGAGTCGCTGAGCCTTGTGCTGGATCAGCGTCTCGGGGGTGTTCCGAGAGTGTCCTATGCCGTGGTGCCGAGGGCATCCAAAGAGGAGCCGCACTACCCGACCGAACTGCACCCGTTGAAATCCTGATTTTCGCCATCGAAAACGTTACCCACCACACCCAGGCTTCAGCCTCGGAGGACTTCATGAGCGCCATCGACAAGATTCGCGAACGCATCAAACAAAAAGGCCTGCTCCACACGCTCCAGTCGCTCTGGAAGCGCTACGTGTATTTCCATAGGGAGCTGCTGTGGCTGGGGCGCGACCTGGTGACCCCGGTGGCGCCGCAAAATCTACGGCCCTATTCGGGCCTGCGCCTGGTGATCATCACCCCGGAAAACGCCACCGCGTTCACCAAGTACTACGGCAATCGCGTCAAGGCCATGGCCGAAATCGCCGCCGAGGGTCACACCGGACACATGTACGTGAACGAGGAAGGTGATGCCATCGGATTCATCTGGGGCAGCGCCAGGGACTACTTCGACCGGCACTATTACGGCTGCTGGTTCCGGATCAACCCTGGTGAGTTTTTCGAGTTCGGCGGTGAAATGATCCCTCAATACTTCGGCACCAGCCTGTCGATGGACGCCCAGTTCAAACTCTGGGATGCGATGCGGGCCAAAGGGTGCAACAAGATCGTCGACGTCTGCGATACCCGCAACATCCAGGCGATGAAAATGCACATCCGCATGGACTACCAGGAGCAAGGGCGCATCACCCACGTCTACGACCTGTTCGGCCGCTGGCGCTTCTTCCGCGAAACCTACTACACCGGCTCACGGCTGACGGCACTGCGCAAACCGGAACAGCAGCCGGTGACGGCGGCGCAGGCGTGATTGGCTTCCACATTTGATCATATTTCCGTGTGCGAGCTTGCCCGCGAAGGCGTCATGTTGCCTACGCAGTTTAGGGAAAAGTACACGCTGGAGCAGAGAATGACCTGACTGCTCGTCTGTATTCATATGGATACAGTCGAGCAATGAATTATCTTATTCAACAAACCACAATCTTCGTGGCATGGCATGCCTCAATTCGCGACTTGCGGGTAATCTTGGCGATATCAAATCGGTGGGTGATGGTGTCTCCGAAATGCGCGTGGACGTTGGCGCTGGCTATCGGGTCTACTTCACTTTGCGAAATGGCGTAGTCATCGTATTGCTGGCCGGTGGTGACAAGTCCTCGCAAAACACTGATATCCGACGGGCGAAAAAATTGGCAAGGGAGGTTTGAACATGGGCCAGACTTTGACTGCTTTCGACATGGCGGCACTGCTCGACAGTGACGAAGCCATCAGCGAATACCTCTCTCAGGTATTGGCAGACGGCGACAACGAAGAGTTTCTTCGTGCTATCGGCTACGTGGTAAAGGCTCGCGGCATGACACAAATTGCCAAAGATTCCGGAATGGGGCGCGAAAGCCTGTACAAGGCCTTCGCACCCGGGGCGAAACCACGTTTTGATACGGTTCTAAAGGTCATTCATGCCTTGGGCATTGATCTCTGCGCGCAACCAGGGCACGCGGCAAATCACTCAACGCTCTGAAAATACCCCAGGCACTACGTCGCTCGCTTCACCGCCACCAACGTGTAACACAACGGCAACTGCGCCTTTTGCTGCTGATACTTGTCGTAGAGTTCTTCGCGATTGGAATGCGGGTACTCCTTGAAATGGCATATCTGCAACCCCGCTTCGACGGCACCGGTGAAGATCGCGCCCAGGGTGTGGACGAACCAGTAGGACGCCGAGGCCTGCTGTTCGACTTTGCCTTCGTAGACGATCGGTTGGTCCTGGACGAAAGGCTCGCTGCGGAAATACGAGCTGTCCGGGCGATAGGGATCGGCTGACTCGGGGTCGAACATTTCCAGGAACGGGTGGGTTTCGTAAATCACCAGGCTGCCGCCGGGCTTGAGGGTTTGCGCGGCATGGCGCATGAACTCGCCGATGTCCGGCATCCAGTTCAATACGCCGATGGTGATCAGCGCCACGTCGAAGCGTTGGTGCAGCTCTGTCGGCAGGTGATGGATATCAGCCTCGATGAATTCGGGCTG
Source organism: Pseudomonas sp. GR 6-02 (assembly GCF_001655615.1). GTDB lineage: Bacteria > Pseudomonadota > Gammaproteobacteria > Pseudomonadales > Pseudomonadaceae > Aquipseudomonas. Next base: position 4,062,663 of record NZ_CP011567.1, read on the forward strand.
ATGAGGCGAACGGGATGCCAGCTCCCGGGCCTGATCGAGAAAGGCCCCGGACTGGTCGACGCCCACTACGCTGCGGGCCCCCAGCGCAAACAGTGAAAGGCTTTCCCGGCCATTGTTACAGCCCAGTTGCACCACATCCTTGCCGTCGACACCGACCTGTTGGAGCAACCCGGTGAGGGTGTCATCCAGGCAGGAAAAATCGCCATGGCTCACCGCACTCAAACGGGCCCGCCATTCGGGGGTGTCTTTGTGGTGTTGGGCGGAGTCATTCCATGCATCGCGATTGCTGGCGATGGCTTTTTCTTTTGTCGGCATTTCCATTGCACGCTCCAGATTCCGGGCCATTGATTGACCGGCACGAGTCTAGATCAGCGTCAGGAAAAACCACATCAGGGGTTTGTTGCGATCTTGTAATCAACGATGGCGTGCACCCTCCTATTGGTTCAACCGCTCACGCAAGAACTCGATCAACGCCTGCACCGGTCGCGAGGCCTGACGGTGCTGCGGGTAGACCGCCGATAAGGTCAGCGGCTCGGGGCGGAAATCATCCAGTACTGGCACCAGCCGGCCGTCCTCCAGGGCCGAATCGACGATGAAGGTCGGCAAGTACGTGATGCCCATGCCGGCGATGGCCGCGTCCTTGAGCAGTTCACCGTTGTTGACCCGCATCCGCCCGGTGACATTGACGGTCAGCGGTTTGCCCCGCCCTTCGAACCGCCATTGCACCTGGCGGCCATGGCCGTACGGCAGGCAATCGTGGCTGTGCAACTCCTCGGGTTCAAGCGGCGTGCCACGTTCGGCCAGATACGCCGGGCTGGCGCAGTACACCCGCTCGATGACGGCGATGCGCCGGGCGATCAGTGTCGAGTCTTCCAGCACGCCGATGCGCAAGGCCAAATCGTATCCCTCACCGAGCAAGTCCACCGGCCGATCACTCAGGTCGACCTCGACGGTGACGTCGCGATAACGCTGCAAAAATACTGGCAGCAAACAGCCCAAATGCGCCACGGCAAACGACAACGGTGCACTCAGGCGAATGGTCCCGCGAGGCTCGATGGTCTGGCCGGCGATGCCCTGCTCCACTTGCTCGACTTCACTGAGCAGGCGCAGGGCCGATTCGTAATAACTCTGCCCCAGCGGGGTGACGTCCAGCCGTCGGGTGGAGCGATTGAGCAGGCGCACACCGAGGCGCTCTTCGAGTTGCATCAGCCGACGGCTGACGAACTGCTTGGACAGGCCCAACTGATCGGCCGCCGCCGTGAAGCTGCCGGAGTCCATGACCTGGCAAAAAATACGCATGTCTTCGAACGGGTTCATTGTCACTCTCTGGTTGACAGTTAATCGCTTTATAGCCGCTTTTTCGCTTTCAGACATCTTATTAATCTGTGCTCACGGTGTTGCTGAGGCCTGAACCCCAGCGCCACAGCAGCCCGATCCCAAGGCATAAAAACTCAAACGATTTAAAAAGGATTTGCACATGAACATCAAGAAAACCCTCGCCACTTCCGTCCTCGCCCTGTCCATCGGCAACGCATTCGCCGCCGGCAGCCCCGGTGTCGAACACAACACCCAGGCCTTCCTCGATGCCCTCGCCGCCGGCGGTGGCAAACCGCTGGAACAACTGAGCCCGAAAGACGCCCGCGCGGTGCTGACCGGTGCCCAGGCTTCGGTGAAGGTAGATCTGTCGGGTGTTGAAGTCAGCGACAAGGCGATCAAGGTCAACGGCCAGACCATCAACCTGAAAGTGGTGCGTCCGGCCAAGGTCAAGGGCGAGTTGCCGGTGTTCATGTTCTTCCACGGTGGCGGCTGGGTATTGGGCGACTTCCCGACTCACCAACGCCTGATCCGTGACCTGGTGGTGGGCTCCGGCGCAGTCGCGGTATACGTCGACTACACGCCGTCGCCCGAAGCGCACTACCCGACCGCCATCAACCAGGCCTACACCGCGACCAAATGGGTGGCCGAGCATGGCAAAGAGATCGGTGTCGATGGCAAGCGACTGGCGGTGGCCGGCAACAGCGTCGGCGGCAACATGGCGGCGGTCGTGGCGCTGATGGCCAAGGAACAGAAAACCCCTGCCCTGCGCTTCCAGCTGTTGATGTGGCCGGTGACCAACGCGCAGTTCGACGACGGCTCGTACCAGCAATTCGCCGAGGGGCACTTCCTCACCAAAGGCATGATGCAGTGGTTCTGGGACAACTACACCACCAACCCGGCCGAGCGTGCGCAGATCCATGCCTCGCCGCTGAATGCCAGCGCCGAACAACTCAAGGGCCTGCCTGCGGCACTGGTGCAGACCGCCGAATTCGACGTGCTGCGTGACGAAGGCGAAGGTTACGCCCGCCACCTCGATGCGGCCGGTGTGCCGGTGACCTCGGTGCGCTACAACGGGATGATTCATGACTTTGGCCTGCTCAATCCGCTGAATCAGATTCCGGAAGTCAAAGCGGCGGTACGTCAGGCCGCGGCTGAGCTCAAGACGCATCTGAACTAAGCCCAACCTCTCGCCACACCTCAGGGTGTGGCGAGTTTTTTTGTGCCCGCTGGAGTGCAATCCATGAGCCTTTTCTCTGCCCACCTGTTGCCTTGGAGCGCCCTGCTGCTGGTGCTCGACGCCCTGCTCTGGCACCTCGTCCCGTTCAAGCATCGCGCGCCAAAGGTCGGTGTGCGGCTGGTGCTGTTTCTGGCGTTCAGCGCGCTGATTATCAACGCTGGCGTCAGCCCGTTGCAGACACCGTTGGTTGCCGATGACCCGGTGGCGCAACTCGGTGCAACGGCGCTGGGGATTATCTGGTGGTTGTACGCCGCACGAGTGCTCACCGAGGTGTTCGGTCTGGTGCTGATGCGTCGCATAGGTCACAGCGGCCGTTTGCTGCAGGACGTGATCGGTGCGCTGGTGTTTCTGGCCTCTATCGTCGCGGCCGCCGGTTATGTGCTGGATCTGCCGGTCAAGGGTCTGCTGGCGACTTCCGGCGTGTTCGCCATCGTGGTCGGTCTGGCGCTGCAAAGTACGTTGGCCGACGTGTTCTCCGGCATTGTGCTCAACACCACCAAACCCTATCAGGTGGACGACTTTGTGGTGATCGATGGCGTCGAAGGCAAAGTGCTGGACATTAACTGGCGCGCCACGCACCTGTTGAGCAGCGCCGGCACGATGGCCGTGGTGCCGAACTCGGTGGCGGCCAAGGCCAAGATCGTCAACCTCAGCCGCCCGAACAACCTGCACGGGGTGTCGATCAGCATCAAGGTGGCGAACCACATCCGCCCACGCCGGGTGCTCGACGCCCTCGACCGCACGCTGCAAGGCAGCAGCAGTCTGTTGCTCTCGCCCGCGCCAAAAGCGGTGCTCAAAGAGGCTGGCGAAGAGATGTCCGAATACGTGGCCAGCGGGTTCATCGCCGAGCTGGGCAAAAAGAGCGACGTGCGCAATCAATTGTTCGACCTCGCCCATCGCCATCTGGAAGCGGCCGGCATCTCGCGACACCCCGACGGCGTGATCGAGCCCTCGACCCGCGCCCGCGCACTGCTCGATGAAGTGAAGATTTTCCGCTCGCTGAGCCATGAGGAACGCGACCGCCTCGCCGAATCGATGGTCGCGCAACAATACGCCGCTGGCGAGGTGGTGCTGGATCTGGCTGAAGTGCCGGACAGCCTGTTCGTGATCGCCACTGGCGTCGTCAGCGCCAGCGTGCCGGACGGCAATGGTTTCACCGAGGCCGGTCGCATGGGGCCAAGCGAAGTCATGGGCGAACAGAGCATCCTGGCCGATACGCCGTCACAGGCGACGTTCACCGCACTGACATCTTCGATCATCTACCGTCTCGACAAGAACCTGACCCGACAGTGCATGGAACAGCGCAGCGAAGTGGGCCGGGCATTGAACAAGTTGCAGGCGGTGCGCCAGCAGAACAGTCGGCAGGCGTTGATGGCCAAACCGGTGCCGATCAGGAAAGGTGGGTTTCTGGGATGGTTGCAGAAGCGCTGATGCAGAGGACATTCGAGCAGCACAAAAAAAATGCCCGCACATCGCGGGCATTTTTCTTCAACGCCTTACTTGGCGGTGAACTTGGTGTAGCTGTTGATCAGGTTGCGGTAGTTCGGCAGACGCTGGGACAACAGGTTGGCCAGGCCTTCCATGTCGTTGCGCCAGTCGCCTTGCAGCTCGCAGGCCACTGCGAACCAGTTCAGCAGGTGTGCACCCGCCGCCGACATGCGTGCCCACGCCGCTTGTTGCACGGTGGTGTTGAAGGTACCGGAAGAGTCGGTAACCACGAATACTTCAAAGCCTTCGGCAATGGCCGACAGGGTCGGGAACGCCACGCAGACGTCAGTCACCACGCCGGCGATGATCAGTTGCTTGCGACCGGTGGCCTTGATGGCTTTGACGAAGTCTTCGTTGTCCCAGGCGTTGATCTGGCCTGGACGCTGAATGAACGGCGCGTCCGGGAATTGCTCGCGCAGTTCAGGCACGATCGGGCCGTTCGGGCCTGCGTCGAAACTGGTGGTGAGGATGGTCGGCAGGTTGAAGAATTTGGCGATGTCGCCCAGGGCCAGCACGTTGTTCTTGAATTCGTTGGGCGAGAAATCCTGCACCAGAGAGATCAGGCCGGTCTGGTGATCGACCAGCAGCACAACGGCGTCATCTTTGTTCAGACGTTTGTAAGGAACGTTGCTCATGTGAAACTCCTCGGAGGGTGGTGAGTGAAGCGTCGACCACACATGGCCGACGCTTTTGTTGCAAGACTCAGAACGCGAAGCAGGAACAGCCGAAGGCGCCCCAGAAGCCGGCGAAGTCACTCACCGGCACGTTCGACATACGGGCCTTCTCATGGCTGTGGGTATGCACGGCGCACGGGCCGCTGCACTGGTGCACCTGCGCCTGCATCGGCGCGTTCGGCCGCCAGTGTCCCGGAACCTTCGCCACCGGCGACCAGTCCGGCAGCACCGGCAGGCTGACAGGCCCGAGTTTTTCGAAGTCGCCGGCGGCGTACACCACCTTGCCGCCGACCACGGTCAATACCGACTCGATCCACTTGATCGCTTCTTCCTCGACGCTGAAGAAGTCCGCGCTCAGTGCTACCAGGTCCGCCAGTTGCCCGACCTTGATCTGGCCTTTCTTGCCTTGTTCCGACGAGAACCAGGCGCTGCCGTGGGTGAACAGTTCCAGTGCAGTGGTGCGCGGCAAACCTTCCTCATACAGCGCCAGACCACCGACGGTACGGCCGCTGACCATCCAGTACAGCGAGGTCCACGGATTGTAGCTGGACACTCGCGTGGCATCGGTGCCGGCGCCGACCGGTACACCCTCGGCCAGCATGCGCTTGATCGGTGGCGTAGATTCGGCGGCCTGCTTGCCGTAGCGGTCGACAAAATATTCACCCTGGAACGCCATGCGGTCCTGGATCGCAATGCCACCGCCCAGCGCCCTTACCCGCTCGATGTTCTGTGGGGTGATGGTTTCAGCGTGGTCGAAGAACCATGGCAGGCCGTTGAACGGAATGTCGCGGTTGACCTTCTCGAACACGTCGAGCATGCGGCTGATCGATTCGTTGTAAGTGGCGTGCAAACGGAACGGCCAGCGCTGTTCCACCAGGTGGCGAACCACCGGCTCCAGCTCCTGCTCCATGGTCTGCGGCAGGTCCGGACGCGGTTCGAGGAAGTCCTCGAAGTCCGCCGCCGAGAACACCAGCATCTCGCCGGCGCCGTTGTGCCGCAGGTAGTCGTCGCCCTGGTGCAACTTGACGCTGCCAGTCCAGTTCTGGAAATCGGTCAGCTCTTCTTTCGGCTTCTGGGTAAACAGGTTGTAGGCGATACGCACGGTCAGTTGGTCATCTTTCGCCAACTGCTCGATCACCTGGTAATCGTCCGGGTAATTCTGGAAACCACCGCCGGCATCGATCGCGCTGGTCAGACCGAGGCGGTTGAGCTCACGCATGAACTGGCGGGTCGAGTTGACCTGATATTCCAGCGGCAGCTTCGGCCCCTTGGCCAGGGTCGAGTACAGGATCATCGCGTTCGGCCTTGCGACCAACATGCCGGTCGGATTGCCGTTGGCATCACGCACGATTTCGCCACCCGGCGGGTTCGGCGTGTCGCGGGTGTAACCGGCAACCCGCAATGCAGCGCGGTTGAGCAAGGCGCGGTCGTACAAATGCAGCACGAACACCGGGGTGTCCGGCGCCGCCTGGTTGAGCTCTTCCAGGGTCGGCATGCGCTTCTCGGCAAACTGGAATTCGTTCCAGCCACCGACTACCCGTACCCATTGCGGCGTTGGTGTGCGGTCGGCTTGCTCCTTGAGCATGCGCAACGCATCAGCCAGGGACGGCACGCCTTCCCAGCGCAGTTCGAGGTTGTAGTTCAAACCGCCACGGATCAGGTGCAGGTGCGAGTCGTTGAGGCCAGGGATGACACAGCGACCCTTGAGGTCGATCACCTGGGTGCCCGAGCCGCGCAGGGCCATGGCTTCGGCGTCGGTGCCGACCGCGACGAAGCGGCCGCCCTTGATCGCCACGGCGCTGGCGAGGGGCTTTTCGCGGTCTACGGTATGAAATTGACCATTGAACAGAATCAGATCGGCGTTCATCGCAGTTCCTTCGTCATCAGTGAAATGAAGCAAAAAAGCGCCGGCTCAGCGCGGCGAATTTGCGTTGGATTCGAGGTGCTCCCGTGGCTGACTGGCCGTCAGCCACGGCGCAAACAAGCGAGTCGCGGCCGGCATGCACACGTACACCACCGACACCACGATGGTCAGGGTGATCAGGAACGTGGCGACCAGGTAGTTGGAGAGAAAAGCGTTGAGTTTGAGCAGCGGCCCCCAGAGCAACGGCACCAGCAAGGTGTGCGGCAGAATCACCAGCAACGACACCACGGCCTGCTTCCAGCGCGGTGGCGGCGAAGCAGCATCGGCCAGCGGCGCGAACCAGAATTCGTTGACCGGGTTGACCTCGGTCTGGTCGCCGTCGGCCAGCATCGGCGCGGCTTCATCGATCAACGACTGACGTTGCGGCGAATCGAGCCAGTGCTGCATGGCCTCGGTGGAGCAAAAGCGCAGCACGCAGGTGAACATGTCCAGGCCAGCGTTCTTGCCGCGGATCACGTCCACGCCCAGATGCCCTTCCGTGCGCCCCGCTACGCTGACGATGTTGCGCAGCCAGGCTTCATAGGCTGCTTCGAAACCGGCCTTGACCCGGTGCTTGACGATCAGCGTCACGATCTCATCGGACCCCGGCGCTTTTTGAGTTTGGGCTTCAGACATAACGGAGCACTCCGGGCAAACGAACATTGAGCGCCAGCCGTCCAGGCCCGGCGATAAACACAGAGGTGAAGATGATCAACAACAGCCAGCCGAACTGCCCTTCGGCCACACTCCATTGCGGGTGCACGACCAGCAGCGCCACCAGCAGCACAAACAGAATAGGCAAGCACGCCAGACGCGCCAGAACACCAGCGACAATCAGCAGCGGGCACAGCACTTCGGCGAAAATCGCCAGGCTGAGGGTGAGGTGGGCACCGAGGTGGAACGGGTCTTCGATCAGTTGCAGTTGCGCACTGAAGTCCAGCAGCTTGGGCAAGCCGTGAACCCACAGCAGAAACAGACCACCGCTGACCCGCAGAAACAGCAGCCCGACATCCCGCGCCTGTTCATCCCTTTGCGAAGCGTTCATGACTCACCCCTGTTCAATCATTGGATTGAATAGTGCCGCCAAGGGGTAGGGAAAAATTGAATGTACGTGCTCTCTTTGTACCGCGGGAATTGTGGCGAGGGAGCTTGCTCCCGCTGGGCTGCGAAGCAGCCCCAAAACCATTCGACCCAATTGCATCAGGTAGACCGCATGTACAGGGTTTACGACTGCTGCGCAGCCGAGCGGGAGCAAGCACCCTCGCCACAGGGGTCAGCGTTTGACCTCAGGTCATAGGACCGGGTTGGCCTTCAGCTCCAGACTGTCCAGCGCCCGACTCACCGCCAACTCGCCGAACATGATGAGCTGCGCGACGCCCAGTATCGTATTGCGCTGCGGCCCCTCCAGAAATCCGGCGCAGTCACTGGCGATCACCTTGGCCGAGGCAAAGGACTCGCAGGCATTGGTCAGCAGCTCTTCGATGTTGATGTCCGGGGCGACGGTGTAAATCGTGCTCGGTTTGCGTGGGGACTTGGTGTCAGACGGTTTGAGGTAGTGATCGAGGGCGCGTTCGGCGGCTTCGTTGAGTTTTTTGGGATCGAGGGGATCGTAGGGGGAAACGTCATCGGTTGCTGGCGGATTAGGTGTGGCTTTGAACATGGTGAATCTCCTTTGGAAATAGCACCACCAGAACCTGTCGCTAAACAAGTAAGAGTGGCGACTGTATGCAGGTTAGCGAACCGGTCAAAGGCACCCGGTAGACCCGAGAGTCTCCCGCATACAGCCACCATAACGTTATGCAGACGTCAAAAGTCGGCAATAAAGTCTGGAGCACTGATGCACTTTGATAGTCCGAGTCGCTAAACCCGATCGCTGATTGGCAGCGATACGGAAACGATAAAGACCAGGCCCAAAGCGCACAAGCCGGCGGATTCTGGCGCAGTCGTAGGCAACGGCGCAAGGATCTGTAGCTTTCATCAAGTAACGATAAACGCCGTTAAACACACCTCCCGCCAGCCCTTCTTCAAGGAATGGCCCGAATGGTGTACTGACGTGCGGCGAAGACCACCGCCGTCGCCGGATTCGGGACCTGATCCAAATTGACCCTGAAGTGAATGGACAACAGGCTGCCTTCCGCCAGATCCTTCAAATAACTGTACAAAACGGTAACGCTGTAGCGGCCGTTCAACACCCAACTTCGATGGACTGCGAAGTTGGGGCCCGTCCACATGGTGAGATTGTGGCTGCCCCCACTGGCGTTCTGGCCCTCAAAATCCAGCCAGATCGGCTGACCGGAGGCAATAAGCGGCCAACCGCCAAACAGGAGCGTTGCCCCGGCTTGCACATTGGCCAGATTCAGCACCATCGTACCGTTCGCCTGGGTGATTACCGGAGGGACGAACCAGTTTGCCGGAATAGTCCCGATGTTCAGGACAAGCGGCCGTGAAACCACCGGGAGTGCTGTTCCGCGATCATATTCGAAGCTCACCGTCACCCGTTTGCCCAAGCTGAAAGCCAACAGCGAAACGGGCAGCTGGATTATCCTGGGTCGGATGGTAGTGCCGGCCTGAACGGTATTGGTGGTGTGTGAGCCCGCAGCGGGTGTTCCTGGTGCAGCAGTCCAGATGACCCTGATCCTGTCATCGGCCTGCATGTTGTAATCCAGGACAGCCGTCAGCCTCGTCAATGCCGCAATAGGATCCAGATTGCCGTTATCAGGCGCCTCTGCAATCGTCAGCTCCAGGTTTTGCAGCACAACGTTGATAGTCCATGGGCTGGACGCCCCTCCACTGCCATCCGCCAGCTTAACCGTGAAAACGTGCAAGCCGCCCGTCAATACAGCCACCTTATACGTCCAGGCGCTACCAACAGCTATGACCGTGCCTTGGGGGGTTGGCCCATCAAAAATTTCCACTTCATCGCCAGCCCCGGCACTGCCGCTTAACGTAACGCTAGTGTGGGGGGTGTCTGCGCCATCGGCGATGTCCTGGCCGTCGGGACCGGTGACCGACAAGATCGCGGGCGGGGTCGCTGCGTTTGTCAGGACGATATAGTTTCGATGGGCAAACGGCTGGGCAAGGGACTCATCCGGGCTCCCTTGCAGCCCCACCATCAACTTCAGGGTCAGTACGCTGCGGTCCTTGAGCCCTTGCAAGGCATTGGCGGAGTGGCTTCGCTCGTAAAAACCGAAACGGATGAATTCGTCAGTGATGACATTGCTCGGCGCACTCCAGTACCTCATACGGAAATCGCTGCCGTCGGCGTTCTTGCCCTCAAGCCACAACCAAAGGAATTGACCCCGAGCGCTCAAGGGCCACGCGTTGATACGCAGGGTAATGTCGGTCAGGCCATTGATGTCCAGTATCGGACCTTCCCCGGACTGTTCTGCCTGAGTGATGAAGGGACGAGGCAAATCGCGTTGCGCCAGAGGCAGCACGTACACGACCTGTGGCTCTGAAGTCACGGGTGCAGCGGTGCCGCGAATGATGGTGTAAGTCACCGTCACCGTCTGGCTCAGATTGAAGAGTACTAGCGAAACCGGGATTCGAATCACCAGCGGCCGAGTGTTACCGGCGTTGATGAAAGCCGTAGTGAGAGAGCCGTTTGCTCCGGAGCCCGGTGCACCTGTCCAGGCCACACTCACCTGGTCGGTGGGCTGCAACGTCGGATCGGTCACCTCGATCATGAGGGTATTCCTCACGTCCACCGGATTGAGGAGGGACTGATTGGCGCTTTCCTGGATGACAGGAGGCGGTGGGCTGCCGGCGTTCACTGTGGCGGTAGCGATGTTCATTGTTCTGTCCCTGTGCATGATCGATCCGGCCCCCGAAAGAGCATTGAATGAATCACACACCGACGCGCGGGCACGCGCTACTGTCAGAACTTATAGGTGTGCGGCTGTTTCGGACGAACGGCGCGGCGCGGTTTCGCCTTACACAGCCGGAATATCCAGCGAGGCCGACATGAACTGGCTGATCCGCGACCGCAGCCATTTTTCGGCAGGATCGTTGTCATGCACCCCGCTCCAGGCCATCGACAGTTGCGCCGCGTCGATGGGGAACGGCGGATCTTCAGCCCGCAACGCACAGCCTTCCACCAACGCGCACGCGGCATAGTCCGGGACAGTGGCAATCATTTCCGTGCCAGCGAGCAACGCGCGCAAACCACTGAATTGCGGTACGCCGAGCACCACGCGGCGGGTGCGGCCGACCTTGGCCAAATCGACGTCGATGTTGCCGCTCAAGTCGCCGGAGAACGACACCATCGCATGGGGTCGTGTGCAGTAATCGTCGAGGGTCAGCGGCTCCGGGCGGTCATCGCCGCGCAGGACTTTGCAGGGAATGTCGCGCAGTTTTTTGCGTTTGGCATTGGCCGGCAGATCCGTGGTGTAACTCACCCCCACCGAGATTTCCCCCGACGCCAGCAACGTCGGCATCAACAGATAATTGGCACGGCGTACCACAACCACGATCCCCGGTGCCTCTTCCTGCAACTGGCGCAGCAACGGCGGAAACAGCCCGAACTCGGCGTCGTCCGACAGCCCGATACGAAACACATCGCAGCTGCTGGCCGGGTCGAATTCCTTGGCCCGGCTGACCGCCCCCGAGATGGTGTCCATCGCTGGTTGCAGCTCCTTGAGAATCGCCAGCGCCCGCGCCGTCGGTTCCATGCCGCGACCGTTGCGCAGCAACAACGGATCGTCGAACAAATCACGCAACCGGCCCAGCGCGGCGCTCACCGCCGGTTGGCCCATGAACAGTTTTTCGGCGACTCGGGTCAGGTTCTTTTCGAACATCAGCGCTTCGAAAATCACCAGCAGGTTCATGTCGACACGGCGCAGATCGTTACGGTTCATGGGCACGGTTCCCTTTTGTGTTCAGCCAGGCGCAAGTGTGTCGGACTTTACTCGATCATCGGCACTTTCGCCGCTCGTTTGTAAGGCCCGTACTCGATCGGTACCCACTGGAAATGCTTGTCCACCGCGGTGATATGGCCGACACCCGGAAACGGCAAATGCGCCGCCGTGACCCAGATCTTGCTGGCCGCCGCATCGCTGAACACCTTGGCGCGGCTCTTGATCGCCTGCTGATTGTCGACGTCGAAACGAATTGACACCTCAGGATGCTCGAACTGCACCGCCAGGTTATGCACCAGATCGCCCATGAACAGAATGCTCTGACCTTGGGAGTTGAACCGATACGTGGTACTGCCCGGTGTGTGCCCGGCCTCCAGCTCGGCATCGACAACGCCCGGCACTGGCGACTGCCCGGCAGTAAAGGTTTTGAAACGGCCCGCCGCGATATACGGCGCGGTTGAGTCCTGGGCGATCTTGAAGAATTCCCTGGCACCGGCCGGTGCCTTGGCCATGGCCTGGGGATCAAGCCAGTAATCGGCTTCTGCCTTGGCCGCGTACACCGTTGCGTTGGCGAACACGGGCTTTTGCTGCCCATCCACCAACCCGCACACATGATCCAGATGCAGGTGAGTGAGCAGGATGGTATCGACCTGTTCCGGCTGGTAACCGGCGGCTTTCATGTTCGCCGACAGTTGGCCCGCCGTGGCACCGATGCACTGCCCTGCTCCGGTATCCACCAGAATCAATTGTTTGCCGGTATTCACCAGAAACGCATTGAACGCGGTTTGCACCCCCGGCGTTTCAATCGAACGACGAGCCAGCAACGCGCGGATCTGGTCTTGGGTCAGCCCCTCGAGCAGTTTGGGCGACAGGTCGTTGTAGCCATCGAACAACGCCGTCACCTCGTAGTCGCCCACCGCGAGCCGGTAATAACCGGGCACCTGAGTGTTCACCTGAGCCGGTGCCTGGGCCAGGCTGATGCCAGACATCAGCGCCAATGCCAGGCCAAGTCCGCCAAGTGTGCAAACGCGGGATTGCTTCATGAGATCACCCTTGATCGAGCCAGAAAAAGCGGCCCAGTCCAGGCCGCTACACGTCGCCCATCTTGCATGACCGTGCATCGGAGCGAATTGCAGTGATGTGCTCAGTTGGCGCATTTTCACCCTTAAGCCTGACTGCGGAATTAACAACGTTTAACTCGCAAGCCAAAGTCCTCGCGGCCAAGAATGAAGCCTTCTGCGCAGACTTGTTTTTCAGACAAGGGAACGTGCTGACCCACCGTGCAGTGCATCCGCGCGCGCCCATCGACACGGACATTGGCCATGGCTCTCATTCAGCAAAACGCGATCAAGGCGTGTGCCATTGAAACGCAAAAGAAAACCACGGGGGGCCTTAGCCCCTGGCGCGAAACTCTGGTCAAGCAACTGATCCTCGACCACCTCGACGACACCCTGGAAGTGACCGAACTGGCACGGGTCTGTGCCCTGTCGCGCAGTCATTTTTCCCGTGCGTTCAAATGCAGCACCGGTGTTTCGCCGCAGGACTGGATCCGACAGCAACGCATTGCCCGGGCCAAACAATTGATCCAGGACACCGACCTGACCCTGACGCAAATCAGCCTGGAATGTGGCTTCTGCGACCAGGCGCATTTCTCCCATATCTTCACCCGCAGCGAAGGCATCACACCGTTTGCCTGGCGCTGCCGTGCCATGCGTACTCTTCCCTCTCACAACAGCAAAAGATCGCAGCCTTCGCCAGCGCCTACAGGTGCTCACATGTCCCTGTAGGCGCCGGCGCCTTTGATTTTGATCAGCCCTTGATGAACGCCAGCAGATCTTCGTTGAGTTGATCCTTGTGGGTATCGGTCAGGCCGTGTGGAGCTCCCGGATAGACTTTCAATGTGGAGCCCTTGACCAGTTTTGCCGAGGCGATGCCCGAGGCTTCAATCGGCACCACCTGATCGTCGTCGCCATGCACCACGAGGGTCGGCACGTCGAACTTCTTCAGGTCTTCGGTGAAGTCGGTTTCAGAGAACGCCTTGATGCAGTCGTACGCATTCTTGTGGCCGGAAGCCATGCCCTGCAGCCAGAACCAGTCGATCATGCCTTGCGAAGGTTTGGCACCCGGCCGGTTGAAACCGAAGAACGGACCGCTGGCCAGATCCTTGTACAACTGCGAACGGTCGACCAAAGACGCCTGACGAATACCGTCGAACACTTCCATCGGCAGGCCGCCCGGGTTGGCCTCGGTCTTGAGCATCTGAGGCGGCACCGATGAAATCAGCCCGGCCTTGGCCACGCGTCCAGTACCGTAGCGACCGATGTAGCGCGCCACTTCGCCACCGCCAGTGGAGAAACCGAACAACACAGCGTTTTGCAGATCCAGATGCTCGATCAACTGCGCCAGGTCATCGGCGTAAGTATCCATTTCGTTGCCGAACCATGGCTGGCTCGAACGACCGTGACCACGGCGGTCATGGGCGATGACCCGGTAGCCTTTGGAGGCCAGGAAGATCATCTGCGACTCCCAACTGTCGGCGTTCAACGGCCAACCGTGGCTGAAGACGATCGGCTGACCGGTGCCCCAGTCCTTGTAGTAAATCTCGGTGCCGTCTCGGGTAGTAAAGGTGCTCATTACGACTCTCCTGATGCATGGGTTTACGACGATTAACAAGAGGTTTGAGCCAGGCGTTCGGCCAGGCGCGCCACCCGCTCGCCCAAATGTGCGGCGGTGCGGCGGTCTTCCAGGGGCGGAGCAAATTCGGGGGATTGCTCGACGTTCGATTGGGCCATCGCCCCCAGCGAACTGCCGAGCCGGTTCAACTGCCCGTCGAACAGGCCGAGGCTGCTGCGCGCCGGCAGCAGGTCGAGGCCGACCCAGATCATCGAGTGCTGGGCGGCGAACACCGCCATCTGCAGCAAGGTATTGAGCTTGTCGCCACACAGGCATCCGGAGTTGGTAAACCCGGCAGCGAGCTTGTCGCGCCAGGGCTGGGCCAGGTAGAACGAGGCGGTGGCCTCCATGAAACCCTTGAAGGCTGCCGAGGCGCTGCCCATGTAGGTGGGGGCGCCGAAGATGATTGCATCGGCACGGTGCAAGCGCTCCCAGTGGTCGTCCACTTCCTCCACCGGAATCAGCCGACAGGTGCTGCCCAAGTGTCGTTCCACCCCCAGGCCCACGGCTTCGGCCATGACCCGGGTGTGCCCGTAACCACTGTGATAGACCACCACCACGTTGCTCATTCCGGCTCCTCCAGAAGTGTTCGTCCTTTTTGCGGCACGCTTTTTGTTGCACTTTCTGTTGCAAAAAGGCCGATACCTTCGGCTACTTGAAGAAATGGATTTTTGAGCGTAGACCGGATCGGTACGAGTTAAACGTTGTTAATTTTCTGCCGTACACCCATGGCCCCGGCGTGCCGTTCACCAGCGCTGAGTCCAATAAATACGGGGCCGCCGGGCACCGACGGCAAGGCCGCAGCCGTTGCACCTGCTGCCGAGATGTATGACGCCACGTTGCGCTACCGAAAAAACCTTAGGAATATGCCTGGATACCGCGCGATAGACGGATGCAAGCAGGAGTGACCCGTTGACCCTTACCCCCGAACAGGCCATCCATTTCGGCCCCTACCGGATCTACCCTGGCCAACGCCTGGTGATGGAGGCCGACCAGCCCCTGCGCCTGGGCAGGCAAGCCATGGACATTCTGTTGATGTTGCTGGAGCACGCAGGCCAGGTGGTGAGCAAGCAGCAACTGATCGCGCGGGTCTGGCCCAAAAGCGTAGTGGAAGACACCAACCTGCGCGTGCACATGGCGGCACTGCGCAAAGCCCTCGGTGACGGTCAGGCCGGCCAGCGTTACATCGTCACCGTCGCCCAGCGCGGCTACAGTTTTGTCGCGCCGTTTTCCCTGGAGTCCATCGAACAACATCCCCAAAACGACGCCAATGAACCGGGCGGCCATAACCTGCCGGTGCGCCGGACTCGCATGATCGGCCGTCAGGCCCTGGTCGACAGACTGCTGGCGCAACTCTCACAGCAACGTTTCATCACCCTCGTGGGCCCCGGCGGGATCGGCAAGACGACCGTGGCGCTACGCGTCGCCGAGCAACTGATCGGTCGCTATCGAGACGGCATTCGCCTGGTGGACCTGGCACCGATCAACTGCCCTTTGATGATCGGCGCGCACCTGGCGACAGCGCTGGGCTTGCCGTTGCATGACGCCGACCCCATGAACGGGCTCGCCACATGCTTGCGCGAACGGCAGATGCTGCTGGTCATCGACAACTGCGAACACCTGATCGATGCCATTGCGTTGCTCAGCGAAAGCATCCTGCGCGCGGCGCCCCAAGTGCACATTCTGGCTACCAGTCGCGAAAGCCTGCGGGCCGAAGGCGAATACGTGCAGCGCCTGGAATCACTGGACTGCCCGCCGCCCATCGCCGTGCTCGACCGCGCTCAGGCCCTGACGTTTTCGGCGCTGCAATTGTTTGTCGAGCGGGCGATGGCCAGCCACGACAGCTTCGAACTGAGCGAAGCCGATCTGCCGCTGGCGATTGAAATCTGCCGACGTCTGGACGGCATTCCGTTGGCGATCGAACTGGCAGCGGCGCAGGTCGGCAACCTGGGCTTGAGCGGCTTGCTGTCGCAACTGCAAGACAGCTTTCGCCTGCTCGCCCAAGGCTGCCCGACCACCATGGGCCGCCATCAGACCCTGCGCGCCACGCTGGACTGGAGCTTCGAACTGCTCAATGCCTGCGAGCAGACGTGCCTGCGCCGACTGGGGATATTCCGGGGCGCTTTTACCCTGGAATCGGCGGCTGCCGTGATTGTCGGCCAGTACGTCGAGCCCGATGTGGTGTTTGCCTCGATTACCCAATTGGTGGCCAAGTCATTGCTGAACGTGGAAGTCGGCGATGAAGAAGTGTTCTACCGTCTGCTCGACACCACGCGTGGCTATGCGCTGGAAAAACTCGACCAGGCCCAAGAGCTGGCGGACACCCGAGAGCGCCACGCCGAATGCTGCCTGGCCTTGATGCAGCAGGCGCAAAGTGAATGGGAACACACCCAGAGCGAGCGCTGGACCGAGCGTTACGCCCGCAGCCTGGACGACATTCGTGCAGTCCTGGATTGGGGCTTGAACGCTCAAGGGCCGCAGGCCTTGGCCATCCGTCTCGCCGCGACCTCGGCACCGCTCTGGCAAGAGCTGTCGCTGCTCAAGGAATACGGCGCGTACGTGCGCAAAGCCCTGGCGTTGCTCGAAGCGACGCACCAGCCCTGTCCGCGTTTGACCATGAACCTCAAGCTTGCCCTCGGCAGTTCCTGCTACCACACCCAGGGCAATAGCACCGAAGCCGTCGAAGCCTTCGTCAGCGCCAAACACCTGGCCGAACACTGCAACGATATGGCCGGTCAGCTCAAAGCGATTTCCGGGCACCTGGCGATTGATCTCAGTTGCGGCCACTACCAACTGGCCCTGGAGCAGAGCCGACAATTCGAGCGGTTGAGGCCGCACGACGACGCGATGATGGCCCTCAGCACCCAACGCTTGCGGGTCCTGGCCCTGCATTTTGCCGGGGATCAGGCACTGGCGCGGGAGAATGCCGAACAGGTCATTCAACGTCTGGCCCAGAGCGGCCAGCTCAACCGCTTCACCCATGGCTTTGGCGTGCAATACGACCAGAGCGTGGCGGCCCTGACGATTCTGGCGCGCATTCTCTGGCTGCAAGGGCTCCCGGAAAAAGCCTGGCATACCGCACGACAGGCGCTCGACATCGCGATGCAAATCAATCATGGCACGTCCATCTGCTACACCCTGGCGCTGTCCGGTTGCCTGATCGCCCACTACAACGGCAACACGCCGGTCGCCCGCGAGCTCCTGGCCTTGCTGCTTGAGCAGGCGAAGAAACACTCGGTGTTGCTGTTCTACACCTGGGCTAAACATTACGCGCAGGTGATCGACGGAACTGATGCGCCCTCATCCCCGCGAACGGACACCGGGTTGGTCAAGGAAATCATGGTCACTCTGGGCAGCCGTTTCATCGATGATGCGTTGCTGGAGCGGGCCGAAAACGGCGCGGCGGGCTGGAGCACGGCAGAAATTCTGCGGGCTCGGGCCGACGCGTTACTGGCGCAGGATTGCCCGAGCAGTGCTGACGCGGCCGAGGCGGTGCTGCTCAAGGCTTTAGCCGTGGCAAAAACCCAGGGAGCGCTGGCCTGGGAACTGCGCAGTGCGACATCGCTGGCCCAGTTGTGGCAGCGTCAGGGCCACTTCCGGCAAGCCCATGAGTTGCTGGCGCCGATTTACCAGCGCTTCACCGAAGGCTTCGCCACACCGGACCTGATCAAAGTCCGGCGGTTACTCGACGAGTTGCAGCGCGACCTGCCCGACTGATGTCCCGTGGGCCCGGCTGATGTAGCGCTCATAACGCAGTTCGAAGGCACGCAAGTAACCGCTGTTTTCGAGTTTCTCCAGGGCGTAGGTGCGCGTGGTATTGAGGAAACGGTAGCGCGTCACGCCGCTGCCCTGCTCCACCGATAGCAGCGATTTATTCGCCAGACTCTCCACCACGTTGACCAGGCTTGCGGGCAGCAACATCGCGCCACTGACCACGCCAATCGCTGCGTCCAGGGTGAACGCCATCTTGAACACCGCCAGCCGCTGCAACACGATCTGTTCCAACGGGCTCAGCCGTTCATAGCTCCAGTCCAGTGCGGCTTTGAGATTCTGATGCCGTGGCACGGCGGTGCGTCGACCTTGGCTCAACAGCTGAAAACAGTTGCCCAGTTGCGCTTGCAACCCCACCAGCGCCAATGCATCGATCTGCGCCGCCGCCAGCTCAATGGCCAGGGGCAAGCCATCCAGCCGACGACAGATTTCACGCACAGCCTTCAGATCCTGTTGACGCAAGGCAAACCCTTGCTGACGGGCTCGGGCGCGGCTGACCAACAGCTGCACCGCTGAATACCCCATGGCCTCGTCCACGCTATAAATCACCGAGGCTGGCGGCACCGTCAGGGGCGGTAACCGCAGCAGCGTTTCCCCCGCTGCTCGCAGCGGTTCGCGACTGGTGGCGAGGATCGACAGTCGAGGTGCCGAGGCCAACAGATCGTCCACCACTGTCCTGCAACGTTCGAGCAGGTGTTCGCAGTTGTCGAGCACCACCAAGGCATGCCGTTGCGCCAACGCCTTTGCGCCAATGTCCAGTTCCAGCGTGCGCGACAGATGATCGACAAGCTGCGACGGGTCATCGATGGCCGCCAGGTCAACCATCCAGACACCATCCCGATAGTGCTGCAACAGCAACTCGGCCACGCGCAACGCCACGGTGGTCTTGCCGATGCCAGCAGGGCCGATCAGGGTCATGAAGCGTCGAACCGGCAACTGCCGAACCACGCTGCCGACGATCGAGTCGCGACCGGTCACCGGTGTGAGCCGCGCAGGCAAGTTGTGTTGAGGCTTGTGCACGGTTTCGACCAGCACCGGCGTGCCCGCCCGATCGTGCTGCACCGGGGCGATGAAGCTATAACCGCGCTGGGGAATATTAACGATATAAGGCTGCCCGTTCGGCCCATCGCCGAGCGCTCGACGCAGAGCGGCAATGTGGACGCGCAAGTTGATTTCCTCGACCACCGAGGTCGGCCATACGTGGGCAATCAGCGCCTCTTTGCTGACCACCGCACCAGCGTGCTCAACCAGCACCTGCAAAATGTCCAGGGCTCGCCCGCCCATGCGCAGCGGCCGATCACCGTCCAGGATCAACCGCTGATGCAAGTGGAATGCGTAGGGCCCGAACCGCAGCACCGTGTCACTGTTTATCTCTCTGAGGTTGTTCATGCACGTTCATGTGCTGAAAACCTGGCTCGGCTCAAGGAACTGCAAGCTCCCTCGATCCCGCCCATCCAGGCCCCGCACCTCCCAAAAAAGAGTTCACGGGTATCTTGGCAGGCATGGGTGACGGTACAACGGCCATGGGAGGAGCGTCACGGTCATCGCGGTGCGCACGACGGACAACAGCGCGTTAACTGAACTGCTCGCGATACTGGGTGGGGGTCAGGCCGAGCTTTTCACTGAAAAGAAATCGCATGTGCCGCACGCTGCCGAAGCCACTTTTATAGGCTACGGTCTTGAGCGGCAGCTCGCTGGTTTCCAACAGATTCCTGGCGTGATCGATGCGCGCGCTTTGCAGAAACTCCATCGGCGTCATATTCACTTCCCGGGTGAAAACCCTGGCGAAGTGCCGCGCACTCATGTTCACCAGACTGGCCATACGCTCGATACCGAACGCTTCGTCGAGGTGTTCGAGCACATGGTTCTGCACCCGGGTGACCGGCGTTTCCTGGGGGCCCACCGCGGCCATCAACGGACTGAACTGCGCCTGCCCGCCCTGGCGTTTCATCACTACCAGCAGCACTTTGGCGACGTCCTGGGCGACTTTCTTGCCGTGGTCCTGGGCAACCACCGCCAGCGCCAGGTCGATACCGGCGGTGACACCGCCGGAAGTGATGAGGTTGCGGTCCTGCACGAAAATCTGATCGGTCTCGACGACAGCCTTGGGGAAGCCTTTGATCAGTCGTTCGGTGTAATGCCAGTGAGTGGTCACGCGAAAGCCGTCCAGCAATCCGGCATGCCCGAGCACGAACGCGCCGGTGCAGATCGACCCATATCGGTCAGCACGGCTGATGGCTCCCCGAAGCCAGTCGAGCAGCGGCGGATACTTTTCGTTGTAGGCCCCCGGCCCGCCCGGCACCAGCAACACATCGTAGCGCCCGTTCGCCTGATCAATGTGCAGATCAGCCTGGACACTGACGCCGTTGGAGGCCCGCAATGCGCCCTGCACGGTGCCGATGGTCAATAGCTCATATCGGTCCGCCGGTTGCAGATAACGATTGGCGATGGAAAACACTTCCATGGGGCCGGCCATGTCGAGCAGGAGAAAGTCTGGGAACAACACCATTGCCACGGTTTTCATGGGTTCAAGGTCACTAATAGAGAACTGTTCAATACCATTGCGCCGCCCACGGGTCTGGCGCCCGACATTATGGCCACATGTAACAACAAGCATACATGAACCTGTTCACACAACTGTCAACCTGAACGAGACAGTATTTCAATTTTCATCTACTTACTGCACTTTATGGTAAACATTAACCTTCTCCTCACTCGGACGAATTCACGTCCTGACAGGAGATTTCATCATGCTGACCCTTCGCAAAGCTTCGGATCGCGGTGCGGCCAATCACGGTTGGTTGAAGTCGTTCCATACCTTTTCCTTTGCCAACTACCGCAACCCACGGGAACAGGGCTTTTCCGACCTGTTGGTGATCAACGACGACCGCGTAGCCGCAGGCAAAGGCTTTGGACAACACCCTCATCGCGACATGGAGATTTTCTCCTACGTGCTCGAAGGCGCGCTGGAACACAAGGACACTTTAGGCACCGGTTCGGTGATCCGCCCTGGCGACGTGCAACTGATGAGTGCCGGCAGTGGCGTGGCGCACAGTGAATACAACCACTCATCGACACGCCCGGTGCACTTCCTGCAAATCTGGATCGTGCCTGACGTCAGCGGCGCCAAACCGCGTTATCAGCAAGAGCATTTCAGCACCCAGAAAAAACGCGGCCGCTTGCAGTTGATCATCTCCCCGGATGGGGCCAAGGGCTCGTTGAAAGTCCGGCAGGATGCGCGGGTGTATGCCGGCCTGATCGACGGCAAGGAAAGCGCCACGCTGGAACTGGCTGCCGATCGCTACGCCTATGTGCATGTGGCGCGGGGCAGTGTCGAGCTGAACGGCCTGCAGCTGCAGGAAGGCGACGGCGTACGGGTTCGCAAAGAACAGGTGCTGACCTTGAGCAATGGCGTGGATGCCGAGGTGCTGGTGTTTGATTTACGGCCGCAGGAATTGCCGGAAATGCCGTGATCCCATTGTTCAACGCCCGCAAAAAAACGGCCTGATCAAGGCCGTTTTTTGGCCGCGACAAAAATCCTGTAGGAGCGAGGCTTGCCCGCGAAGAACGATGACGCGTAATACCTGAAAAACCGCGGCGCATTCTTCGCGGGCAAGCCTCGCTCCTACAGGCCACAGGAATACCTAAATCGCCGCCCGCAATTCCCGTGGCGACAGGCCGTAATGTGAGCGAAAGCGCACGGCAAAACGTGAGGCCGAGGCGTAGCCGCTGGCACCGGCAATTTCACCGATGGGCCGGGAAGTGGTTTGCAACCATTGCAACGCGGTCGCCAGTCGAACGCTTTCCAGAATATTCCTGAAGCTGCTCCCCTCATTGGCCAGTTGGCGACGCAAAGTCGACTCACCGAGATTCAGGTGTTGAGCGACGCTCGCAACCGTCCAGTCGCTCTCAGGGCTGCCCATCAGCAACTGCTGCACACGCTCGCACAGTGGATCATTGCGATCCATCAGCAGCGGTCCGGCCTGGCCATTGAGGCCCAGGCTGAGCAGAACCGCTTCCCCATAGTGGGTGCGTAATGCATCCGGCGCGTTGGCATTGATGGCGGCCAGTAATTGATCCCATGCCTGCGTCGTGTGCCTGTCCAGAGGAACACACAGATCTGTCTTCGGGGCACGGTGACCATTCATGATCTGCCGGCCATATCGGCTGCTGAAGTTGCGCAGTGTCGAACCGGGAAAGGTCACGACATCGGCGATGTAGTGACCGTGAAGACCGGGGAAGTTCGAGATACCAAGCTCACGCCCGGCCGGCAACAGAATCAGATGTTGCGGCCCAGCGCGCATCTCCCGGTCATCCCATTGCAACAGTTTTTCCCCCTGTCGCACTCGACACAAGGCAGTCGCGAATATCGGCACCCGTTGCAAGGTATGAGGCTGCCGCGCCCGGATGACACACGCATCGATAATGTTTTCCTGGTGCTGGATGCCGTCACAAGGGCGCATCGTTCTTAACGTCCGTAAGTTGAAGTGATGGTCGCTTTGGCCAAGGCGTTGGCATTGAGCATATAGCCCACCAAGGCTCCGCTGGCCTGGCTGTCGAGTGGCAGCTTATCGACTTTCAACGCCCATACGGTGAATTGATAGCGATGGGGCTTATCCCCCACAGGAGGGCACGCTCCGCCAAATCCCGGTTGGCCATAATCGGTTCGTCCTTGTACGGCACCGGCAGGCAGGTTCGAACCGACTCCGCTTGGCAAACTTTTGGTTGAAGCCGGTAAGTTGACCACTGTCCAATGCCACCAGCCGCTGCCGGTCGGCGCATCAGGGTCATAGACCGTGATCGCGTAACTTTTAGTCTCCGCCGGGGCGTTGGACCAGGACAGTTGCGGAGACGTATTACCCCCTTCACAACCGAAACCCTGGAATACCTCACGACTGGTCAGCGGGCGATTTTCAGCAATATCCTGGCTTGTCAGCGAGAAGTCGGCTGCGTGCCCAGTGAGGACGACCCCCATGGACAAAGCGGATAGGATAATTCGGATGTTCATCGTGACCTCATCGGTGTCTTGGCGTGAAGCACGAGTCTAGAGAGAGCAAAGGCTGATTACTGTGCCGAAACGCTCGACCATTGTGCCTGAACGCTCTCTCGATCCAGGCACACCCCGCCGACTCAGACCGGTCCGAAAATGTCCTTCATCGCCGCATACTGCAGCAGCATGATGGTCTTGGCATCGCAGATCTCCCCGCGATAAAACGCCTCAAGGGCGTCGTCGAATTTCCACTCCAGCACTTCCAGTTCTTCGGTTTCGTCTTCCAGCCCACCGCCCTCGCTGACTTTCGAAGAGGCGTCGTACTCGGCAATAAAGAAATGCAGTTTCTCCGTGACCGAACCGGGGCTCATGTAGGACTCGAACACCTTCTGCACATGGTGGACGCGATAGCCGGTTTCTTCCTCAGCTTCAGCGCGAATGCGCTCTTCAGGCGCAGCGCCTTCCAGCAGCCCCGCCGCCACTTCAATCAACAAACCATCATGGCCGTTGACGAACACCGGCAACCGGAACTGGCGAGTCAGCACGACGGTTTTCTTCTCGCGGTTGAACAGCAGAATCGCCGCGCCGTTGCCACGGTCGTAGACCTCGCGGCTCTGGCGCTGCCAGTCGCCGTTGTTGCGCAGGTAATCGAACGTGATTTTCTTCAGCAGATACCAGTTGTGGGACAACACCTGAGACTCGATGATGTTGACCCGCTCGGCTGTGTTCGACATGACAATCCATCCCTATTTTCGTCAGAAGACGTCCATGTTAGGCGAAAACAGAAAAGCCCGGCATGGTTGCCGGGCTTCTTTTTTTCTAACGCTCTGTCCAATCCTTCAGAACGGATTCAGAGGGTCGGTGTTACTTGAAATCCAATTGGCCTACACGCCAAAGCAACAAATGATTGCGTGCTTCAGGTCAGGGCAACTGCGCCTTATATTCTTTCTGGTACTGCCCGGCGAGTGATTCCTTTTGCTTGTTGTCGAGCAGTTTGCCGGCCATTTGAAAGAACTTCTGCTCTTCCTCTTTCAGGTGGTGATGGACCTTTTCCGAGAGCTTTTTGGCAGTGATCAGCCAAGCGGCGCTGGACATCTCAGTCTCGTCCAGTTCCTCCATCATTTCGTCCATTTCATGGTGTTCGGAAATGGCGTGGCGACTCAGGTCCATGCCATTGTCGAATGCCATCAACGGGATGTAGAAATGGCGTTCTTCGGCCGTTGCGTGGGCGTGCAGTTCGGCTTTGAGCTGTTTGTAAGCCTCTAGCCGTTCTGGGGTGTCGCCGTGGGTCTTGATCAGGGCGACGGCATAGCTACGCTGGCGATCATGGCTTTCGCGCAAGGCTTCAAAGATATCCACGGGCGGTCCTCATGGGTGCATTGCGAATGACATTATTGAGGCTAGACCTCCCGGCGCACCCGGGAGTTCCAAACAAACTGCGATCGCGATAGGCTCCCTCTTTGCCATATGGATGTAGCCCATGACCCTGCGAATTGAACTGTCGACAAACGCCACTCAGGAAGAGCGCGAAGCAATCCTCACACCGCTGCGCGCCTACAACGCCTCAAAGGCCGGGCCCACGGTGTCAGAGCAGATTGCCTTGCTGGTGCGCGATGACAACGACGAGATTCTCGGCGGGCTTTATGGCCGGGTGTTTTACCAATGGTTTTTCATTGAGTTGTTGTCGGTGCCGGACCAGGCACGGGGCCAAGGGCTGGGCTCGAAGCTGATGCAGATGGCCGAAGACCTGGCGCGGGAGAAAGAGTGCATCGGGATCTGGCTGGACACCTTCGACTTCCAGGCGCCGGAGTTCTACAAAAAACACGGCTTCAGCGAACTGGGGCAGATTGCCGATTATCCGCCAGGCCATAAGCGTTTCTTTTTCCAGAAGCGTTTGATTGATTAAAACGCAAACGTTGTGGGAGCGAGCCTGCTCGCTCCCACAGGGGGACTGCCTCATAAACCTCTTACAGGCAGGTCGCCAACGCCGCCAAACGACGCTTGGCAACAAAATCATCATGCTGGGCGTAGTAGCTCAAGGCCGTGCCTGAAGCATCGCTGGTCACGTCCACGAAAGATTCGGCCGAACGGGTGTAGACCGTCGAGCCGCCCTTCTTGCCCGGCTGCAAATACGCACCGGCATCGACGCCGAACACCGCCTCGTCCTGCCAGGCAAACTGCACGCACTGGGCGACGACTTTTTCCGGTTTGTCCGAGGTCAGGGTTTTGTACGGGGTTTTGGTGCGGGCGTCGTTCATCGCCGATCCGGCGCAGCCCGCCAGCAAGGTTGCGGCCAGCGCCACCATCAGAATTCGCATTGCGTTCGCTCATCAGGAAAAAGCGGACTGTACCACCGCGGCGCGGCGTATCGTTCTGCTTTACTTCATTTATACCGCGACACCGCGCAACGATTCGCGCACCCTGTCGCGCCGATAGCCTCGCATCGCCCATTTTTCAGGAAAGCCATGACACCCAATGCCGAGTTCTACAAACCCTCCACCGACTACGCCGACAAACTGATCAGCCAGATCGGCCAGACGCCGGCCTGGATCGCCAAGCGAATTGGCGTCACCGACAAGCGGATTCGTTACATTCTCGACGGCGAAAGAACCGTCAAAGGCGAAACCACGCCAATCCAGATGACCTACACCGAGCAGTTTGCCCTTGAGTGTCTGGCTGCGGCTGCCAAGGCGAGCAAAAAGCAGTCTTCGTAATCCCCTCAAGGAGTGACCATGGCGGCAACCGAACAGCAACACGAACAGGCGCTGAGGAAATTTCTCGATGAACGCCCTGAGCTGCGTCTTGAGCTCGACAATCTCAATCCCCTGCTCGCCCAGGCCAAAGGCGAGACGATGGCGCAGTACCGCGACGAACGCTTGCATGAAGCGTTCGAAGCCGAGGCCGAGCGCCTGGGTTTGTTTGCCTGGGAGCTGACACTGCAACTGACCACCGCCACGCCCGAGGAATATCAGGCCCAACGCATGGAAGTGCACAAGGAAGTTGCAGAGATGGCCGGCATGAACTGGCTTGAGTATTGCGAGTTGTACGGGCTGACCAAATAATCCTCGCGATGGCAGCGACTCGGTCTGCGAGTAAACGCCCTTCGCCGCCCTGCCGATAAAGCTTTATCATGGCCGCAGTTTTGCTGATCGAGTCCGTCATGAAATTCGCCATTGCGCTGTTTTCCGCCGCCCATGCGCCCTCCTCGCGCCGTGCCTTGCTGTTCGCCCAGGCCGCGCTGGCCGGCGGACATGAAATTGTCCGGCTGTTTTTCTATCAGGATGGCGTCTACAACGCGTCCGGCAGTGTGGTCACTCCTCAGGATGAGCAGGACTTGCCCAAGCAATGGCGCAACTTTGTCAGCGAGCATCAACTCGATGGCGTGGTCTGCATCGCCGCCGCCCTGCGTCGTGGCGTGCTGAACGAGGAAGAAGCCCAGCGCTATCAGCGTGAAGCGGTCGCCGTGGGCGCGCCGTGGGAATTGTCCGGCCTTGGCCAGTTGCATGACGCGGTGCAGGACGCTGACCGCCTGATCTGTTTCGGAGGCGCGTGAGATGGCTAAATCCTTGCTAATTATCAGCCGTCAGGCGCCGTGGTCCGGGCCGAATGCGCGGGAAGCGCTAGACATTGTATTGGCCGGCGGCGCCTTCGATCTGCCGATCGGGCTACTGTTTCTTGATGACGGCGTGTTCCAGCTCGCTGCGAAACAGGACGCCAAGGCGTTGCAGCAGAAAGACCTGAGCGCCAACCTGCAAGCCTTGCCGATGTTTGGCGTCGAAGACCTGTTCGTGTGCGCTGACAGCGTAGCGGCCCGAGGCCTGGCCCCCAAAGGTCTGTCGCTTGAAGAAGCCCAGGTACTGAGCGCCCAGGACATCACCGCCCTTATTGACCGTTACGACCAGGTGATCACCCTCTGATGTCGACTTTGCATGTGTTGTCTCATTCCCCATTCGGCGACGAGCGCCTGAGCAGTTGCCTGCGCGTGATCGGCCCCAACGATGCGCTGCTGCTGAGTGGCGATGCGACCTATGCCCTGCAGCCAGGCACCGCGCCATTCAGCTCTTTGCATGCTCGCAACCTGAAACTGTTCGTACTGGCCGAAGACGCGCAGGCCCGGGCTCTGCAAGTTCCGGACTGGGCCAGTGCCATTGACTACCCGGCCTTCGTCGAACTGTCGATTCACTATGACAAGGTCAACAGTTGGCTATGAAATCCCTGACCGTTGGCGCCCGCGCCATTGAACTGGACAAGGACGGCTTCCTGGTGGAACTGAGCGACTGGTCTACCGAGGTGGCCACCGCCCTCGCCGCCGCCGAAGACATCGAGTTGAGCCCGGAACATTGGGAAATCCTCGAACTGCTGCGCAGTTTCTACGACGAATTCCAGTTGTCCCCGGCCACCCGCCCGCTGATCAAGTACACCGCATTGAAGCTCGGCCCCGACAAGGGCAACAGCCTGCACCTGAACCGACTGTTCAAAGGCACCCCTGCCAAACTCGCCGCAAAACTGGCGGGCCTGCCCAAACCGACGAATTGCTTATGACCGACTATCCAGCGCTGACCCTCGAAACGCCCGCCGAGCACCCGTTCGCCCAGTTCGTGCGGATCCTTGGCAAAGGCAAACGCGGCGCCCGCGATCTGACCCGGGCCGAAGCCCGCGAGGCCATGGGCATGGTGCTCGACGACAAGATCGAGGACACCCAGCTCGGCGCGTTCCTGATGCTGTTGCGGCACAAGGAAGAGAGCGCCGAGGAAATGGCCGGGTTCACCGAAGCCTTGCGTGAACGCCTGAATCCACCGGCACTGGCGGTCGATCTGGACTGGCCGACGTACGCAGGCAAGAAGCGGCATTTGCCGTGGTATCTGCTGGCGGCCAAGTGCCTGGCGCAGAACGGCGTGCGCATCTTCATGCACGGCGGCGGCGCGCACACGGCGGGGCGGTTGTACAGCGAGCAACTGCTCGAGACGCTGAACATACCGTTGTGCCGCAACTGGCAGCAGGTCGGTGCGGCCCTCGATCAGGGCGGTCTGGCGTTCATGCCATTGGTGGACTGGGCCCCCCAGCTTCAGCGAATGATCGACCTGCGCAACACTCTGGGCCTGCGCTCGCCGATCCATTCCCTGGCGCGGATTCTCAACCCGCTGGGCGCCCGTTGTGGCCTGCAAAGCATTTTCCACCCCGGCTACCAGGCGGTGCATCGCGATGCCAGCGGTCTGCTCGGGGACACGGCAATCGTCGTCAAGGGCGATGGCGGCGAGATTGAGATCAACCCGGACGCCGACAGTCACCTGTATGGCACCACCGGCGGCGAAAGCTGGGATGAAGAATGGCCGCAGCTGTCGAGCCAGCGCCACGTCAAACCGGCGAGCCTGGACCCGGAGCACTTGAAAGCCGTATGGCGTGGCGACGTGGTCGACAGCTACCCGCAAATGGCGCTGATCTCGACCATGGCCCTGGCCTTGCGCGGCCTCGGCCAGCCCCGCGAACAAGCCTTCGAAACCGCCCAGCAATATTGGGACGCCCGGGACCGATCGATTTAATCGATCATAACAGCCCAACCTTTGCGCTTTTTGTTCGAACCTATGCGCATAGACTCCTCTCCAACGCTTATAGGTTGAGGAGTCAGGCACATGGGTTTGTTAGTCGAAGGTCGCTGGCAGGATCAGTGGTACCAAAGCAGCAAGGATGGCGCGTTCCAGCGTGAACAGGCGCAGCGTCGCAACTGGCTGACTGCCGATGGCAAGCCAGGCCCGAGCGGCGTCGGTGGTTTTGCCGCCGAGGCCGGTCGCTATCACCTCTATGTGTCCCTCGCCTGCCCGTGGGCCCACCGCACGCTGATCCTGCGCAAACTCAAAGGCCTTGAAAGCCTGATCGACGTGTCGGTGGTCAGCTGGTTGATGCTGGAAAACGGCTGGACCTTCGATAAAAACCTCGGATCGACCGGCGACAAGCTCGATCATTTCAATTTCATGCACCAGCGCTACACCGCCGATACCGCCGACTACACCGGCCGCGTCACCGTGCCGGTGTTGTGGGATAAACAGACCAACCGCATCGTCAGCAATGAATCGGCGGAGATCATCCGCATGTTCAACAGTGCGTTCGATGACTTGACCGGCAATGACCTGGATTTCTACCCGGCACCGCTGCGCAGCGAAATCGACGCCCTGAACGAGCGGATTT
Organism: Pseudomonas sp. GR 6-02; assembly: GCF_001655615.1. Classification (GTDB taxonomy): domain Bacteria; phylum Pseudomonadota; class Gammaproteobacteria; order Pseudomonadales; family Pseudomonadaceae; genus Aquipseudomonas. The sequence continues at coordinate 4,091,755 of NZ_CP011567.1, forward strand.
ATCCAGCAGTGAACAACGGCGTCTATCGCGCCGGGTTTGCCACCTCGCAGCAGGCTTATGAAGAGGCGTTCGATGAGTTGTTTGCCGAGCTGGATCGGCTGGAGCAACTGCTGGGCGCGAACCGTTACCTGACGGGTGAATACCTGACCGAAGCGGATATTCGCCTGTTCACCACGCTGATTCGTTTTGATGCGGTGTATCACGGCCACTTCAAATGCAATCTGCGGCGGATTGCCGATTATCCGAACCTGTCGAACTGGCTACGGGAGATTTATCAGTGGCCCGGGATTGCCGAGACGGTGGATTTCACCCACATCAAGAACCACTACTATGGTAGCCACAAGACCATCAATCCGACCGGGATTGTGCCGAAAGGGCCGGCGCAGGATTTCACCGGGGCACATGATCGGGGGCGGTTGAGCGGGAAAGGGGTTTGGCGCAAGGCCTGAGGTTGATCGTTCCCACGCTCTGCGTGGGAACGATCACATGAAAGCGACTCGGTATTCAGACCTGCGCCTGAGCCCCTTCGAACCACGCCAGTTTCTCGCGCAGTTGCACCACTTCCCCAACGATCACCAGTGTCGGCGCATGCACTTCATGCTCCGCCACCAGCCGTGGCAGGTCGGCCAGGGTGCCGGTAAATACCCGCTGATTGACCGTGGTGCCCTGCTGGATCAACGCCGCCGGGGTATCAGCCGCGCGACCGTGCTTGATCAACTGCTCGCAGATGATCGGCAAGCCCACCAGCCCCATGTAAAACACCAGGGTTTGCGCCGGCGCGACCAGGTCGGCCCACGGCAAATCGGTGGAACCGTCCTTGAGGTGCCCGGTGACAAACCGCACTGACTGCGCGTAATCGCGGTGAGTCAGCGGAATCCCGGCATACGCCGCGCAACCGCTGGCAGCGGTAATGCCCGGCACGACCTGGAACGGGATGCCATGGGCCGCCAGTTCTTCGATCTCTTCGCCACCACGCCCGAAAATGAACGGATCGCCACCCTTCAAGCGCACCACGCGCTTGCCGGCCTTGGCCAGATCCACCAAATGCTGGTTGATCTGTTCCTGAGGCACGGCGTGATCGGCGCGGCGCTTGCCGACGTAGACCCGCTCGGCATCACGACGGCACAAATCCAGAATCGCCGGCGCCACCAGACGGTCATACAGCACCACGTCGGCTTGCTGCATCAGGCGCAAGGCGCGGAAGGTCAACAGGTCGGGATCACCCGGCCCGGCGCCCACCAGATAAACCTCGCCAGTGGCCACAGGGGCTTCGCCATTGATTTTGGCCAGCATCAAGCGCTCGGCCTCGGCGCCCTGCCCGGCCAGTTGTCGGTCGGCAATCGGTCCCTGGAACACATCCTCCCAGAACGCCCGACGCTGCTGCACATCCGGAAACAGGCCTTTGACCTGGTTGCGGAAACGCGCCGCCAGACCGGCCAGTTGACCGTAAGTGGAAGGAATCCAGGTTTCCAGCTTGGCGCGAATCAACCGCGCCAGCACCGGCGCATCGCCGCCACTGGACACGGCAATGATCAGCGGCGAACGGTCGACGATCGCCGGGAAGATCACGCTGCACAGGGCCGGCGCGTCCACCACGTTGACCGGCACGCAACGCCGATGGGCATCGGCGGAGACTTGCGCGTTCAGCGGTTCATCGTCGGTGGCGGCGATGATCAGCCCGCAACCGTCCAGATCCGCCTCGACGTAGCCACGCACCAGGCACTCGCCACCGCTGCCGGCTACCAGCTCACGCAACTGCGGTTCGATTTCAGGTGCGACCACCCGCAGCAGCGCACCGGCTTCGGCCAGCAGGCGGGATTTGCGCAAGGCAATCTCCCCCCCGCCGACGACCAACACACGACTGCCGCGAAGGTTATGGAACAGCGGCAGATAGTCCATTTAGCCGATGACCTCAAGGCCACCCATGTACGGCTTGAGCACTTCAGGGACACGGATCGAACCGTCGGCCTGCTGATAGTTCTCGAGTACCGCCACCAGGGTACGACCGACCGCCAGGCCGGAACCGTTCAGGGTGTGCACCAGCTCAGGCTTGCCGGTTTCCGGGTTGCGGAAACGCGCTTGCATACGGCGGGCCTGGAAGTCGCCACAGTTGGAGCACGACGAAATCTCGCGATACTTGTCCTGGCTCGGAATCCACACTTCCAGGTCGTAGGTCTTGACCGCGCTGAAGCCCATGTCGCCGGTGCACAGCGCCAGGGTGCGGTATGGCAGCTCCAGCAGTTGCAGGACTTTCTCGGCGTTGGCGGTCAGGTTTTCCAGCGCTTGCATCGAGGTCGACGGCTCAACGATCTGGACCATCTCGACCTTGTCGAACTGGTGCTGACGGATCATCCCGCGAGTGTCGCGACCCGACGCGCCAGCCTCGCTGCGGAAGCACGGCGTGTGTGCCACGAACTTGATCGGCAGCAGTTTCGAATCGACGATTTCGCCGGCCACAATGTTGGTCAGCGACACCTCAGCGGTCGGAATCAGGTACAGATCGGCTTCGCCGTCGCGGCTGATCTTGAACAGGTCTTCTTCGAATTTCGGCAACTGACCGGTGCCCTGCAGGGCCGGCGCTTGTACCAGATAAGGCGTGTAAGCCTCTTCGTAACCGTGTTCGTTGATGTGCAGGTTGATCATGAACTGCGCCAGTGCACGGTGCAGGCGAGCAATCGGGCCGCGCAGCAGGGCGAAACGGGCGCCGGACAGTTTGGCGGCGGTTTCGAAGTCCAGCCAGCCGAACTTCTCGCCCAGGGCCACGTGGTCCTGAACCGGGAAGTCGAAAGCCTTCGGCGTGCCCCAACGGCGCACTTCAACGTTGCCTTCTTCGTCATCGCCGACCGGCACCGATTCGTGCGGCAGGTTCGGGATACCCAGCAGGATCGAATCCAGCTCGGTCTGGATCGCGTCCAGCTCGACTTTACCGGCGCTCAACTCGCCCGCCATGCGCTCGACATCCGCCATCAGCGGCGCGATGTCTTCGCCGCGCTGCTTGGCCTGGCCGATGGATTTGGAGCGCGCGTTACGTTCAGCCTGCAGAGCTTCGGTGCGGGTCTGGACGGTCTTGCGCTGTTCTTCCAGCGCTTCGATGCGCGCAACATCCAGGGCAAAGCCACGGGATGCCAGGCGGTCCGCTACGTCCTGAAGGTTGCTACGTAACAGTTTGGAATCGAGCATGTCGGTTTCTCGTTATCAAAGTTTGGTCAAGGACAGGCCAGCCCAGGTGGCGAGCAGCCCGCCGAATACGCTGATGGCCGCATAGCCCAAGGCCAGCGGCACTTGCCCGGTTTCCAGCAGGCGCACCGTATCCAGTGAAAAGGATGAAAAAGTCGTCAGCCCCCCGAGGAAGCCAACGATCAACCCGGCGCGTACCGCAAACGATACCTCCGGGCGAATCAAAAACAGGCCGTATAGAACGCCGATCAGCAAACAGCCCACGATATTAACGGCCAGCGTCGCGGTATAGAAGTGCCGCGGCCAATTCGCGTTGATCCAGTTACCGGTGGCGAAGCGCAACAGCGTGCCGGCGACACCACCGACAGAAACCGCAACAATCAAGGGAATCACTATTTTCTCCGCTGTCGGGGGCTTAGACGGTCAAGCTGCGCGAGGTGGTTGAGCTTTTCGCCGATCTTCAGCTCCAGGCCGCGGGGCACGGGTTGATAGAACCGTTGTGGCTCCAACTCGTCCGGGAAGTAATCTTCGCCAGCGGCGTAGGCATCCGGTTCATCGTGGGCGTAACGATATTCATCGCCATAGCCCAATTGCTTCATCAACTTGGTCGGCGCATTGCGCAGGTGCAGCGGCACCTCCAGCGAACCGTGTTCGGTAGCGCTGCGCATCGCGGCCTTGAAGCCCATGTACACCGCGTTGCTTTTCGGCGCGCAAGCCAGATAGGTAATGGCCTGGGCCACCGCCAATTCGCCTTCGGGGCTGCCGAGGCGCTCCTGCACTTCCCACGCCGCCAGGCACAGGCTCAAGGCGCGAGGGTCGGCGTTGCCGATGTCTTCGCTGGCCATGCGCACCACGCGCCGGGCCAGGTACAGCGGGTCGCAGCCGCCGTCGATCATTCGCGCGAACCAGTACAGCGCGCCATCAGGGTTGGAACCGCGTACCGATTTATGCAGCGCGGATATCTGGTCGTAGAAGGCTTCGCCGCCCTTGTCGAAACGCCGCCGGGTGTCGCCGAGCAGGCTTTGCAGCAGGTCGATGCCGATTTCGCTGTGGTCTTCGGCCAGGTCCGAGGCATTTTCCAACAGGTTGAGCAGACGCCGGCCATCGCCATCGGCGGCGGACAGCAGCATCTGGAAGCCCTCGTCGCTGAGGGTCAGTTGCCGCTTGCCCAGCCCGCGCTCTTCGGTCAGCGCGCGATGCACCAGCTTGCGCAGGGCGGCTTCGTCGAGGCTTTTGAGCACATAGACACGCGCCCGGGACAGCAGCGCGTTGTTGAGTTCGAACGAGGGGTTTTCCGTGGTCGCGCCGATGAAAATCAGCGTGCCGTCTTCAACGTATGGCAGGAACGCATCCTGCTGGGACTTGTTGAAGCGATGCACTTCATCAACGAACAGGATGGTGCGTTTACCGTACTGCCCGGCCTGCTGCTTGGCGACTTCCACCGCCTGACGAATCTCTTTGACCCCGGCCAGCACCGCCGAAACCGTTTCGAAGTGCGCATCCGAGACTTCCGCCAGCAGCCGCGCCAGGGTGGTTTTACCCACGCCCGGTGGCCCCCAGAAAATCATCGAGTGCAGGGCACCCTGCTCCAGGGCTTCGCGCAAAGGTTTGCCGCGAGCGAGCACGTGTTCCTGACCGACGTACTCGTCCAGATTGGCCGCACGCAAACGGGCGGCCAAGGGCTGAGCAATCGGGGCACTGCGAAACAGGTCCATCACGTACTTTTAAAACCTCGAGTCAATTCTCAAGTTTGGCGAACACCCTGTGACAAGAGCAGCCCCCTCGCCACACAAGCCCGCTTCTACAGGTTTACTCCTGGATCACATCGGCACCCTTGGGGATGTCGAACTTGAACTTGGAGGCCGGGATCGGCTCGTTGGCCTTCACGCCGGTGAACAGGATGTTGGTGCGCTGGCCGACGCTGTCGATCATCTGCATATCATTGACCAGACCATTGCGGAACGACAGGCGCAGGCTGTCGAACAAGGTGTCCTTGGTTTTCGGCTTCAGGGTGAAGTCGATCACGCCGCCGGCTTCCTTGGCGCTGATGTCAAAGCTCTGGCTGATCTTGGACACGTCACCGGACAGCAACAACGCCGGGGTCTGGGTCAGACGCTGATCAAGAGTCTTGATGGTGGCCTGTTCCAGATCCGGGTCCCACAGGGTCACTTTCTTACCGTCCGATACCATGGTTTGCTCGGCCGGCGCGTTGGTGTGCCAGTAGAACAGGCCCGGGCGCTGCAAGGACATTTCACCTGCAGTTTCTTGTAACTGGGTGCCGCTGCCATCGAGGGTCAGCTGGGAGAAGCGCGCGGTCAGGGTCTGGGATTTTTCCAGCAGTTGAGTCAGACGCGCCACGTCCTTGTCGTCGGCGTGGGCCGAGAGCGTGGTCAGAGCCAGTACCGGCAGCAACAGCATGCGGATAAGACGCATGGGAGTCCTCATAAACATTCGTGGGAGTGCGGGCGGCGCCTCAAGACGCCGCCCCTTTCAATACCGGATCAGTCGCGCACCGGGCCAGGGGCCAGGACTTCACGCGAACCGTTGGTGTTCATGGACGTTACGACCCCGGCCATCTCCATGGCTTCGATCATGCGCGCCGCGCGGTTGTAGCCGATTTTCAGCTTGCGCTGAACCGCGGAGATGGATGCGCGACGGCTTTCCAGGACGAACTGCACCGCTTCGTCGTAGAGCGCGTCGGTTTCGGCATCATCTTCACCGCCACCGCCGCCGTTTTCAAAGCCGCTACCAGCCTCTTCGACACCGGCGAGGATGTCATCGTTGTATTCCGGCGCGCCGCGCAATTTCCAGGCTTCAACCACCCGGTGCACCTCGTCATCGGACACGAATGCGCCGTGAACACGAATCGGCAGGCTGGTGCCCGGCGGCATGTACAACATATCACCGTGGCCCAGCAGTTGTTCGGCGCCGCCCTGGTCGATGATGGTCCGCGAATCGATCTTGCTCGATACCTGGAACGCCATACGGGTCGGGATGTTCGCCTTGATCAGACCGGTGATCACATCCACCGACGGACGCTGGGTCGCGAGGATCAGGTGGATGCCCGCCGCACGCGCCTTCTGCGCGATACGCGCGATCAGCTCTTCAACCTTCTTGCCGACGATCATCATCATGTCGGCGAATTCGTCGACCACCACGACGATGGTCGGCAGCTTCTGCAGCAGCGGTGCCTCATCGTGGATGCTTTCGCGCTTGTACAGCGGATCGCTCAACGGCTCGCCGGCGTCCTGGGCTTCCTTGACCTTGGCATTGAAGCCCGACAGGTTACGCACGCCCATCTTCGCCATCAGTTTGTAGCGCCGTTCCATCTCGGCGACGCTCCAGCGCAAGGCGTTGGCGGCGTCCTTCATGTCGGTGACCACAGGGCACAGCAAGTGCGGGATGCCTTCGTAGATCGACAGCTCAAGCATTTTCGGGTCGATCATGATCAGCTTGGCGTCTTCAGGGCCAGACTTGAACAGGATCGACAGGATCATCGCGTTCACACCCACCGACTTACCGGAACCGGTCGTACCGGCCACCAGCAAGTGGGGCATTTTCGCGAGGTCAGTGATGACCGGTTTGCCGCCGATGTCATGACCCAGGGCCAAGGTGACCGGAGACTTGAAGTTATCGTACTCGGGGGTCGACAAGACCTCGGAGAACCGCACGATCTGCCGGTCTTCGTTAGGGATCTCGATACCGACCGTGGTCTTGCCCGGAATCACTTCCACCACGCGCACGCTGGTCACGGCCAGGGAACGGGCCAGGTCTTTCGCCAGGTTGGCAATGCGGCTGACTTTCACCCCGGCGGCAGGCTGGATTTCGTAACGGGTAATGACCGGGCCCGGGTGAATCGAATCCACCGAGACTTCGACGCCGAATTCCTTGAGCTTGATTTCCAGCAAGTGGCCGACGGCCGCCAGGGATTCAGGCGAATAATTGAGTTGTTTCTTTTCCGCCGGGTCGAGAATCGAAATCGGCGGCAAGGTGCCTTCCACGGCGCTGTCGACGAACAACGGCGCCTGTTTCTCTTTTTCCACGCGCTTGCTCGGAGCGGCCGGCTTCGGCGGTGCGGGAGCAATCACCGGCGGCACCTGCTTTTCACGCTCGGACATGTGCTTGCTCAGGGCCTGCTCGCGCTCGATCAGGCGTTCCTTGACCTTGGCCTGCTCACGTTTATCGGTGACCGTCGGCGCAACCACGTCATGCACGCGATCGTCGACCTCACGCAGCTGGGCGACCAGTTGCTTGCGTTCGGTACGGGCTGCCCACCAGCGATTGGCCGCGCCCTGAAACAATTCGAACAAATCGAGGGTGATCTTGCCGGTGACGTCCATCACCTTGAACCACGACAGATCGGTGAATACCGTCAGGCCGAACAGGAACAGCGCAATGAACAACAGCGTGCTGCCCTGAATGTTCAGCGCATTCTTCGCCAGGTCGCCGAGGCTTTCACCCAAAGCGCCGCCGGCGCCGGCCGGCAGACCGGTCGCCGCATGGAAATGGATATGGGCCAGCGCCGCGCCCGACAGCACCAGAAACACCAGGCCGATCAGGCGCCAGGAAAACAGCCAGCCGCTCCACTGCCATGGCTCGTGGCGCTGACGGAAGATCTGATAGGCCTTGATCGCCAGCAATAGCGGGAAAATGTAGGCGAAGTAACCCAGGACCATGAACAGGATGTCGGCGCTGTAAGAACCGGCAGGCCCGCCGAAGTTCTGTACATCGTCGATCTTGCTGTTGTGGCTCCAGCCCGGATCGTCCTTGCCATAGGTCAACAAGGCCATCATCAGGAACAGGCACAAGGCGCCGATGGCGATCAATGCACCTTCCTTGAGCCGGTAGTGCAATTGCTGGCGCCAGAGCGGAACGACTGTTTTAGGTGCTGCGGTGGATTTCTTCAAAACGCTTCTTTTCCTGCGCCCTTGGCGCGTCCATCTGTTGAATGACTATAAAAACTGCCCAATCCAGGCAGGTAAAAAAGTTAACAGTCCCAACCGGGACTACTTTTAACACTGTGCCCCGGCTTTTCGAAATACGGCACGCAGCGCTTTTTTGATACAAACACTGTTACAAGCGGGCATTGTACGGGTTTGTTCGCCCAATGCCATGCTTGAGACCCTTGGCTCCAGCATAGCCAACAGCACAATACGCGCAGTCCAATTTGAGCATGCATTCTCTTTTGTGACAAAGGCTTATGAGGTGTTTTTATGAGTGAAGCGAAGCATTCCCGCCTGATCATTCTGGGTTCCGGCCCTGCCGGTTACAGCGCAGCCGTTTATGCCGCTCGCGCCAACCTCAAACCCGTTGTCATTACCGGCATACAGGCCGGTGGCCAGCTGACCACTACCGTCGAAGTCGACAACTGGCCCGGCGACATCGAAGGCCTGACTGGCCCGGTGCTGATGGAACGCATGCAGAAACACGCCGAACGCTTCGACACCGAGATCGTTTACGACCACATCCATACCGCCAAGTTGCAACAGCGCCCGTTCGAGCTCATCGGCGACAGCGGCACCTACACCTGCGATGCGCTGATTATCGCCACCGGCGCTTCGGCCCAATACCTGGGGCTGCCATCGGAAGAAGCCTTTGCCGGCAAAGGGGTTTCGGCCTGCGCCACCTGCGATGGTTTCTTCTATCGCAACCAGGTGGTCGCAGTGGTCGGCGGCGGCAACACCGCGGTGGAAGAAGCCCTGTACCTGTCGAACATCGCCAAGGAGGTTCATCTGATTCACCGTCGCGACAAACTGCGTTCGGAGAAGATCCTGCAGGACAAGCTCTTCGAAAAAGCCGCCAACGGCAATATCCGCCTGCACTGGAACCAGAACCTGGACGAAATACTCGGTGACGCCAGCGGCGTGACCGGCGCCCGCCTGCGTCACAGCCATACCGGCGAAACCGCTGAACTGTCGCTGGCCGGCGTGTTCATCGCCATCGGCCACAAACCCAACACCGACCTGTTCCAGGGCCAGCTGCAGATGCGCAACGGCTACTTGCTGGTCAAGGGCGGCAGCGAAGGCGACGCCACCGCTACCGCCATCCAGGGTGTATTCGCCGCCGGCGACGTGGCCGACCACGTTTACCGCCAGGCAGTGACCTCTGCCGGAGCCGGTTGCATGGCTGCGCTGGATGCCGAGAAGTATCTCGATGACATTCCCGGCGTTTGACGGTTAACCTTCTATCTGGCGGGTTTATCGCCCGCCACCGCCCTCCCCTTCTGCAAGCCCGGATCCCATGCTGACTTGGTTACAACGCAATACCCTGACTTTTCCGCCGCTGGAAAAAGCCATGCGCGACCCCAACGGACTGCTGGCCGCGGGCGGCGATCTGTCCGCCGACCGTCTGATTCAGGCGTATCGCCATGGCTGCTTTCCGTGGTTCTCGGAAGGCCAACCGATTCTCTGGTGGTCACCGGATCCGCGCACGGTGCTGTTTCCCGAAGAACTGCATGTCTCCCGCAGCCTGAATAAACTGCTGCGCCAACAACGCTATCAAGTGACCTTCGATCGGGATTTTGCCGCGGTCATCAGCGCCTGCGCCGCGCCGCGCGAGTACGCCGATGGCACCTGGATCACCCAAGCGATGCAGGACGCCTACGTCGAACTGCACAGGCGCGGCTGCGCCCATTCGGTGGAGGTCTGGGACGATGGCGTGCTGGTCGGCGGGCTCTACGGCCTGGCCATGGGACAGCTGTTTTTCGGTGAGTCGATGTTCAGCCGCGCCGACAACGCCTCCAAATATGGCTTTGCCACGCTGGTGCGACATCTGAAAGACTCAGGTTTTGTGCTGATCGATTGCCAGATGCCTACCGATCATCTGCATAGCCTGGGCGCCCGAGCGATTCCCCGCACCGAGTTTGCCGGCTACCTTGCCCGGCACCTGGATCAACCCGGTCGTGCCACCTGGGTTTGCTGAGCGACATTGGCCCGTGTGGCTTACACTTAATGCGGGGAGACGAATTGAGAAAGTCCCCTTATCAAAAGTTTATCCCGAGGGTTGATCATGACCGAGTTGGCGCGTTTGAAGTTCTATGCCACTCAGCCCCACTCTTGCAGTTATCTGCCCGAGGAGCAGGCCACTACGCTGTTCCTCGATCCCAGTCAGCCCATGGATGTGCATGTCTACGCAGATCTGTCGGAAATGGGCTTTCGTCGCAGTGGTGATCATCTCTACCGGCCCCATTGCCAGAATTGCAATGCGTGCGTACCGGCGCGTATTCCTGTGGCGCAATTTACCCCCAACCGTCAGCAGAAACGCATTCTCAAACGCAATGCCGACTTGCAGGTACGCCCGGCCCGACCAACGTTCAGCGAGGAGTATTTCGACCTCTACCAGCGCTACATCGAACAACGCCACGCCGACGGCGATATGTATCCGCCGAGTCGCGACCAGTTCTCGACCTTCCTGGTGCGTGACCTGCCGTTCTCCCGCTTCTACGAGTTTCGTCTCGAAGGCCGACTGGTGGCGGTGGCCGTCACCGACTTGCTGCCCAATGGCCTGTCAGCGGTGTACACCTTCTACGAGCCCGGCGAGGAGCGTCGCAGCCTGGGGCGTTACGCGATTCTCTGGCAGATTGCCGAAGCCGGGCGCCTGGGGCTGGAAGCGGTCTATCTCGGCTACTGGATCAAAAACTGCAAAAAAATGAGCTACAAGACCCAATATCGCCCTATCGAACTGCTGATTAATCAACGTTGGGTCATCCTGAACTAGAACCCCTTGGCTTAAACCCCACTTTTCGGGCACAATGCACGCCGCTTTTGCCTGGCGCAGTTGCACCGGGCCATTCATTGGACACCGAGGGCTTTACTGCATGTCGAAAGAAGACAGCTTCGAAATGGAAGGCACTGTCGTCGACACCCTGCCCAACACCATGTTTCGTGTGGAGTTGGAAAATGGGCACGTCGTAACCGCGCATATCTCCGGCAAGATGCGCAAGAACTACATTCGTATTCTTACCGGCGACAAAGTGCGCGTCGAGCTGACGCCCTATGACTTGAGCAAAGGGCGCATCACCTACCGCGCTCGCTAATCAAGTCAATACAAAACGCCCGGCTATGCCGGGCGTTTTTGTGTGCGGATCGTTTCCACGCTCTGCGCGGGAACGATCATGGCAGGCAGCAAAAAGGCGCCTTTCGGCGCCTTTTGGCTTTGTTGCGGTTAACGTCAGGCCATTTCAGCCGTGGTCTCGAACTCGAAGGTCAGCTCGCCATCCTTGATGTCGATGTGCACCACACCGCCATGTTCGGCCAGTTCGCCAAAGAGAATCTCCTCCGCCAGCGGACGCTTGATCTTGTCCTGAATCAAGCGCGCCATTGGTCGAGCACCCATGGTCACGTCGTAACCACCGGCCGCCAGCCAGCTGCGAGCAGCGTCGGTGACTTCCAGCAGCACACGCTTGTCTTCCAGCTGCGCCTGAAGCTCGGTAAGGAACTTGTCCACCACGCTTTTGATGACCTCATGGCTGAGGCGACCAAACTGGATAATGGTGTCCAGACGGTTGCGGAATTCCGGCGTGAAGCTCTTCTTGATCACTTCCATCGCATCGGACGAGTGGTCCTGATAGGTGAAACCGATCGAAGCACGCGCTGCAGTCTCGGCACCGGCGTTGGTCGTCATGATGACGATCACGTTACGGAAATCTGCCTTGCGCCCGTTGTTATCGGTCAGCGTACCGTGGTCCATGACCTGCAACAGCAGGTTGAAGACTTCCGGATGCGCCTTCTCGATTTCATCGAGCAACAATACGCAGTGAGGCTGCTTGGTGATGGCTTCGGTCAGCAGACCGCCCTGGTCGAACCCGACATAGCCTGGAGGCGCACCGATCAGACGCGATACGGTGTGGCGCTCCATGTACTCGGACATGTCGAAGCGAACCAGCTCGACCCCCAACGCCTTGGCCAGCTGCCGCGCAGCTTCCGTTTTACCGACGCCGGTCGGGCCCGCGAACAGGAACGAACCGACGGGCTTGTCAGGCGACTTGAGGCCGGCACGGGACAGCTTGATCGCGGTCGACAGTGAGTCGATCGCCGCATCCTGGCCGAATACCGTGAGCTTCAGGTCACGCTCAAGGTTACGCAGCAACTCTTTGTCGGAACTGGTGACGTGTTTTGGCGGAATTCGCGCGATTTTCGCAACGATATCCTCGACCTGAGGCACTTCGATGCGTTTCACGCGCTTCTCGACTGGCTGCAGACGCTGATAGGCGCCCGCCTCGTCGATGACGTCGATGGCCTTGTCCGGCATGTGCCGATCATTGATGTAACGCGAGGCCAGTTCGGCAGCGGCGCGCAGGGCTTCATCACTGTATTCAATGTTGTGATGGAGCTCGAAACGCCCTTTCAGGCCACGCAGGATGCCAATGGTGTCTTCCACCGAAGGCTCCGACACATCGACCTTCTGGAAGCGCCGGGCCAAGGCACGGTCCTTCTCGAAGATCCCGCGGAATTCCTGGAACGTGGTCGAACCGATGCAACGGATATCGCCCGACGACAGCAACGGCTTGAGCAGGTTCGAGGCATCCATGACGCCACCGGACGCAGCGCCCGCACCGATGATGGTGTGAATCTCGTCGATGAACAGGATCGCCTGCGGACGTTTTTTCAGCTCATTGAGCAACGCCTTGAAGCGCTTCTCGAAATCGCCGCGGTATTTGGTTCCGGCCAGCAAGGCCCCCAGATCGAGGGAATACACCACGCTGTTGGCCAGCAGGTCCGGCACCTGGTTATCGACAATGCGTTTGGCCAGGCCTTCGGCAATCGCGGTTTTACCCACGCCCGCCTCGCCCACCAGCAGCGGATTGTTTTTGCGACGACGCGCCAGGATCTGCGCGACGCGCTCGACTTCGAGCTCACGGCCTACCAACGGATCGATACGACCCTGGCGCGCAAGTTCGTTGAGGTTGCTGGCATAAGCATCCAGAGGATTGCCTGAAGAAGAAGACTCACCGCCCTCGTCGTCCTGCATATCTTGTTCACCTTCAGAGTGATCGCCATGCCCCGGCACTTTGGAAATGCCATGGGCGATGTAGTTGACGACATCGATGCGCGCAACGCTCTGCTGTTTCAGCAGAAACACTGCCTGACTCTCTTGCTCACTGAAGATCGCGACCAGCACGTTGGCGCCAGTCACTTCGCGTTTGCCCGAGCTCTGTACGTGAAAGACAGCACGTTGCAGTACACGCTGGAAGCCCAGGGTTGGCTGGGTTTCACGATCCTCGTCATGCAAGGGGATCAATGGCGTGGTGGAGTCGATGAACTCCTGCAGGTCATGCTTGAGTTTGTCGAGGTTTGCGCCGCAGGCACGCAAAACGGTAGCGGCAGCCTCATTATCCAATAGGGCCAGCAGCAGGTGTTCGACGGTCATGAATTCATGACGCTTCGAACGAGCCTCCTTGAAGGCTAGATTGAGGGTGACTTCGAGCTCGCGGTTTAACATAGCTTCACCTCATACCCAAGTGGTCGGCGATTAACCGTCCTTCTCGATTTCACAGAGTAGCGGATGCTGGCTTTCCCTGGCGTACTGGTTGACCTGCATGGCCTTGGTCTCGGCGATGTCGCGGGTAAACACTCCACATACTGCCCGTCCTTCTGTATGAACGGCCAGCATGACCTTGGTCGCCAGCTCGCGATTCAGGTTAAAAAACACCTCGAGCACTTCGACGACGAAATCCATCGGTGTGTAGTCATCGTTGAACAAAACCACCTTGTACATAGGCGGCGCCTGTAAAGCAGGCTTAGCCTCCTGAACAGCAATGCCTGCGGAATCGTCGTCGTGTAAATCAGGGCGATCCTGATTGAATGTTAGTCGAATCTGGCTGATTGCATGCATGGAAAGAAAGGTTCGTCAGTTGTGCAAATACAGTGGTGGGGGCGGCCATCAGCGATTTCAACTCCGACTGCCCGGTCACCTTGACTATCGGGAAAACGGTGTTACAACCAATAGAGCCCACAGTGGGTAAAAAAGGTCCGCGGAGTCAATCTATTTACAAGATTAGACTGCGGATTAACTGGATGATACTCCAGTGATGGAGTCTGTTGCAGAGGGATATGAGTATGGCTGTCGGTAAGGTGAAATGGTTCAACAATGCCAAGGGGTTCGGTTTCATTAACACCGACGCCGGAGAAGGTCGCGACGAGGATGGCAAGGATATCGATTTCTTTGCCCACTTTTCGGCAATCAAGATGGATGGATACAAGACCCTCAAGGCCGGGCAAGCCGTATACTTTGACATTGTTCAAGGCCCCAAGGGGCTGCACGCCGTCAACATTACGGACAAAGTGGCCATTGACGCAGTAGCCGCCGCAGCCGCTACCAGCAGCCACGCCAAAGCCGTGAGCTGATTCATACCACCCAAGGCATCCAGTCATAATAAAACCGCCCGACTCGATCACTCGAGCCGGGCGGTTTTATTGCAGCCGCTCTTCGCTTACATGTGCGAGATCAGCGCATCACCGAAGCCCGAAGACGACACCAGTTTGGCACCGTCCATCAGACGCTCGAAGTCGTAGGTCACGGTTTTCGCACCAATGGCGCCATTGGTGCCCTTGATGATCAGATCGGCGGCTTCGGTCCAGCCCATGTGACGCAGCATCATTTCGGCGGACAGGATCAACGAACCCGGGTTGACCTGGTCCTTGCCGGCGTACTTCGGCGCGGTACCGTGGGTGGCTTCGAACATGGCCACGGTGTCGGACAGGTTCGCACCCGGCGCAATACCGATACCGCCCACTTCTGCCGCCAGGGCATCGGAGAGGTAGTCACCATTGAGGTTCAGGGTGGCGATCACATCGTACTCGGCCGGACGCAGCAGGATCTGCTGAAGCATGGCGTCGGCGATGGCGTCCTTGACGATGACGTTCTTGCCGGTTTTCGGGTTTTTGAACTGCATCCACGGACCGCCGTCGAGCAGGGTCGCGCCGAATTCTTCGGCAGCCACTTCGTAGGCCCATTCCTTGAAGGCACCTTCGGTGAACTTCATGATGTTGCCTTTGTGCACGATAGTCAGCGAGTCGCGGTCATTGTCGACCACATACTGCAGGGCCTTGCGCGCCAGACGCTTGGTGCCTTCCAGGGAAACCGGCTTGACGCCGATACCGCAATTCTGGTCGAAACGGATCTTGGTGACGCCCATTTCTTCTTTAAGGAACTTGATGACCTTGGTCGCCTCCGGCGAACCGGCTTTCCATTCGATACCGGCATAAATGTCTTCCGAGTTTTCGCGGAAGATGGTCATGTCGACGTCGCCTGGCTTCTTGACCGGGCTCGGCACGCCTTCAAACCAGCGCACCGGGCGCAGGCACACATACAGGTCGAGTTGCTGGCGCAGCGCCACGTTCAGGGAACGGATGCCACCGCCGACCGGCGTGGTCAGAGGGCCCTTGATGGAAACCACGTAGTCCTTGACCGCGTCCAGGGTTTCCTGAGGCAGCCAGGTGTCCTGATCGTAAACCTGAGTCGCTTTCTCCCCGGCGTAGACTTCCATCCAGGAAATTTTGCGCTCGCCGCCGTAAGCCTTCTTAACAGCAGCATCGACAACCTTGATCATGACCGGGCTGATATCAACGCCAATACCATCGCCTTCAATGAAGGGAATGATCGGGTTGTTAGGAACATTGAGAGAATGGTCCGCGTTGACGGTGATTTTTTCGCCGACGGCTGGAACCTGAATCTTCTTGTATCCCATGCTGAACTCCATAGTTTGGATTGAACATCTGGCTTCGTCCGAGCGTACCCCAGTTGAATCGGCGCGCAAACCCTATGTTCCGTCCATCTGCCGCGAAGCTGCACAGTTCGTGACGTACAAGCCTGAAAGTAAAGGGAAAAGCGCCAAACTCAAGCACACCATACAAGGCTACTCCCCACGCCTGCCTGCGACCTTTAGACCAATGGACGAGAATCGTTGCATATGAACCATCGGCAGATTGCCAGCTACCTATGTATAATGCCGCCGCTGACCACAGAGTCACGACGGCCGACCTCTCTGCCACTGGAAATGTAGCCGAGACTCTGGGCCCGGAAAAGCAGGATTGTTACCGCAGTCCACCCGCTTGACGCTCGACCGATGCACCCAACATCACCGCAAAGAAACCTCGACATTCGGCTCATGGATGACTTTGAACGAACGCGCTTACCCGGCGCCCCTCGAGTTTCTATGCACGCTTTAGCAAAGAAGAGAGAGTTAATCCGAATATGCCCACCCGCTCGAAGATCATCTATACCTTCACCGACGAAGCCCCAGCCCTCGCCACCTATTCACTGTTGCCTATCGTAGAGGCCTTCACCGCCTCCGCTGATATCGCCGTTGAAACCCGCGATATCTCTCTTGCAGGGCGCATCCTGGCCAGCTTCCCCGAGCAATTGGGTGACAAAGCGGTAGCCGACCACCTCGCCGAACTGGGCGACCTGGCCGTTACACCTGAAGCCAACATCATCAAGCTACCGAACATCAGCGCTTCGGTTCCGCAACTGCAGGCCGCGATCAAAGAGTTGCAAGCCCAGGGCTATGCACTGCCGGACTACCCGGAAACCGTGACCAGCGACGCCGACAAAGAAGCCAAGGCCCGCTACGACAAGATCAAGGGCAGCGCCGTAAACCCGGTTCTGCGCGAAGGCAACTCCGATCGTCGTGCACCGCTGTCGGTCAAGAACTATGCGCGCAAGCACCCGCACAAAATGGGCGCCTGGGCCAAGGACTCCAAGTCCCACGTAGCCCACATGAGCACCGGCGATTTCTACGGCAGCGAAAAAGCTGCCCTGATCGACGCCGCTGACGCCGTTAAAATCGAACTGATCGCTCAAGACGGCACCACCACCGTCCTGAAAGAAAAAACCACCGTACAAGCCGGTGAGATCCTCGATTGCGCGGTCATGAGCAAAAACGCGCTGCGCAGCTTCATCGCCGCCGAGATCGAAGACGCCAAGGCCAAAGGTGTACTGCTGTCGGTTCACCTCAAAGCCACCATGATGAAGGTCTCCGACCCGATCATGTTCGGCCAGATCGTTGCCGAGTTCTATAAAGACGCACTGGCCAAGCACGCTGACGTGCTGGCGCAGATCGGCTTCAACCTGAACAACGGCATCGGCGACCTGTACGCTCGCATCAAGGCCTTGCCTGCCGAGCAACAAGCGCAGATCGAAGCGGACATCCAGGCGGTTTATGCCGTTCGCCCATCGTTGGCCATGGTCAACTCCGACAAAGGCATCACCAACCTGCACGTGCCGAGCGATGTCATCGTCGACGCCTCGATGCCGGCCATGATCCGTGACTCCGGCAAAATGTGGGGCACCGACGGCCAGTTGCACGACACCAAAGCGGTGATCCCGGATCGCTGCTACGCCACCATCTACCAGGCGGTGATCGAAGACTGCAAGGCAAACGGCGCCTTCGATCCGACCACCATGGGCAGCGTGCCGAACGTTGGCCTGATGGCGAAAAAAGCCGAAGAGTACGGCTCGCACGACAAGACGTTCCAGATCAAGGCCAACGGCGTTGTTCGTGTCACCGACAGCAAAGGCACCCTGCTGCTGGAACAGTCGGTTGAAGCCGGCGACATCTTCCGCATGTGCCAGACCAAAGACGCGCCGATCCAGGACTGGGTCAAACTGGCCGTCAACCGTGCTCGCGCAAGCAGCACTCCAGCGATTTTCTGGCTGGACCCAATGCGCGCCCACGACGGCGTAGTGATCGAGAAAGTTCAGGCCTACCTGAAGGATCACGACACTTCCGGCCTGGACATCCGCATCATGTCGCCGGTCGACGCGATGAAGTTCACCCTGGAGCGCACTCGCTCCGGCCTCGACACCATTTCGGTGACCGGCAACGTATTGCGCGACTACCTGACTGACCTGTTCCCGATCATGGAACTGGGCACCAGCGCCAAGATGCTGTCGATCGTTCCGCTGATGAATGGCGGCGGTCTGTTCGAAACCGGCGCTGGCGGTTCGGCACCGAAGCACGTTCAACAGCTGCTGGAAGAAAACTTCCTGCGCTGGGACTCCCTGGGCGAGTTCCTGGCCCTGGCCGCCTCCCTTGAGCATCTGGGTGTGACGTACAACAACCCTAAAGCGCTGGTGCTGGCCAAGACCCTGGATCAGGCCACTGGCCAGTTCCTGGACAACAACAAGTCGCCATCGCGTAAAGTCGGCAACATCGACAACCGCGGCAGCCACTTCTACCTGGCACTGTACTGGGCTCAAGCCCTGGCCGCCCAGACCGAAGACGCTGCACTGCAAGCGCAATTTGGCGAACTGGCCAAAACCCTGACCGCGAACGAAGCAACCATCGTTGCCGAGCTCAACGCCGTTCAGGGCAAGCCAGTGGACATCGGCGGTTACTACCACGCCAATGCCGAGCTGATCAGCAAGGCCATGCGCCCGAGCGCAACCTTCAACGCTGCGATTGCTGCGTTGGTTTAAGGTTGTAAGGGAACATCACAAACCCCGGCCATGCGCCGGGGTTTGTGCTTTCAGCGTTGACAGCATTCAAATGTGAACACTGCCCCCCCCACAGGGAAAGCGCTTCAAATTCAACATCGAGGACATTTCATGGATTGGCTACCCCACATCACCGTCGCCACCATCGTCGAAGACAACGGTCGCTTCCTGATGGTCGAAGAATCCAAACACGGACGAACGGTGCTCAACCAGCCCGCCGGCCATCTGGACCCGGACGAAACCCTGATCGAGGCCGCCGTACGCGAAACCCTCGAAGAAACCGGCTGGGACGTCGAGCCAACCGGCGTAATAGGCATTTACCTCTACACCGCCCCGAGCAACGGAGTGACCTATCAACGCGTCTGCTTCACCGCCAAAGCGCTGAAACACCATCCCGACTATCAATTGGACGACGGTATTGTCGGCGCAAAATGGCTGACACGTGACGAACTGCTGCAACAGCGCGCAAACTGGCGCAGTGAGCTGATCATCCGCTGCATCGATGATTATCTGGACGGTAAACACTTCAGCCTCGAGCTGATCCGCCCTTCTCTTTAGCCTTGCAGGCTTGAGCCTGCTAGAATCGCGTCCTTTTTCAAGACACTCATTAAATCCCTATGCGTGATCCAGCCCCTTCTGCCACACAAAAGAAGCGCGTCATTGTCGGTATGTCCGGCGGCGTGGACTCTTCCGTTTCCGCTCTCCTGCTGATCGAGCAAGGCTATGAGGTGGAAGGCCTGTTCATGAAGAACTGGGAAGAAGACGACGGAACGGAATACTGCACCGCCATGGATGACCTGGCGGACGCGCAGGCCGTTTGCGACAAGATTGGCATCAAGCTGCACACCGCCAACTTCGCCGCCGAGTACTGGGACAACGTGTTCGAGCACTTCCTGGCCGAATACAAGGCCGGCCGCACGCCGAACCCGGACATCCTGTGCAACCGCGAGATCAAGTTCAAGGCGTTCCTCGACTACGCCATGATGCTCGGCGCCGACCTGATCGCCACCGGCCACTACGTGCGTCGCCGCGACATCGATGGTCGCACCGAATTGCTCAAGGGCCTGGATCCGAACAAAGACCAGAGCTACTTCCTGCACGCCGTCGGCGGCGAACAGATCGCCAAGACCCTGTTCCCGGTCGGCGAGCTGGAAAAACCCGAAGTCCGCGCGATTGCCGAGAAACACGACCTGGCCACCGCGAAGAAAAAGGACTCCACCGGAATCTGCTTCATCGGCGAACGCCGCTTCAGCGACTTCCTCAAGCAATACCTGCCGGCACAGCCCGGCGAGATCAAGACCACCGACGGTGAAGTCATCGGCCGCCACCATGGCCTGATGTATCACACCATCGGCCAGCGCCAGGGCCTGGGCATCGGCGGCCTGAAAGACGCCGGTGAAGAACCGTGGTACGTATTGATCAAGGACCTGGAACACAACGAGCTGATCGTTGGCCAGGGCAATGCCCACCCGCAGCTGTTCTCCCGCGCCCTGCTCGCCTCGGACATCTATTGGGTCAACCCGATCGACTTGACCGAGCCGCGCAGGCTGACCGCCAAAGTGCGTTATCGCCAGAGCGACCAGCCTTGCACCCTGGAGAAGACCGCCACCGGCTACCGCGCCACCTTTGATGACCCGCAACGCGCGGTCACTCCGGGCCAATCCGTGGTGTTCTACGACGGTGAAATCTGCCTCGGCGGCGGCGTGATCGAAGTGGCCGAACCCTGGACCAGCAAGGACCATTCATGAGCCCGACTCAGGAGCAACTGACGGCCCTGGGCGGCGTGTTTCTCGCCGCCGTGCTGGTCGACAAGATAGCCAAGACCGGGCAGACCAACGAAGCCGGCCTGACTTGCATGCTCGGCAGCCTGTTGATTCGCGACCCCAAGGACACTCTGGAAGTGTATGGCGGCGACGACATCAATTTGCGCGAAGGCTATCGCGCATTGATCGGCGCCCTGGAACGCGATCCCAGCACCCTTCAGCGCGAACCGCTGCGCTACGCCCTGGCGATGCTGGGACTGGAGCGCCAATTGGCCAAGCGCAATGACATGCTGGACGTGATCGGCAAACGCCTGCCGCAGATTCAGTCCCAGGTCGAACACTTTGGCCCGGCCCACGAAAACGTGATCGCCGCTTGCGGTGCGCTGTACCAGGACACCCTGAGCACCTTGCGCCAACGGATTCAGGTGCATGGCGACATGCGCAACCTGCAGCAACCGAGCAATGCCTCGAAAATCCGCGCACTGTTGCTGGCCGGGATTCGTTCGGCACGCCTGTGGCGGCAGTTGGGCGGTCATCGCTGGCAGTTGGTGATCAGCCGACGCAAGTTGCTTAAAGAGCTTTACCCGCTGATGCGCAGCAGCTGAACCGCGCCTGCAATACCGTTTTGTAGTCAGTAACGCGTAATACGCCGGTCAGTTGGCAACGGACCGGCGGATATTTTTCATGTATGATACGCGCCCCATTTCGTTGCCCGACTGTCCGAGAACACCCCATGCAGCTCTCTTCGCTCACTGCGGTTTCCCCTGTTGACGGCCGCTACGCCGGCAAAACCCAGGCCCTGCGCCCAATTTTCAGCGAATACGGCCTGATCCGTGCTCGCGTTCTGGTTGAAGTGCGCTGGCTCCAGCGCCTGGCCGCTCACCCTGCCATCAGCGAAGTGCCGGCGTTCTCCGCCGAAGCCAACGCTGTGTTGAACACCCTGGCGGAAAACTTCTCTCTGGAGCACGCCGAGCGTGTCAAAGAGATCGAGCGCACCACCAACCACGACGTCAAAGCCATTGAATACCTGCTCAAAGAGCAGGCGGCCAAGCTGCCGGAACTGGCCAAGGTCAGCGAGTTCATCCACTTTGCCTGCACCAGCGAGGACATCAACAACCTGTCCCACGCCCTGATGCTGCGTGAAGGCCGTGATGACGTGATGCTGCCGCTGATGCGCCAGACCGCCAACGCCATCCGCGAACTGGCCCTCCGTTTCGCTGAAGTGCCGATGCTGTCGCGCACCCACGGCCAACCGGCATCGCCGACCACCCTGGGCAAAGAGCTGGCGAACGTGGTTTACCGCCTGGAGCGTCAAATCGCCCAAGTCGCCGCCGTTCCGCTGCTGGGCAAGATCAACGGCGCCGTCGGCAACTACAACGCTCACCTGTCGGCCTACCCTGAGATCGACTGGGAAGCCAACGCCCGCGCCTTCATCGAAGACGAGCTGGGCCTGGGCTTCAACCCGTACACCACGCAGATCGAACCGCACGACTACATCGCCGAGCTGTTCGACGCGATCGCGCGCTTCAACACCATCCTGATCGACTTCGACCGCGACATCTGGGGCTACATCTCCCTGGGTTATTTCAAACAGCGCACCATCGCTGGCGAAATCGGTTCGTCGACCATGCCGCACAAGGTCAACCCGATCGACTTCGAAAACTCCGAAGGCAACCTGGGCATCGCCAACGCACTGTTCCAGCACCTGGCGAGCAAACTGCCAATTTCCCGCTGGCAGCGCGACCTGACCGACTCCACCGTGCTGCGCAACCTCGGTGTCGGCTTCGCCCACAGCGTGATCGCGTACGAAGCCAGCCTCAAAGGCATCAGCAAACTGGAGCTCAACGAGCAAAAGATTGCCGCCGACCTGGACGCTTGCTGGGAAGTATTGGCCGAGCCGATCCAGACCGTGATGCGTCGCTACAACATCGAAAACCCGTACGAGAAGCTCAAAGAGCTGACGCGCGGCAAGGGCATCAGCCCTGAAGCACTGCAAACTTTCATCGACGGCCTGGACATGCCAGCCGCCGCCAAGGCTGAGCTGAAACTGCTCACCCCGGCCAACTACATCGGCAACGCTGTAGCACAAGCCAAACGCATCTGATCGACCGCTCTACCCGTTTGAGACGCCCGGCGCCGCCGGGCGTTTTTATTCCCGTCTGAAAAGTGCATTTTTTCAATAGGTTACACATGAATCCTGACATTCCTCTTCAACTTCTGGGCGGCATCACGGCACGGGAATTCCTGCGCGACTACTGGCAGAAAAAACCGCTGCTGATCCGTCAGGCGATTCCTGATTTCGAAAGCCCGATCGACGCCGACGAACTGGCCGGCCTGGCGCTGGAAGAAGAAGTCGAATCGCGCCTGGTGATCGAGCACGGTGAGCGCCCTTGGGAATTGCGCCGCGGCCCGTTCGCCGAAGACGAATTCAGCAAACTGCCGGAACGCGAATGGACCCTGCTGGTGCAAGCCGTCGACCAATTCGTGCCGGAAGTCGCCGAACTGCTGGAAAACTTCCGCTTCCTGCCGAGCTGGCGCGTCGACGACGTGATGATCAGCTTCGCCGCCCCGGGTGGTAGCGTCGGCCCGCACTTCGATAACTACGACGTGTTCCTGCTGCAAGGCCACGGCAAGCGCAACTGGAAAATCGGCCAGATGTGCGACACCGAGAGCCCGCTGCTGCAGCACGCGGACCTGCGCATCCTCGCCGAATTCAAAGCCACCGATGAGTGGGTACTGGAACCGGGCGACATGCTCTACCTGCCGCCGCGCCTGGCTCACTGTGGCGTGGCTGTCGACGACTGCATGACCTACTCAGTCGGTTTCCGCGCCCCGAGCGCCGCTGAAGTGCTGACCCACTTCACCGACTTCCTCAGCCAGTTCCTGTCGGACGAAGAGCGCTACACCGACGCCGACGCCCTGCCGGCGGTCGATCCTCATCAGATCCAGCACGATGCCCTTGATCGCCTCAAAAGCCTGCTGGCCGAGCACATGAGCGACGAGCGCCTGCTGCTGACCTGGTTCGGCCAGTTCATGACCGAGCCGCGCTACCCGGAACTGGTGGTCGGCCCGGAAGAAGTCGAAGAGCAAGACTTCCTCAGCGCTCTCGAAGAAGGTGCCGTGCTGATCCGCAACCCGAGTGCGCGTCTGGCCTGGTCGGAAGTCGACGACGACCTGCTGCTGTTCGCCAGCGGCCAGAGCCGCTACCTGCCGGGCAAGCTGCGCGAGCTGCTGAAAATGATCTGCGCCGCCGACGCCCTGCATGTCGATAACCTCGGCTCATGGCTGAGCGACGAAGACGGCCGTGGCCTGCTGTGTGAACTGGTCAAGCAGGGCAGCCTGGGGTTTGCCGATGAATAAGATTCACGTACGTGTCGCAGACTGGCAAAAGGACAACGCCGAGATCCGGCGCATTCGTGAGGCAGTATTCGTCGCCGAGCAATCCGTTCCTCCTGAACTGGAATGGGATGCCGATGACGCCACGGCGGTGCATTTCCTGGCCTTCGAAGGCGACTTTCCGATCGGCACCGCCCGCCTGTTGCCCGATGGCCACATCGGCCGGGTATCGGTGCTCAAAGACTGGCGCGGCATGAAGGTTGGCGATGCGCTGATGCAAGCGGTGATCGGTGAAGCCGAGAAGCGCGGGCTGAAGCAGCAGATGCTGAGCGCGCAAGTGCAGGCCACGGCGTTCTATGAACGCTTGGGTTTCAGCATGGTCAGTGAGGAATTCCTGGAAGCCGGGATTCCGCATGTGGACATGGTGCGTCACTCGGCTTGATTCCCTGTGGCGAGGGGGCTTGCCCCCGTTGGGCTGCGCAGCAGCCCTGATAATTTTGGGGCCGCTTCGCGCCCCAGCGGGAGCAAGCTCCCTCGCCACAAAAGCCATCAAGAACTCCACAAAACGCCCCGCCATTCTCGGATGCCGGGGCGTTTTGCTGTCTGTGATTCAACTCGCACCACGCCGGGCCGACAAACTGGCAATATCAAACCTTTGATTTGCGGAGAAACGGACATGTCCCTACGCACCCTGCTCACCACGCTGCTGCTGACCTGCAGTTTTTCGGTCATGGCCGCCACCGAGATCGTGCCCCTGAATTACCGCACCAGCGCCGACCTGCTGCCAGTAGCGCAGAACTTCATCGGCAAGGACGGCAAGGTCAGCGCCTACGGCAACCAGCTGATCGTCAACGCCGAGCCCGACAAGATCGATGAACTCAAGACCTTCCTCGCGCAACTCGACACCGCCCCCAAACGCTTACTGATCACCGTCGACACCAACGAAAACAACTTTCAGGGCGATCAGGGCTACTCGGTCAACGGTGCCGCACCGAATCAAACCCGCATCATCAATCGCAGCACCGACAGCCGTGAAGGCGGTATCCAGCAGATTCAGGCCAGCGAAGGCGCACCGGCGCTAATCCAGGTCGGCCAAAGCGTGCCGCTCACCAGCACTCAGACTGACGGCTATGGCGACCTGCGCAGCCAGACCGAATACCGCAATGTCACCCAGGGTTTCTACGTCACCGCCAGCGTCACCGGCAACATCGTTCACCTGGCTATCAGCACCAACCGTGACCGGATGAGCCAGGAACGTCCCGATGTAGTGAACGTGCAAAGTACCGACACAACTGTCAGCGGTCGACTGGGCGAGTGGATCACCCTGGCCGGCGTGAATCGTCAGACTCAGGCCGACAAACAGGGCCTGACCCGCAGCTACTCGACTCAGGGCCGGGATGACATGACTTTACGGGTGAAAGTCGACACCTTGGACTAAAGCACCAAAAACTGACTGATTAGTCGTATTAGACCAAAGATGTAGTGCTTGAAAAAAAGCACTACAAAACGTTTGACGAGCCAAAAAAGCAAAGGCATGATGGCCTCGCTCCCGCTAATCAGAGGCCCTGGCAAGGGCTTTCGAGTCGCTGTTCGCACCCTACCCCGCGAGCCGATTCGTGTCTGTACCGCCCACAAGGTGTGTTTGACGAGGTTGCCGACTGGAACGAAGTTGTCCCGAGGGACGGAAGCGTAATTAGGTAACCCGGCTCCACACTGAAGTTCGCACCAAGGCCCACGACGCCCGAATGCGCTCGCCAGTTCGCCCTTACCTGCTCACTTCCCCTCGAGCCCATCGTTCATCCCGTCGCCATCCCCGCCGAACCCGACTTGACCGCCTAAGCTTCTGGTCAGCGAGCAGCCATGTACGCCCCCAACTGAATGAGCGTATTTGGCACGCAGGAATTGTTCACCCAGAACCATTTTCGATTAAAGACGCGACGAGGTTTATCTCCATGGCACTGACACGCGAACAGCAAATTGCAGCCCTCGAAAAAGACTGGGCTGAAAACCCACGCTGGAAAGGCGTGAAGCGCAATTACTCCGCTGCTGACGTCGTCCGTCTGCGTGGCTCGGTTCAACCTGAGCACACCTTTGCAAAAATGGGCGCCGAGAAGCTCTGGAACCTGGTGACCCAGGGCGCCAAGCCATCCTTCCGTCCTGAGAAAGATTTCGTCAACTGCATGGGCGCCCTGACCGGTGGCCAGGCGGTACAGCAAGTCAAGGCCGGCATCCAGGCGATCTACCTGTCGGGCTGGCAAGTGGCTGCGGATAACAACTCCGCCGAATCGATGTACCCGGACCAGTCGCTGTACCCGGTGGATTCGGTTCCAACCGTGGTCAAGCGCATCAACAACTCGTTCCGTCGCGCTGACCAGATTCAGTGGAAAGCCGGCAAGAACCCGGGCGACGAAGGCTACATCGACTACTTCGCCCCGATCGTGGCTGACGCTGAAGCCGGTTTCGGCGGCGTGCTGAACGCTTACGAGCTGATGAAAAGCATGATCGAAGCAGGCGCCGCCGGCGTTCACTTCGAAGACCAACTGGCCTCCGTGAAAAAATGCGGCCACATGGGCGGCAAGGTACTGGTTCCGACCCAGGAAGCCGTGCAGAAGCTGACCGCTGCTCGCCTGGCAGCCGACGTCGCCGGCGTACCGACCATTATCCTGGCCCGTACCGACGCCAACGCTGCTGACCTGCTGACGTCCGACTGCGACCCGTACGACCAGCCATTCGTGACCGGCACCCGTACCCAGGAAGGCTTCTACAAGGTTCGCGCCGGTCTCGACCAGGCCATCGCTCGCGGCCTGGCCTACGCGCCGTACGCCGACCTGATCTGGTGCGAAACCGCCAAGCCGGATCTGGACGAAGCCCGTCGCTTCGCCGAAGCGATCAAAAAGGAATACCCGGACCAACTGCTGTCGTACAACTGCTCGCCTTCCTTCAACTGGAAGAAAAACCTGGACGACGCGACCATCGCCAAGTTCCAGCGCGAACTGTCCGCCATGGGCTACAAGCACCAGTTCATCACCCTGGCCGGCATTCACAACATGTGGCACAGCATGTTCAACCTGGCGCACGACTACGCCCGCAACGACATGACTGCCTACGTGAAGCTGCAAGAGCAAGAGTTCGCTGACGCCGCCAAGGGCTACACCTTCGTGGCTCACCAGCAGGAAGTGGGCACCGGCTACTTCGACGACATGACCACCGTGATCCAGGGTGGCACGTCTTCGGTAACCGCACTGACCGGCTCGACCGAAGAAGAACAGTTCCACTGATCTGCTTCGCTTAAACAAACGGCCCTTGCGGACCGAATAAAAAGCTAACCGCAAAGCCGCTCATCTGACGCCCCGACTGGTTCGGGGCGTTTTTTTGCCTGGGATTCCCCTCCTCTCACTCCTACAGGATCGAGCGCAGGGAAAAACCTTGATCCAGAGCAGTTTCACGATCAGGAAAACAAGGTAAAACCACCCCGCGCGCTACTTGCAGTAACGCGCATATAAGACAACTTCCCGTACCGCTGCTCGCTAAACAGTTTGAAAACCATACCAAATAACATTGATTATCATTTAGCGACAACTATGTTCGTTACATTCCCTACAAAACATATTTGACAAAACCCCCGCTAATGCCCGAACCGTATGGGCTACAGGGCTTTGGAGATGCGCCATGTCCTTATTCCAATAAATAATTTCGCTATAGGAATTTTACTTGCAGGGTGTTTAGCCATAAAATCAGCGGGATTGATTGCTGCGACATATCGTCACTGCCTTATTTCTTTATCAAGCTCAGAGACCTTTGCTCTCTGTTAAGGATTACCAGCATGCCCGAAGCGACCGGACTCATGGCCCACAACTGGGGCTTTGCCATTTTCCTTCTGGGTGTCGGCGGCCTTTGCGCCTTCATGCTCGGCGTCTCCAGCCTCCTCGGGTCAAAAGCCTGGGGCCGCAGCAAAAACGAACCGTTCGAGTCCGGCATGCTACCTACAGGTGGCGCCCGCTTGCGGCTCTCAGCCAAATTCTATCTGGTCGCGATGCTCTTCGTGATCTTCGATATCGAAGCCCTCTTTCTCTTTGCCTGGTCTGTGTCCGTCCGCGAAAGCGGCTGGACCGGATTCGTCGAAGCTCTCGTTTTCATAGCAATTCTGTTGGCAGGTCTTGTCTACCTATTTCGAGTGGGCGCCCTTGACTGGGCTCCGGCAGCTCGTCTTAAGCGGCAAGCGAAGCTGAAACAATGAGGCTTTGGCAATGCAATACAATCTCACCAGGATCGACCCCGATGCTCCTAACGAGCAGTATCCGATTGGCCAACGGGAAACCGTTTCCGATCCGTTAGAAGATCAAGTTCACAAAAACATTTTCATGGGCAAGCTCGAAGACGTGCTCAACGGCACGATCAACTGGGGGCGCAAGAACTCCCTGTGGCCGTATAACTTCGGTCTTTCGTGCTGCTACGTGGAAATGACCACCGCCTTCACGGCGCCCCACGACATCGCGCGCTTTGGCGCCGAGGTAATCCGGGCATCGCCGCGTCAGGCGGATTTCATGGTTATCGCCGGTACCTGCTTCATCAAGATGGCGCCGATCATTCAGCGTCTCTACGAGCAGATGCTCGAACCTAAATGGGTCATTTCCATGGGTTCGTGCGCCAACTCCGGTGGCATGTACGACATCTACTCCGTCGTTCAAGGGGTGGACAAGTTCCTGCCCGTGGACGTCTACGTGCCTGGCTGCCCACCCCGCCCTGAAGCTTTTCTGCAAGGCTTGATGCTGTTGCAGGAGTCGATTGGCCAGGAGCGTCGCCCACTTTCCTGGGTCGTTGGCGATCAAGGCGTTTACCGCGCCGAGATGCCTTCGCAAAAGGAACAGCGCCGCGAACAGCGTATTCAGGTAACCAACCTGCGCAGCCCCGACGAAGTCTGATCCAGATCTGCTTCTTTTATAGAACGAGAAACTGGCTTCATTCTTTACGTTGACCGAAAGCGATAAATAACCATGACTGCAGGCAGTGCTCTGTACATCCCGCCTTATAAGGCAGACGACCAGGATGTGGTCGTCGAACTGAACAACCGTTTTGGCCCAGAGGCGTTCACCGCCCAGCCTACCCGCACCGGCATGCCGGTGCTTTGGGTTGCCCGTGCCAAACTCGTCGAAGTCCTGACTTTCCTGCGCAACCTGCCCAAGCCGTACGTCATGCTCTATGACCTGCACGGCGTGGACGAGCGTCTGCGCACCAAGCGTCAAGGGCTGCCAAACGGCGTCGACTTCACTGTGTTCTATCACTTGATGTCGATCGAACGTAATAGTGACGTAATGATCAAGGTTGCCTTGTCCGAGAGCGACCTCAACCTGCCGAGCGTCACCAGCATCTGGCCGAACGCCAACTGGTACGAGCGTGAAGTGTGGGACATGTACGGCATTCACTTTGCCGGCCACCCGCACCTGAGCCGCATCATGATGCCGCCGACCTGGGAAGGTCACCCGCTGCGCAAGGACTTCCCGGCCCGTGCCACCGAGTTCGATCCGTTCAGCCTGACCCTGGCCAAGCAACAGCTTGAGGAAGAAGCCGCGCGCTTCAAGCCTGAAGACTGGGGCATGAAGCGTTCCGGCCCGAACGAGGACTACATGTTCCTCAACCTGGGTCCGAACCACCCTTCGGCCCACGGTGCGTTCCGTATCATCCTGCAGCTGGACGGTGAAGAGATCGTCGACTGCGTGCCAGACGTCGGCTACCACCACCGTGGTGCCGAGAAGATGGCCGAGCGTCAGTCCTGGCACAGCTTCATTCCGTACACCGACCGTATCGACTACCTCGGCGGCGTAATGAACAACCTGCCGTACGTGCTCTCGGTCGAGAAGCTGGCCGGCATCAAGGTGCCCGAGAAGGTCGATGTCATCCGCATCATGATGGCCGAGTTCTTCCGGATCACCAGCCACCTGCTGTTCCTGGGGACTTACATCCAGGACGTCGGCGCGATGACTCCGGTGTTCTTCACCTTCACCGACCGCCAGAAGGCGTACACGGTGATCGAAGCCATTACCGGTTTCCGCCTGCACCCGGCCTGGTACCGCATCGGTGGCGTCGCCCACGACCTGCCACGCGGCTGGGAAAAACTGGTCAAGGATTTCGTCGAGTGGATGCCAAAGCGTCTGGACGAATACCAGAAAGCCGCACTGGACAACAGCATCCTGCGTGGACGGACCATCGGCGTCGCCGCCTACAACACCAAGGAAGCCCTGGAATGGGGCGTCACCGGTGCCGGCCTGCGTTCGACCGGTTGCAATTTCGACCTGCGTAAAGCTCGCCCCTACTCCGGCTACGAAAACTTCGAATTCGAAGTCCCGCTGGCGGCCAATGGCGATGCCTACGACCGTTGCATCGTTCGCGTCGAAGAAATGCGCCAGAGCATCAAGATCATCGAGCAGTGCCTGCGCAACATGCCGGAAGGCCCGTACAAGGCGGATCACCCGCTGACCACGCCGCCGCCTAAAGAGCGCACGCTGCAGCACATCGAGACCCTGATCACGCACTTCCTGCAAGTTTCGTGGGGCCCGGTCATGCCGGCCAACGAATCCTTCCAGATGATCGAAGCGACCAAGGGCATCAACAGTTATTACCTGACGAGCGATGGCGGCACCATGAGCTACCGCACCCGGATTCGTACCCCAAGCTTCCCGCACTTGCAGCAGATCCCTTCGGTGATCAAAGGCAGCATGGTCGCGGACTTGATCGCGTACCTGGGTAGTATCGATTTCGTTATGGCCGACGTGGACCGTTAAGCATGAACAGCACGCTTATCCTGACAGACCGTTTCGCCCTCAGCGAAACCGAGCGCTCGGCCATCGAGCACGAGCTGCATCACTACGAAGACCCGCGCGCGGCGTCGATCGAAGCCCTGAAGATCGTTCAGAAGGAACGTGGCTGGGTGCCTGACGGCGCGCTCTACGCCATCGGCGAAATCCTCGGCATCCCGGCAAGCGACGTTGAAGGGGTGGCTACTTTCTACAGCCAGATCTTCCGTCAGCCAGTCGGCCGTCACATCATCCGCGTCTGCGACAGCATGGTCTGCTACATCGGCGGCCATGAGTCGGTGGTCAGCGAAATCCAGAGCAAGCTGGGCATCGGCCTGGGCCAGACCACCGCCGACGGTCGCTTCACCCTGCTGCCGGTCTGCTGCCTCGGCAACTGTGACAAGGCGCCGGCGTTGATGATCGACGACGACACATTCGGTGATGTGCAGCCTGCCGGCGTTGCCAAATTGCTCGAGGGCTACGTATGACCCTGACTTCCTTCGGTCCAGCCAACCGCATCAAGCGTTCGGCCGAGACTCACCCGCTCACCTGGCGTCTGCGTGACGACGGCGAAGCCGTATGGCTCGATGAGTACCAGGCCAAGAACGGTTATGCCGCTGCACGCAAGGCCTTCGCCGACATGGCCCAGGACGACATCGTCCAGACCGTGAAAGACTCCGGCCTCAAGGGCCGCGGCGGTGCAGGCTTCCCCACGGGCGTGAAGTGGGGCCTGATGCCCAAGGACGAATCCATCAACATCCGCTACCTGCTGTGCAACGCGGATGAAATGGAGCCGAACACCTGGAAAGACCGCATGCTGATGGAGCAACTGCCCCATCTGCTGATCGAAGGCATGCTGATCAGTGCTCGCGCGCTGAAAACCTACCGTGGCTACATCTTCCTGCGTGGCGAGTACACCACCGCCGCCAAGCACCTCAACCGTGCCGTGGAAGAAGCCAAGGCAGCAGGCCTGCTGGGCAAGAACATCCTGGGCAGCGGCTTCGATTTCGAGCTGTT
Organism: Pseudomonas sp. GR 6-02; assembly: GCF_001655615.1. Taxonomy (GTDB): domain Bacteria; phylum Pseudomonadota; class Gammaproteobacteria; order Pseudomonadales; family Pseudomonadaceae; genus Aquipseudomonas. The sequence continues at coordinate 4,123,277 of NZ_CP011567.1, forward strand.
CGTCCACACCGGCGCCGGGCGTTACATCTGCGGTGAAGAAACCGCACTGATCAACTCCCTCGAAGGCCGCCGCGCCAACCCGCGCTCCAAGCCGCCCTTCCCTGCCGCCGTGGGCGTGTGGGGCAAGCCGACTTGCGTGAACAACGTCGAAACCCTGTGCAACGTGCCGGCGATCATTGCCGACGGCGTGGACTGGTACAAATCGTTGGCCCGTGAAGGCAGCGAAGACATGGGCACCAAGCTCATGGGCTTCTCCGGCAAGGTCAAGAACCCGGGCCTGTGGGAATTGCCGTTCGGCGTTACCGGTCGCGAGCTGTTCGAAGACTACGCCGGCGGCATGCGCGACGGTTACAAGCTCAAGTGCTGGCAGCCAGGCGGCGCCGGTACCGGTTTCCTGTTGCCGGAACACCTGGACGCACAAATGTACGCCGGCGGCATCGCCAAAGTGGGCACCCGTATGGGTACCGGCCTGGCCATGGCGGTGGACGACAGCGTCAACATGGTGTCCCTGCTGCGCAACATGGAAGAGTTCTTCGCCCGTGAATCGTGTGGTTTCTGCACCCCATGCCGTGACGGTCTGCCGTGGAGCGTCAAGCTGCTGCGCGCGATCGAGAACGGTGAAGGGCAAGCCGGCGATATCGAGACCCTGCTGGGTCTGGTCGGTTTCCTCGGCCCAGGCAAGACCTTCTGTGCTCACGCACCGGGTGCCGTGGAGCCGTTGGGCAGTGCCATCAAATACTTCCGTCCAGAGTTCGAAGCCGGCATCGCGCCTACCCGCGCCGTCGTCCCGCCTCTGGCAAAGCCGATCGTAGTCGGCGCTTAACGCTTTAAAAAAGGCGAACGGTCCGTGCCGTTCGCCTTTCGTCCGATGACGCCTTTTGAGGCTGTTTGGATTTGGACGGATAACAAGATTCCATTAGCCACGCCCGCTGACACCGGGCCAACGAAGAACTTTGAACCATGGCCACTATCCACGTAGACGGCAAAGAGCTCGAAGTCGATGGGGCAGACAACCTGTTACAGGCATGTCTGTCGCTAGGCCTCGATATCCCTTATTTCTGCTGGCACCCAGCCCTTGGCAGCGTTGGCGCTTGCCGCCAGTGCGCGGTCAAGCAGTACACCGACGAGAACGACAAGCGTGGTCGGATCGTCATGTCCTGCATGACCCCCGCCACCGACGGCAGCTGGATCTCCATCGACGACGAAGAAGCGAAAGTGTTTCGCGCCAGCGTCGTTGAATGGCTGATGACCAACCACCCTCACGACTGCCCGGTCTGTGAGGAAGGCGGTCACTGCCACCTGCAAGACATGACGGTGATGACCGGCCACAACGAGCGCCGTTATCGCTTCACCAAGCGTACCCACCAGAACCAGCAACTGGGCCCGTTCATTTCCCACGAAATGAACCGCTGCATCGCCTGCTATCGCTGCGTGCGCTTCTATAAGGACTACGCCGGTGGCACCGATCTCGGTGTGTTTGGCGCCCACGACAACGTGTACTTCGGTCGCGTTGAAGACGGCACCCTGGAAAGCGAGTTCTCCGGCAACCTCACCGAGGTCTGCCCGACCGGTGTGTTCACCGACAAGACTCACTCCGAGCGCTACAACCGCAAATGGGACATGCAGTTCTCGCCGAGCATCTGCCATGGCTGCTCCAGCGGTTGCAACATCTCCCCGGGCGAGCGTTACGGCGAACTGCGCCGCATCGAAAACCGCTTCAACGGTTCGGTGAACCAGTACTTCCTGTGCGACCGTGGCCGTTTCGGCTATGGCTATGTCAACCGCAAGGATCGCCCACGTCAGCCACTGCTGGCCAACGGCGCGAAACTGAGCCTGGACGAAGCACTGGATAAAGCCGCCGACCTGCTGCGCGGTCGCAACATCGTCGGTATCGGTTCGCCACGCGCCAGCCTCGAAAGCAACTACGCGCTGCTCGAACTGGTCGGCGCCGAGCACTTCTACTCCGGTATCGAAGCCTCGGAGCTGGAACGCATTCGTCTGGTCATGCAGGTGCTCAAAGACAGCCCGCTGCCGATCCCGAACATGCGCGACGTCGAAGACCACGATGCGATTTTCGTCCTCGGCGAAGACCTGACCCAGACCGCTGCGCGCATGGCCCTGGCCCTGCGTCAATCGGTCAAGGGCAAGGCCGAAGACATGGCCGACGCCATGCGCGTTCAGCCATGGCTCGACGCCGCGGTGAAGAACATCGGCCAGCACGAGCTGAACCCGCTGTTCATCGCCAGCCTGGCTGAAACCAAGCTCGACGACATCGCTGAAGAATGCGTTCACGCCGCACCAGACGACCTGGCCCGCATCGGTTTCGCCGTGGCTCACGCCCTCGACGCCAGCGCACCGGCCGTTGAAGGTCTGGACGCCGAAGCTCTGGCGCTGGCCAAGCGCATTGCCGACGCCCTGCTCGCCGCCAAGCGTCCGCTGATCATTGCCGGTACCTCGCTGGGTTCCAAGGCGCTGATCGAAGCGGCGGCAAACATCGCCAAAGCCCTGAAGCTGCGCGAGAAGAACGGTTCCATCAGCCTGATCGTGCCGGAGGCCAACAGCCTCGGCCTGGCCATGCTCGGCGGCAACTCGGTCGACGAAGCGCTGCAAGCGGTAATCGACGGCCGTGCCGACGCCATCGTCGTGCTGGAAAACGACCTGTACACCCGCACCGACAAATCCAAGGTCGATGCTGCCCTGAACGCCGCGAAAGTGGTGATCGTGGCGGACCATCAGAAGACCGCCACCAGCGATCGCGCGCACCTGGTACTGCCAGCGGCCAGCTTCGCTGAAGGCGACGGTACGCTGGTCAGCCAGGAAGGCCGCGCCCAGCGCTTCTTCCAGGTCTTCGACCCGACTTACCTCGACGCGAGCATTCTGGTTCACGAAGGCTGGCGCTGGCTGCACGCCCTGCGTTCGACCCTGCTGAACCAGCCGATCGACTGGACCCAACTGGACCACGTCACCGCTGCCGTTGCTGCAAGCACGCCGCAACTGGCGCGTATCGTCGATGCCGCACCGTCCGCCGCATTCCGGATCAAAGGCCTGAAACTGGCGCGCGAACCGCTGCGTTACTCCGGTCGTACCGCCATGCGCGCCGACATCAGCGTGCACGAACCGCGTACTTCCCAGGATAACGACACCGCGTTCTCGTTCTCCATGGAAGGTTACTCGGGCTCCGCCGAACCGCGCCAGCAAGTACCTTTCGCCTGGTCTCCGGGCTGGAACTCGCCGCAAGCCTGGAACAAGTTCCAGGACGAAGTCGGTGGTCACCTGCGCGCTGGCGACCCGGGCACTCGCCTGATCGAAAGCACCGGTGATTCGCTGAACTGGTTCGCCAGTGTTCCGCGTGCGTTCAACCCGGCGCCAGGCACCTGGCAGGTCGTACCGTTCTTCCACCTGTTCGGCAGCGAAGAAAACTCTTCCAAAGCCGCACCGGTGCAGGAACGCATCCCGGCCGCCTACGTGTCGCTGGCCAAGTCCGAAGCCGATCGCCTGGGTGTCAATGACGGTGCCCTGCTGAGCTTGAACGTTGCCGGCCAGACTTTGCGTCTGCCGCTGCGCATCAACGAAGAGCTGGGTGCCGGTCTGGTCGCATTGCCTGCAGGTATCGCCGGCATTCCACCAGCCATCTTTGGCAAATCCGTTGACGGTCTGCAGGAGGCAGCGCTATGACCTGGTTCACTCCTGAAGTGATCGACGTAATCATCGCGGTCCTCAAGGCCATCGTGATTCTGCTCGCCGTAGTGGTTTGCGGCGCGCTGCTGAGCTGGGTCGAGCGTCGTTTGCTCGCCCTCTGGCAGGACCGTTACGGTCCGAACCGCGTCGGCCCGTTCGGCGCGTTCCAGATTGCGGCCGACATGATCAAGATGTTCTTCAAGGAAGACTGGACCCCGCCGTTCGCCGACAAAGTGATCTTCACCCTGGCACCGGTCGTGGCCATGAGCGCCTTGCTGATTGCCTTCGCGATCATCCCGATCACCCCGACCTGGGGCGTGGCGGATATCAACATCGGCATCCTGTTCTTCTTCGCCATGGCGGGTCTTTCGGTCTACGCGGTGCTGTTCGCCGGCTGGTCGAGCAACAACAAGTTCGCCCTGTTGGGCAGCTTGCGGGCCTCGGCACAAACCGTGTCGTACGAAGTGTTCATGGGCCTGTCGCTGATGGGCATCGTGATCCAGGTTGGCTCGTTCAACATGCGCGACATCGTTGAATACCAAGCGCAGAACATGTGGTTCATCATTCCGCAGATCTTTGGTTTCCTGACCTTCTTCATCGCTGGCGTCGCCGTGACTCACCGTCACCCGTTCGACCAGCCGGAAGCGGAACAGGAACTGGCCGACGGTTACCACATTGAATACGCCGGCATGAAATGGGGCATGTTCTTCGTAGGTGAGTACATCGGCATCGTGTTGATCTCGGCGCTGCTGGTCACGCTGTTCTTCGGTGGCTGGCACGGCCCGTTCGGCCTCCTGCCGCAGATCCCGTTCATCTGGTTCGCACTGAAAACCGCGTTCTTCATCATGTTCTTCATCCTGCTGCGCGCCTCGATTCCGCGCCCACGGTATGACCAAGTGATGGACTTCAGCTGGAAGTTCTGCCTGCCGCTGACCCTCGTCAACATGCTGGTGACCGCTGCGATCGTGTTGCTCAACACGCCCGCCGTCGCGGCTCAGTGAGGATAGAGAATCATGAAGTACATTTTTGACATCGTGCATGGCTTCTTCACCCAGCTTCGCAGCCTGGTGATGATCTTCGGCCACGCCTTCCGCAAGCGCGACACGCTGCAGTACCCGGAAGAACCCGTGTACCTGCCGCCGCGTTTCCGTGGCCGTATCGTCCTGACCCGCGACCCCGACGGCGAAGAGCGTTGTGTAGCCTGCAACCTGTGCGCCGTGGCGTGCCCGGTGGGTTGCATCTCGCTGCAGAAAGCTGAAACCGAAGACGGTCGCTGGTATCCGGACTTCTTCCGCATCAACTTCTCGCGCTGCATTTTCTGCGGCCTCTGCGAGGAAGCCTGCCCGACCACCGCGATCCAGCTGACACCGGATTTCGAAATGGCCGAGTTCAAGCGGCAGGACCTGGTTTACGAGAAAGAAGATCTGCTGATCTCCGGTCCCGGTAAAAACCCTGACTACAACTTCTATCGTGTTGCAGGTATGGCGATTGCCGGTAAGCCAAAAGGCGCCGCGCAGAATGAAGCCGAGCCGATCAACGTGAAGAGCTTGCTGCCTTAAGGAAGAACGATGGAATTCGCTTTCTATTTCGCATCGGGTATCGCTGTTGTGTCCACGCTTCGCGTGATCACCAACACCAATCCCGTGCACGCCCTGCTCTACCTGATCATTTCGCTGATCGCCGTGGCCATGACGTTCTTCGCCCTTGGCGCACCGTTTGCCGGTGTACTGGAAGTGATCGCCTACGCCGGCGCCATCATGGTGCTGTTCGTGTTCGTGGTGATGATGCTGAACCTGGGCCCGGCCTCGGTTCAGCAAGAGCGCGTCTGGCTCAAGCCCGGTATCTGGCTGGGCCCGGTCGTACTCGGCGGCCTGCTGCTGGCTGAACTGCTGTATGTGCTGTTCAGCCACTCCAGCGGCCAGGCCCTCGGCCACACCACCGTAGACGCCAAGGCCGTGGGCATCAGCCTGTTCGGTCCTTACCTGCTGGTGGTCGAACTCGCCTCGATGCTGCTGCTCGCCGCAGCCGTCACGGCGTTCCACTTGGGCCGCAACGAAGCCAAGGAGCAATGACGATGCCTGCTATCCCTTTGGAGCATGGTCTGGCGGTCGCCGGCATCCTGTTCTGCCTCGGTCTGGTCGGCCTGATGGTCCGGCGCAACATTCTCTTCGTGCTGATGAGCCTGGAGGTCATGATGAATGCCTCCGCACTGGCGTTCATCGTTGCCGGTAGCCGCTGGGCGCAGCCGGATGGACAGATCATGTTCATCCTGGTGATCAGCCTGGCAGCCGCCGAGGCCAGTATCGGCCTGGCGATTCTGTTGCAGCTGTATCGCCGCTTCCACACTCTCGATATCGACGCTGCCAGCGAGATGCGCGGATGAACCTTCTCTATCTGACTTTCCTGTTCCCCCTGATCGGTTTTGTGCTGCTGGCGTTCTCCCGGGGACGCCTCTCGGAAAACCTCTCGGCGCTGATCGGCGTCGGCTCCATCGGCTTGTCGGCGATCGTCGCGGCTTATGTGATCTGGCAATTCAACGTTGCACCGCCGGAGGGTGGCCACTACACCCTGGTGCTGTGGCAATGGATGGCGGTGGAAGGCTTCACGCCGAACTTCGCCCTGTACCTGGATGGTCTGTCCGTGACCATGCTCGGTGTGGTGGTGGGCGTGGGCTTCCTGATCCACCTGTTCGCGTCCTGGTACATGCGCGGTGAAGCCGGTTACTCGCGCTTCTTCGCCTACACCAACCTGTTTATCGCCAGCATGCTGTTCCTGGTCCTGGCCGATAACCTGCTGTTCGTGTACTTCGGCTGGGAAGGCGTGGGCCTGTGCTCGTACCTGTTGATCGGTTTCTACTACAGCAACCGCAACAACGGTAACGCGGCACTCAAAGCCTTCATCGTGACCCGCGTCGGCGACGTGTTCATGGCCATCGGCCTGTTCATCCTGTTCCAGCAACTGGGCACGCTGAATATCCAGGAACTGCTGGTCAAGGCGCCTGAGCACTTCAAGGCCGGTGACTTCTGGATCGTTCTGGCGACCCTGATGCTGCTGGGCGGCGCTGTCGGTAAATCCGCGCAACTGCCGCTGCAAACCTGGCTGGCGGATGCGATGGCCGGCCCTACTCCGGTTTCGGCACTGATCCACGCCGCGACCATGGTAACCGCCGGTGTCTACCTGATCGCCCGTACCCACGGCCTGTTCGCACTGGCGCCGGATATCCTGCACCTGGTAGGTGTCGTGGGTGGCGTGACGCTGGTGCTGGCAGGTTTTGCCGCACTGGTTCAGACCGACATCAAACGTATCCTCGCCTACTCGACCATGAGCCAGATCGGCTACATGTTCCTGGCCCTGGGCGTCGGTGCATGGGATGGCGCGATCTTCCACCTGATGACCCACGCCTTCTTCAAGGCGCTGCTGTTCCTTGCATCCGGTGCGGTGATCGTTGCCTGCCACCACGAGCAGAACATCTTCAAGATGGGCGGCCTGTGGAAGAAACTGCCACTGGCCTACGCCAGCTTCATCGTCGGCGGCGCGGCCCTGGCGGCCTTGCCTCTGGTGACCGCGGGCTTCTACTCCAAGGATGAAATCCTCTGGGAAGCGTTCGCCAGCGGTAACGAAGGCCTGCTGTATGCCGGTCTGGTCGGTGCCTTCATGACCTCGCTGTACACCTTCCGCCTGATCTTCATCACGTTCCACGGTGAAGCGAAGACCGAAGCCCATGCCGGTCACGGCGTTGCTCACTGGCTGCCGCTGTCGGTGCTGATCGTACTGTCGACGTTCGTCGGCGCGATGATCGTTCCACCGCTGCACGGCGTACTGCCGGAAAGCGTCGGCCATGCCGGCGGCGAAGCCAAGCACAGCCTGGAAATCGCTTCGGGCGCCATCGCCCTGTCCGGTATCCTGCTGGCCGCGCTGCTGTTCCTCGGCAAGCGTCGCTTCGTCACGGCTATCGCCAACAGCGGCATCGGCCGCTTCCTTTCGGCCTGGTGGTTCGCTGCCTGGGGCTTCGACTGGATCTACGACAAACTGTTCGTCAAGCCATACCTTGCGATCAGCCACATTCTGCGCAAAGACCCGCTCGACCAGACCATCGGTCTGATCCCGCGTATGGCCAAAGGCGGTCACACCGCCCTGAGCCGCACCGAGACCGGTCAATTGCGTTGGTATGCCGCCTCGATGGCTGCTGGTGCCGTGCTGGTAATCGGCGCCGTCGTGCTGGTAGCGGTCTGACTATGAACCTTGCGAACTTGCGAAAGGAAACGAGCCCGTCATGATTCTGCCATGGCTAATCCTGATCCCCTTCATCGGCGGCCTGCTGTGCTGGATGGGTGAGCGCTTCGGCGCCACCCTCCCCCGCTGGATTGCGCTGATCACCATGTCCCTGCTGCTCTCCCTCGGCCTCTGGCTGTGGGCCAACGGTGACTATTCATTTGCACCAAAACCTGGCGCCGATCCGACCTGGGCGCTTGAGTTCAAACACGTCTGGATCCAGCGCTTCGGCATCAACGTGCACCTGGCCCTCGACGGCCTGTCGCTGTTGATGATCCTGCTGACCGGCCTGCTGGGTGTCCTCTCGGTACTCTGCTCCTGGAAAGAGATTCAGCGTCACGTGGGCTTCTTCCACCTGAACCTGATGTGGATCCTGGGCGGTGTCGTTGGCGTGTTCCTCGCCCTCGACCTGTTCATGTTCTTCTTCTTCTGGGAAATGATGCTGGTGCCGATGTACTTCCTCATCGCGCTCTGGGGTCACAGTTCTTCGGACGGCAAGAAAACCCGGATCTACGCGGCGACCAAGTTCTTCATCTTCACTCAGGCTTCCGGCCTGATCATGTTGGTGGCGATCCTGGGCCTGGTACTGGTCAACTTCAACGACACCGGCGTGATTACCTTCAACTACGCCGATCTGTTGAAAACCAAGATGTCGCAGACCACCGAGTACATCCTGATGCTCGGCTTCTTCATCGCCTTCGCGGTCAAGCTGCCCGTCGTACCGTTCCACTCCTGGTTGCCTGACGCTCACGCCCAGGCACCGACCGCGGGCTCCGTGGACCTGGCCGGTATCTTGCTGAAGACTGCTGCGTACGGCCTGCTGCGTTTCGCCCTGCCGCTGTTCCCGAATGCCTCGGCCGAGTTCGCGCCGTTCGCCATGACCCTGGGTCTGATCGGGATCTTCTACGGTGCGTTCCTGGCCTTTGCGCAAACCGACATCAAGCGTCTGATTGCCTTCTCGTCCGTTTCCCACATGGGCTTCGTGTTGATCGGCATCTACTCCGGCAGCCAACTGGCACTGCAGGGCGCGGTCATGCAGATGCTGGCTCACGGTCTGTCGGCCGCGGCACTCTTTATCCTCTCCGGTCAGCTGTACGAGCGCACCCACACCCGCGATATGCGCGAGATGGGTGGCCTGTGGTCGAAGATTGCCTACCTGCCAGCCCTAAGCCTGTTCTTCGCAGCGGCGTCGCTGGGCCTGCCGGCGACCGGTAACTTCGTCGGTGAGTTCCTGATCCTGATCGGCACCTTCGCCAGCGCGCCATGGGTCACCGTGATCGCCACGTCCGGTCTGGTATTCGGTTCGGTCTACTCGCTGATCATGATCCACCGCGCCTACTTCGGCCCGTCGAAATCCGACGCGGTGCTGCATGGCATGGACGGTCGCGAACTGATCATGGTGGTTGGGCTTGCGGCACTGCTGCTTTACATCGGCGTGTACCCGCAACCGTTCCTCGATACCTCTGCCGCGACGATGCATGGCGTGCAGCAGTGGCTCGGCTCCGCCTTCACTCAACTCGCTTCGGCCCGGTAAGAGCGCTATGGAATTCACGACTCAACACTTTATCGCGCTTGCGCCGTTGTTGATCACCAGCGCCACGATCATCGTGGTGATGCTGGCTATCGCGTGGCGCCGCAACCACTCGCAAACCTTCCTGCTGTCGGTGGCAGGTCTTAACCTGGCCTTGCTGTCGATCCTGCCAGCCCTGAAAGTCGCGCCATTGGCCGTGACCCCGTTGCTGCAGATCGACACCTTCGCTTGCCTGTACATGGCGCTGATCCTGGTCGCCACCCTCGCCTGTGTGACCCTCGCCCACGCCTACCTGGGCGATGGCGGTACGGGCTACCCGGGCAACCGTGAAGAACTTTACCTGCTGATCCTGATGTCCGCCGCCGGTGGCCTGGTGTTGGTCAGCGCGCAGCACCTGGCCGGTTTGTTCGTCGGTCTGGAACTGCTCTCGGTACCGGTCTACGGTCTGGTGGCTTACGCCTTCTTCAACAAGCGTTCGCTGGAAGCCGGCATCAAGTACATGGTGCTGTCGGCCGCCGGTTCCGCGTTCCTGTTGTTCGGCATGGCCCTGCTCTACGCCGAAGCCGGCAGCCTGAGCTTCAACGGCATCGGTCAGGCCCTGGCGGCCACCGGCCTGCCTAGCCCGATCGCGCAACTGGGCCTGGGCATGATGCTGATCGGCCTGGCGTTCAAACTGTCGCTGGTACCGTTCCACCTCTGGACCCCGGACGTTTACGAAGGGGCTCCGGCACCGGTGGCAGCGTTCCTGGCCACGGCCTCCAAAGTGGCTGTGTTCGCGGTGATGGTGCGTCTGTTCCAGATCTCGCCAGCGGCGAGCAGTGGCGTGCTGAGCAACGTGCTGACCGTCATCGCCATCGCGTCGATCCTGTTCGGTAACCTGCTGGCACTGACCCAGAGCAACCTCAAGCGTCTGCTGGGTTACTCGTCCATCGCACACTTCGGTTACCTGCTGATCGCCCTGGTGGCGAGCAAGGGCCTGGCCGTGGAAGCCATCGGCGTGTACCTGGTCACCTACGTGATCACCAGCCTCGGCGCGTTCGGTGTGATCACCCTGATGTCCTCGCCGTACAGCGGCCGTGACGCGGATGCCCTGTACGAATACCGTGGCCTGTTCTGGCGCCGTCCGTACCTGACCGCCGTCCTGACCGTGATGATGCTGTCCCTGGCTGGTATCCCGCTGACCGCGGGCTTCATCGGCAAGTTCTACATCATCGCCACCGGCGTCGAGTCGCACCAATGGTGGCTGGTCGGCTCCCTGGTACTGGGCAGCGCCATCGGCGTCTTCTACTACCTGCGTGTGATGGTCACCCTGTACCTGATGGAACCGAACCTGCGTCGCCACGATGCGCAACTGCACTGGGAACAACGTGCAGGCGGCGTGATGCTGCTGGCGATCGCCGTACTGGCGTTCTTCCTCGGCCTGTACCCACAACCGCTGCTGAACCTGGTTCAACAGTCGGGGTTGGCGGGTTGATCGCTTAAGCGATACTCGGTAGAAAACAGAAACGGCACCTTCGGGTGCCGTTTTTGCGTTTGTGGGATTTGTTACCGCTGCCCTCCCCTCCTTCTGCAATCCCCGAAACCTCGCGCGGGAATGTCCGTTTCGTCCTACATCCAACACTGCGCAATTGGCTCTATCTTGAATGACTGGCTGGATCGATAAATCAACGCGAGAAATAACAATGAACCGTGACATTGTCGTTCCGTTGGCCGAAGCAAAAAACAATCTGCCCAAACTCGTCGATGATGCAGCAGCCGGACAGATCATCACAATTGCCAAACATGGTCGGGCTCTTGCGCGTCTGGTTCCTGTAGGCAAACCCAGAGGTCAGCGGATCGGAGCGATGAAAGGCAAACTGGTGCTTCCGGAAGACTTTGACACCTCACTGCCTGACGACATGCTCGATGCTTTTGAAGGCGCTCAAGAATGAGGCGTCTCGAAAACCTAGACATTGGTGGCCCTTGCCCCACGTTTCGAGTGCCGTTTTTGCGTTTTGAGATTGGAGCTTTCAGGCGCCAAATTATGCAGTGCTACTCAGGTCGGCCCCGAAGCCATCACAGTTTCTTCACCATAGGAACGCAGGCCAGTTGAAGACCGGAGGGGGAATGGTAAACCGCGGGCTCCTCCCCAATGTAACCACAGCGTCGATAAAAGTCGGCGGCATTCAAAGTCGCATCCAGACGGACTTCCACCAGGCCAAGATCCCGCGCCAGATCTTCGAGAAAGCCCACGATACGCTTACCCAGGCCTCGTTCCATAAAGTCAGGATGTATAAAGATTGCGCCGATTTCGCGGTTCTCCGGATCCAGCATGCCTGTCGCCACAGGATCACCCTGAACGCACCCCAGATAGAAATATTTTTCCATGAGCACACAGTAACCGTCCTCTGCTGCCCCCGATGTCCAGGTCAGCATTTGCTTCTCGGTATAGGCACCGATGCATTGATGTCGGATGGCTAGCCGCCGTATGTCGAATGCAGTCTGGGCATCGCTTTGGGTAGCTTTTCTAATTTCGAACATTTCACTCTCCATCAGCCATGTGCAGACGGAGAATCAAAAAGCCCCGTCCATCTCTGGCGGGGCTTTGGGTAAGACGTCAAATACCAAGCACGTATGACCTTATGGCCCGCCGGAAGCGGTCATAAAGGAACACATCATGTTCATTCGGCGTCGATCATTCATCGGCAGATAGTGCTGTGGATGATCCGATGAGTCAATCGCGAACGCCCCTTCCCCCCGGCATTACCCGAACAGTCTCACCGGACTGGTCGCTTTGTCCTACAGGCGTTTTTACGGCCGGGGTCTACCTTGAAAACGGGGGACGAAAAGGATGGCATCGAAGCCTTGACCTATTCGATTATCAAGACAACACTATACGCAGGTGACGTACAGAACATGGATGCTCTATTTATCGAATTACCTGCGTTTCAGAAACACCGAGACGATTACCTGGATGACGATCTGTTTCACAGTTTCCAGTTGGAGCTGCTGAAAAACCCCGAAGCGGGCGATCTCATTGAAGGCACGGGCGGGCTGCGAAAAATCCGCTTTTCCGATCAACGTCGCGGTAAAGGCAAGCGTAGCGGGCTTAGGGTGATTTATTACTGGTGGTCAGGTTTCGATCAATTCTGGCTGTTCACCGTGTATAGCAAAAACGAGCAAGACGACCTGTCGCCTTCCCAGAAAAAACTTTTCAGACAAACGCTGGATAGAGAAATCAACACGAGAACCCACTATGAAACGTGACATTTTTTCCGAACTGATGGAAGGCCTCGAAGCCTTGGCCGACGAGCGCCAAGGCAAGGTCACGCTGCGGACCCACAAGGTCAAGCTGCCGAAACTGGTACCCATCACTGCCGAGGAAGTGGTAGCCATCCGTCAACAGCTCAATCTTTCCCGGTCGGTGTTCGCCATGTATCTGCGCACCAACACCCGAACCCTCGAAAACTGGGAACAAGGACGGGCAACACCAAATGCCCAAGCCACGACACTGATCCGCTTGGTTGAACGCTTTCCGCAAACAATCGAACAACTCGCAGCGCTGACCTGAACGTGCAAGGTTGTCATTCCACGCACATGACGAAATTGTAATTCCCCCATCACCTTGGCGTTATCCGCAGCTTGCAACGATGTCACCCGGCGACCATGCCGGCGGGCCCTTGCCCGCCGAACAATAAAACCCACGCCGAAGCACGTTCCCGTTCTGCCGAACCCAAGGAGTGATTGATGGTTAACAATACAAAAATGTCGATAGCCGCTTTAGCGGTGGTTGTCGGCTCCGGGCCGTCCATGGTGTTGGCGGAAGAAAAACCCGAGGGGTTTATCGAGGGCAGCAGCCTGACGGCGCTCAACCGCAACTTATACTTCAATCGTGATCACCGTGACGGCCAGTCGAGTCCCACCGGCAATGGCTATTCCGAGGCCTGGGCTCACGCGGTCATCAGCAAGTTCGAATCCGGCTTTACCCAAGGCACCGTTGGATTCGGGGTCGATGCGTTTGCGATGATCGGCTTGAAACTCGATACCGGTGACGGGCGCAACGGTGGCCGTAGTTCTTTCGACGTGTTGCCGGTCGACAGCGATGGTCAGGCGCGGGATGAATACACCAAGGTCGGTGGCGCCGCCAAAGTGCGCGCCTTCGATACGGTGGTGAAGGTCGGCGATGTGTTCCCCGCCAACCCGGTGGTTGCGGCGGGTGACTCCCGACTGTTGCCGGAAAGCTTCCGGGGTGTCACGGCCACCAACACCAGCATCGAAGGTCTGTCGGTACAGGGCGGTCGCCTGCATGCGATGAGCCAGCCGGTGTCCAGCGACATGCGCGAGAACTTCGCGACCTTCTACGCCGGTCCAGTCAATTCGCCGTGGGTCGGCTATCTCGGTGGCGACTATGCACTGAACAAAAACCTCAGTTTCAGCCTGTATTCCAGTCGCCTCAAGGATGCCTGGAATCAGTATTACGCCGGCACCGCATGGACTTATCCGCTGTCGGATGACCTGTCGCTATTCGGTGGCTTGAACTATTACAAGGCGGTCGACGAAGGCAAACAACTGCTCGGCGAGTTCGACAACAACATCTGGAGCGGCCGTGTCGGGGTGAAACTCGGCGCCCACTCCGTTGCCTTGTCGCACCAGCGCAACAACGGCAACGACGACTTCGATTACCTGCGCCAGTCCGACTCGATCTTCCTCGACAACTCCATCCAGTACAGCGACTTCAACTCGCCCAAGGAACGTTCGTGGATGGTGCGTTACGACCTCGACATGAGCAGCTATGGCGTGTCGGGTTTGTCGTTCATGACTCGTTACGCCCGCGGCACCGACGCCGATTACTCCAACGCCAACGCCGTGTACATGCGCCGCGATGCCGACGGCAACCCACTGACTGACCAGAAGCGCTGGGAGCGCGACATCGAAGTCAAATACGTGGTGCAGAGCGGCTCGTTGAAAGACATGTCTCTGCGTCTGCGCCAGGCCACCACCCGCGCCACGGCGTTTGAGTCGGATCTGGATGAAGTGCGGGTGATTGTCGAGTATCCGCTGGCGATTCTCTGACTTCACGGTTTATGCAAATTCACCTTTAGAAGCTCCTTGCTCCTTTGGTAAGAGGTGAATCTTTTGGCGTCCTTCGGGGCGCCTTTTTTACGCCCGTGGATTGAGCACCGCAGAAGCAGCCTTCGGCGACGCCTACAGGGTCGGTTTCTGTTTCGGGAGGGTTTGGTGTTGGCTTTTTCATGATTTCGGCATTCAGCGTGATGGTTAGAGCTGACCCATTCGGTTCCACGCGAAAAGGAGGCAGCTGTACGCAGGTTGGAACCCGGGCCACTGAGCAAAACCCGACAGACTCGAAGTCTCCCGCGCACAGCCGCCATAACGGAGTGCACACATCAAGGTGCGCACGTCATGAAAGGCGCTTTTGCTTTCAGTGGAGCCGCGGGGTTCCAATCCCGATCGCTGAATTGGCAGCGACGAATACAGGCTAGAGAGCGGACGTCCGACGGACAACCTGAAAACATTGTGGGAAGCCTCCCTACCTTCGCCATATCTGTTAAACATCCCGAATTGAAATACTCAACGTAGGTTGGAGGCCCTCTGTGCCCTCACCCGCCCTGTCGGCGGCAATCGCCTGCCACGGTGTATTTGATGGTATTGAGTTGGCCCTTTGAATCTTCATAGGTCATGGCCGTCGGCACCACGGAGCAGGCAACTTGCGGTCGCACAACGCTCACCACTTTGACCACATCCAGTTTCATCCCGTATTCGTAGTCTTTCACCACCGGCGCAGGTTTACCCTGGTTGGCCGCGTACTGCTCCATGGCTTTGGCGTTGGCACTGAACGCCCTCTCAAACGTCCGGTCACCGCCGCCTTCTGCCAGCGCATTCAACGACATCGCCAGCGCCCCGGCGAACGCCACCCACTTAAAAACTTTCATACCCAGTACCTTCAAATCCAGGCTCAAAAAAAGCCCGGCATCGGCAATCGATGACGGGCCAGTTCAGGTGCGGCACGCTTACAAGTCTTTGGTCTTGCCGTCCTTCTTCTCATTCACGACGACGGGGTTACGCGCCTGTTCCTTGGCGACAAACGCCTCCACCGAACGGTCATTGGCCGCCATCATTTTCTCAAAGACTCTGTCGCCGCCACCTTCAGCCAAAACAACAGAAGACATCACCAACGCCGCTGCAAACGCACTCAGTTGTACAAGTTTCATGCTTGATTCCTCGTTTAATTAACTAACGGGATCAAGGTAACAATCCGAACCTTTCGTGACGGTGGCGCGCAAATTACATATCCGTTATGTAACCTGAAAGGCACCTGTGGCGAGGGAGCTTGCTCCCGCTGGGTCGCGAAGCGGCCCCTCCTTCACAAAAAAAGAAGGGGCCTGCTACGCAGTCCAGCGGGAGCAAGCTCCCTCGCCACAGATAGTGGTATGCCTGAAACATTGGCTTATGAGGTGGGACTTCTCTCCTCTTCACCTCGGTGCGCGAGCTGATACAGCGCCGGCAAAATCAGCAGCGTCAGGATGGTCGAAGACAGAATCCCGCCGATCACCACCGTCGCCAACGGTCGCTGCACCTCGGCACCCGTGCCGGTCGCCAAAGCCATGGGAATGAAGCCCAGGGACGCGACCAGCGCCGTCATCAACACCGGGCGCAGACGCGTGAGCGCACCCTCATTGATTGCATCAGCGAGCGAACGCCCCTCCTCCCGCAAATTGCGGATAAACGCGATCATCACCAGACCGTTGAGCACCGCCACCCCCGACAGCGCAATGAAACCAACGCCCGCCGAGATCGACAGCGGAATGTCCCGCAGCCACAGCGCCATGACGCCCCCGGTCAACGCAAACGGAATCCCGGTGAACACCAGCAAGCCGTCCTTGAGGTTGTTGAACATCATGAACAGCAAGCCGAACACCAACAGCAAGGCCACCGGCACCACGATCTGCAAGCGTTTGGCCGCCGACTGCAACTGCTCGAACTGCCCGCCCCAGCCGGTCCAGTAACCCGCCGGAACCTGCACATCGCGCTCAATCACCTCACCGGCCTCTTTAACGAAGGAGCCAATATCGCGCCCACGCACGTTGGCGCTGACGATCACCAGCCGCTTGCCGTTCTCGCGGCTGACCTGATTCGGCCCGAGCACCAGATCAAGGCTGGCGACGTCCTTGAGGGCGATGAAGCCAATCCGATCGGCCGCGCCATTCAGGGGCGCCGGCACCGGAATCAACAGTGCCGACAAACCTTCGATGTCCTTGCGCATGGCATCGGACAGGCGCACCACCATGTCGAAACGCCGATCGCCTTCATACAATGTCCCGGCCTGACGCCCGCCGACTGCCACCGCAATGGTGTCTTGCACGTCACCGACGTTGAGCCCGTACCGCGCCGCCTTGTCGCGATCGATGTTGATGGTCAGCACCGGCAGGCCGGTGGTTTGCTCGACCTTGACCTCGGACGCGCCGTTGACCTTCTGCATGGCGGCGGCGATCTTCGCCGCCGTAGCGTTGAGCACGTCCATGTCATCCCCGAACACCTTGACCGCCACATCGCTGCGCACGCCGGAGATCAGTTCGTTGAAGCGCAACTGGATCGGCTGCGACAGTTCATAGTTGCTGCCCGGCAGCGTCGCGGCGGCTTGTTGCAGTTCGGCCATCAGCGTTTCGCGGGACTTGCCCGGATCCGGCCACTGCACCTTCGGTTTGAGCATCACGTAGCTGTCGGAGATGTTCGGCGGCATCGGGTCGGAGGCGATTTCGGCGGTGCCGGTACGGGCGAACACACGCTCGACTTCGGGCACCTTGTTGAGGATCAAGGTCTCCAGACGCTGCTGCATGTCCACCGATTGTGTGAGGCTGGTGCCCGGCACGCGCAAGGCTTGCAGGGCAAAATCGCCCTCACTGAGGCTCGGCACAAACTCGCTGCCCATGCGGCTGGTAAGCACGCCGCTGAGCACAATCACAGCCAGCGCCGCCCCCACCGCCATGGCGCGATGGGACATCACCCACGCCAGCGCCGGCGCATAAACGCGACGCGCGCCGCGCATGACCACGCCCTCTTCTTCCTTGACCTTGCCGGTGACAAACAACGCGATGGCCGCCGGCACAAAGGTCACCGACAACAGCATGGCGCCCAACAGCGCGATGACCACGGTGAAGGCCATCGGGTGGAACATTTTCCCTTCGACACCGCTCAGGGCGAAGATCGGCAGGTACACGACCATGATGATCAACTGGCCAAAAATCAGCGGCCGCCGCGCTTCTTTGGCCGCTGCGAATACTTCATGGAAACGCTCGGAACGGCTCAGTAAACGCCCGTGATGCTGCTGCGCATGGGCCAGCCGTCGCAGGGTGTTTTCGACGATCACCACCGCGCCGTCGACGATGATGCCGAAGTCGAGGGCGCCGAGGCTCATCAAGTTGGCGCTGACTTTGTTGGTGAACATGCCGGTGAAGGTGAACAGCATCGACAGCGGAATGACCATCGCGGTGATCAACGCCGCGCGGATGTTGCCCAGGAACAGGAACAGAATCGCGATGACCAGAATCGCCCCTTCCACCAGGTTCTTTTTCACCGTGGCGATGGCCTTGTCCACCAGGTGCGTGCGGTCATACACCGGCACCGCGATCACGCCTTTGGGCAGGGAACGATTGATCTGCTCAAGCCTGGTCGCCACTGCCTGGGAGACCGTCCGGCTGTTTTCGCCGATCAGCATGAACACCGTGCCCAGCACCACTTCGCGACCGTTTTCGGTGGCGGCACCGGTACGCAGTTCGCGGCCGATGTCCACGGTCGCGACGTTCTTGATCCGGATCGGCGTCCCGTCGACATTGGCCATCACGATATTGGCGATGTCGTCGGTGCTTGCCACCTGGCCGGGCGCACGAATCAGCAGCTGCTCGCCGCTGCGCTCGATGTAACCGGCGCCGACGTTGGCGTTGTTGCGCTCCAGCGCCGTGACCAGATCGGTGAGGGTCAGTTTGTAAGCCGCCAGCCGTTTCGGGTCGGGGGCGATCTGGTATTCCTTGGCGAATCCGCCGATGGTGTTGATCTCGGCCACACCAGGCACGTTGCGCAATTGCGGCTTGATGATCCAGTCCTGAATCACCCGCAAATCGGTTGGCGTGTAGGCGGTGCCGTCGTCCTTCAGCGCACCGTCCTGCGCCTCCACCGTCCACAGGAAAATCTCCCCGAGCCCGGTGGAAATCGGCCCCATCAGCGCTTCCGCGCCCTCGGGCAATTGCTCCCTGGCGATCTGCAAGCGCTCGTTGACCAATTGCCGGGCAAAGAACAGATCGGTGCCGTCCTTGAAGATCACCGTGACCTGCGACAGCCCCGAACGCGACAGCGAACGGGTCTGCTCCAGCGCCGGCAAACCGGCCATGGCGGTTTCAATCGGGAAGGTGATGCGCTGCTCGGTTTCCAGCGGCGAGAACCCGGCCGCGCCGGTGTTGATTTGCACCTGGACGTTGGTGATGTCCGGCACGGCGTCGATCGGCAGTTTTTGGTAACTGGCGACGCCGAGGCCGGCCATGAGGAGAACGGCGAGCAGCACGATGATGCGCTGCTCGATGGCAAACTGGATCAGGCGTTCGAACATGAGAACCTTCCGGTCGAGGTTGACGGATCAGTGGGAGCCTTCAATGAGAATGCTCGGCTGAGGCTTTGCCCAATTCCGATTTGAGGATGAAGCTGCCGGCACTGGCGACTTGCACGCCCGGTTCCAGCCCTTGGGTGACTTCCACCAGACCGGCCGCGCGACTGCCCAACTCCACCGCTTGCGCCTTGAAGCCGTCATCGGTGCGCACGAACACCGTGGGTTTGTCCTCGACGGTCTGGATCGCGGTTTCAGGTACGGCGACCCTGGCTTGGCGACTGTCGGTCGCCACCAGCGCGGTGACGAACAGGCCGGGGCGCCACGAGCCTTGCGGATTTTCCAGGGTCACGCGGACCGTTGCAGTGCGGGTCTGTTCACCGAGCAAACTGCCGACGTAGGCCACGGTGCCGGCGATTTCAGCATTGAGTTCCGGGGCGCTGACGGTGACCGGTTTGCCCACTTGTACCTTGGTCAGATCCTTGGGCGAAACGCCGAACGTCACCCACACCCGCGACAGGTCGGAGAGGGTAAAAGCCGCCGAGGTTTCATCGACCACCTCCCCCGGCGTCAGGTGTTTTTCCACCACCACACCGTCGAACGGCGCACGCAGTTCATAGCGATTGCCGCCGGTGGCGACCACGCTGCCGCTGAGCACACTGATTTTTTGCCGGGCATTGGTCAGGGCAATTTCGGCTTCTTCCAATGCCTGGCGTGCCTGAAGGAAATCCTGCTCGGCGGAGATCTTGTCCTGCCACAGTTTTTTCTCGCGTTCGTAGGTGGTGCGCGCCAAGGTCAGGCGCCGCTGCGCGGCAGCCTGTTCGCTGCGCTGATCAGAGATCTGCTGACTGGCGATCACCGCCAGCAACTGGCCCTTCTTCACCGACTGCCCGAGATTGACCGACACCGACTCGACCACGCCAGGGACGCGCGGCACCACGTGCGCGGTACGGTCTTCGTCAAAGCGCACTTCGCCGGGGAACGGCAAGCCGAGGCTGATGTTCTGCGCCCGCGCTTCGGCCAGTTGAATGCCCGCCGCTGCGATCTGTTCGGTGCTCAGCTCCAGGTGCCCTTCTTCTATATGTTCACCGTTGGCTGCTGCGCCTTCTTCAGCGTGACCGGCGTGTTCCGCCGATTCATCGGCGTGAGCGTCGATGGACGCATTGCCCGGCCACATCGAGCCAATACCAATGCCCAGCGCCAACGTCGCCGCAGCCACCACGATCAGTTTTTTTTCCATGGAAACTCCTCTGCGCCATGCCATCGCGCAGTGATTTGAAAGATGAAATTCAAGGGCTGACGGTGAGGTCGCCGAAGATGCGTTCGATGCGTACTCGCGCGTCCGTCGCCTCGCTGACGGCCTGGATGTATTGGCTGCGTGCGCTGATCAGGGTGCGCTGGGCGTCGAGCACATCGAGGAAGCCGAACTTGCCCATTTCGAAACCGCGTGTGGCGCTGTCGACCGCACTTTGCGCGGCGGGCAGGATGGTCTGGTTGAACGCTTCGACTTCGCCGTTGGCGGTCTGCCATTGCTCAAGGGCGGTCTGGATTTCCGTGCGTAAACGCAGTTCGGTGGCGTTGCGCAGATCCCGTGCCTGATCACTGCGCCGGGCAGCCGCCAGCACGTTGCCCTGATTACGGTTGAACAACGGAATCGGCATCGATAACCCGACCACGTTGACCCGTTCGCGCTCGGTTTCGCTGTATTGGCTGCCAATGCTCACGGTCAGGTCGGGAATGCGTTGCGACTTTTCCAGACCCAATGAGGCTTCGCGCTGATCGATCTGCAATTTGGCCAGACGCAGCTCGGCGGTCTCGTTCAGGCGCTCCAGCAATCGACTTGCCGATGGCACGGTGGGCATGCTTTGCGCGGCCGCTTGCACGGTGGTCGAGGTTGGCAACGGTGCGCCCATGACCTGCGCCAATTGCTGGTAGGCGTTGGCCCGATCGCGTTCGGCGCGGCTCAGTTCCAGGCGCACTTCGGAGAGTTGCACGTGCGCCCGGGTGCCTTCGACTGGCGATGATTTGCCGGCCTCGATGCGTCCTTGGGCGACGCGCAAACCGTGTTCGGCCAGTTGCAGCGACTGGCGGGACAACTGCAAGCGTTGTTGCGCGGTCCGGGCGCTGTTGAACGCCTGAATCACATCGGCGCGCAAGGCATTGCGCTTGCGCTCCCACTCGATCCCGGCGGCGTCCTGCGCGCGGCTGGCGACGTCGATCCGTGCACCACGTTTGCCGCCCAGTTCGATCGGTTGGCTGAGCATCACCGTGGTGGTTCGCGAATCGCGCCGGGTGTCTTCGGCCTCCCACGACACTTCGGGGTTGGGGATCAGACCGGCCTGTTTGCGCTCACCCTCGGCGATGCCGATTTCCCACTGCGCAGCCGCCAGATCCGGGTTACCGGCAAATGCCGTTTGCAGGGCTTGATCGAGGGTCAGGGTCGATGCATGCACAAGCCCCGTGCCGGCCAGCCACACAACGCTGGCCGTCACTGTCCTCGCTGTTTTTTTCAGGCGTGCTCGCGCCGTCCGCTCTTTTAAACCGGGCAATGGAAGACTTCCTTTATTCAAGAATCTTTGATGCCGCCACGGTAGGGTTTTGAACTTATCGGCAAGGTGACTGGAACATTACAAATCCGTCATCCACGGCTTATGGAAGTTGTTTTGATCTAGGATGCGAAGTGCAAAAGGCAACATAGCAATACATGGAAACAAATACACGGTAGTTATCTGCCAAACAGCACTTGCCTGAATGTAGCGCATGGGCATTCGGGCTTGCCCGCTGCGACAGGCTGTCGCAGATGACCATACTCAGGGCTCAAGACTCAGCATTTCAGTTGACCCTGTAGCCACTACAGCCTTTACCTTGCACGCCATCACACAGGGAAACCGCCGTAGGAAACCAGCAACTCACAATCTCTAGTCGTTATTCAAATCCGTCCGGAAGCCCCTACAAAAACAACAACTTTCCCGGCCACCTTAATTAAATATCCATTAAATAAAAGTGGTGATAAATCATGCGAATCCTTGTCGTCGAGGACGAGCTTAAAGCTGCCGAATACTTGCATCAGGGACTGACGGAAAGTGGTTATATCGTTGACCACGCGGCCACTGGCGCCGACGGACTGCATCTGGCGCAACAGCAGGCATACGACCTGGTGATCCTGGATGTGAACCTGCCGGAACTCGATGGCTGGGGCGTGCTGGAGCAATTGCGTCGCACCCACTCCACCCGGGTGATGATGCTCACCGCCCGCGGGCGTCTGGCCGACAAGATTCGTGGTCTGGATCTGGGTGCCGACGATTATCTGGTCAAGCCATTCGAGTTTCCGGAATTGCTGGCGCGGGTGCGCACGCTGATGCGCCGCAGCGAAAACATCCCGGTGCCGCAGGTGCTCAAAGTCGCCGATCTGGAACTTGATCCGGGCCGTCACCGCGCCTTTCGCGGCGAGCAGCGCATCGACCTGACCACCAAGGAGTTCGCCCTGCTGCATCTGCTGATGCGCCAGTCCGGGGAAGTACTGACCCGCACCCAGATCATTTCGCTGGTGTGGGACATGAATTTCGACTGCGACACCAACGTGGTCGAAGTGTCGATCCGGCGTTTGCGGGCGAAGATCGACGACCCGTTCGACAGCAAACTGATCCACACCCTGCGCGGTGTCGGCTATGTCCTGGAGGCGCGGGAATGAAGCCGGCCAGCCTGTCGATGCGCCTGGGCCTGACGGTGAGTATTCTCGGCGCGCTACTGGTGGTGTTCCTGGCGATCCTTGCCTACTTTGCCCTGACCCATGAGTTGAACGCGTTATCCAGAAACAGCCTGGCCCAGAAGGTGGAACAGGTGGAACACAGCCTGTCGCTGTACGCCGATGCCGCAGAAATTCGTTCGGCGCCGCACATTCTGCTCGATCAGGTCATGGGCCATGACAACCTCACCCTGACGATTTATGACCGCAGTAACTTGCGCACGCCGCTGTTGAAATCCGGCTCCGGCATGGCCGACCCGCGCCTTGAACGCAAGGCAGTGCTGGCCGCCGACGAACCACTGGCGTTCTCCGACGGCACCGACGATCAAGGCAAGCGCTACCTGACCGCTTCTCGGTTGGTCCGCATCAAGGACGGCACCCGCGTCCCGGTGCTGCTGTCGATGGACGATGCCCACAATCAGGCGTTGCTCAGCGCCTATCTGCGCTCGACGCTGATTGCTTTGCCATTGCTGCTGATCTTCATCGGCCTCAGTGCCTGGGCCGCCGTACAGCGGGGGCTGATGCCGTTGCGCGAGTTTCGCAAAGTGGCGGCGATGGTCTCGACGCAAGACCTCGGCCATCGGCTGTCGGTGCTCGACATGCCCCAGGAACTCAGTGAGCTGGCCCAGGGGATCAACGTCATGCTGGATCGCCTCGACAATGGTGTGCAGCAGTTGTCGCAGTTCTCCGATGACCTGGCCCATGAACTGCGCACGCCGATCAACAATCTGATGGGCAAGGCACAGGTGACGCTGTCCCGGGAACGCACGGCCGAGGCGTACAAAAACGTCTTGGTGTCCTGCACCGAAGAGCTGGAGCGTGTTGCGCGGATTGTCTCGGACATGCTGTTTCTGGCGCAGGCCAGTAACCCCGCAGCGCTCACATCTTTCGAGTCGGTCGCCCTGGAAGAAGAAGTCGAAAAAGTGGCCGACCTGTTTTCCTTGTCGGCGCAAGACAAGCGCATCAGCCTGCGCGTGACAGGCGCCAGCGCACGGGTACTGGGCGACCGCCTGATGATTCAACGGGCGATCTCGAACCTGCTGTCCAACGCCCTGCGCCACTGTCCGGCCGGGCAAACGGTTTCGCTGCACATTGAGCAAGAGGCGACACAGGTTGCACTGGAAGTCAGCAACCCCGGCGCGGGCATCGAAGCGCAGCATCTGCCGCACCTGTTCGACCGCTTTTACCGGGTCGACAGCAGCCGCTCCCGCTCACAAGGCAGCACCGGACTGGGCCTGGCCATCGTGCGCTCGATCATGAGCCTGCATCAGGGGGTGGCACAGGTTAAAAGCTCGCCTGGGACGTTGACGGTGTTTCGATTGGGATTTCCCACCCCCGATGAATAGATGCCCAGCCATTCAACCTGCATTTTTTCTGAAACGCCTTCATACGCGATAGGAAAAATCGTCGCGCGAAGAACCCTGAAGAGCCACAAAAGTCAGTCATCACGATTTCGCACCTCCATGCAGCTGAAATTTCCGACAAGTGCATGCGTCGAAATCGTTGGGGCGGGTATGTTCCGCAATACCGTCCCATTCAACACCCGCCGATGCGTCACGAAAAAAATCGTCAAGCCGACAATTGATGTGTACGTATTTCAACACCCCTTGAATATGGTTTTTGAAACTTCCTGTCATTTTTGACCGAGCCAATACCTGCCTTATACATTTGCTCCGTGCTCGATACAGCACATCCAATGTCTAACAAAAAGAGAGTTTAATCATGGGTTATATGGGTAACTGGAACGCCAACAAAGTGATCGACCTTGAACAACAGGAAGCGCCTACGCCAGAGCAGGTTGAAGAACTGCAACTGACTGAGGCTGAACAGTCCGAACTGGAAGCCGTATAAAAAACGGGGGGCCGGCGCCCCCCGTTTCTCGAGGGAGCGAACAATGGGTTTCACACTAGCCGAACGAGAACTCACCCTGGAGCAAGCTGAACAGCGGATTCACGCTGAACTTGATAGCTTGGGCCTGCGTGTCGACACCCGCACACTGGGCCAGCAGATTGTCGCGGTCCATGCCTCTGCCAGCTCCAGCGATCAGCACCACACCGCCAGGGGATCAGGTAAAGGCTACCCGCGCCACGCCCGTGTCGGTGCACTTTACGAAATGCTGGAACACTATTTAAGTGACCACTTGGATACATCCGACATTCACTATGTAGCCCCGCGCTATTTTTCCGACACATCACTATTTACCGACGACACTGCCCTGGCACTTATCGCCGAACAACCCAATGCCATAACAGCCTGCCGACAGTATACGGATGTTCTAAAGCGCACTTCATTTACATACCCGGCCGCTTTATGCACACCCGGTTATTCACGACGAACACTGATACAAGACACAACCAACTATGGCGCACTGCAACGTTATGCCAGTAATAGCGGAACCGCTATTGGCGCAACTTACAACGAGGCGGTTTTGCATGCTGCCAATGAATGTATTGAGCGCGATGCGGTTTCGTTGTTCTTGCTGGAGCATTTCTACTACGAAAACCACGCGCCCCTGCGCCGCGTCGCACGCACGTCCGATCACGACAAGCTGGGTCGGCTGTGGCTGGACGCCGAAGCGGAGATCGGTGCCGAGATCGTCCTTGTCGACATCAGCACCGAATTCCTGCCGCGAACCTTTCTGGCCTTTTCAGCCGCGCCATGCACTCACCCGCGAGTCTTCGGCACCGGTTGCTCGATCGATGCCAGGCATGGCGCATGGCGAGCACTTACCGAACTGGTTCAGTTACATCTTTGGTCCTCTGAGCCTGAACTGAGAGACTATCTGAGCAACGCTCAGCGGCATCTGACGGCCTTTCCTCGCCTGTTGCGCTGCCTGCGATTCGATCTGCATCCGCTGTTGAACCTGTGCGAGCAACAAACGGTAGTCTTGCCCGATGCTCGTGATGAACGACCATTGGCCGAGCAAATCAGCTTGCTGGCCGAAGACCTGCATCGGTATGGGCGCACGCTGGGCATTGCACCGCTTCACCAGACCGCCCTCGGCACCACGCTGGTCAATGTCGTCATTCCGGGGCTGGAGCGATTTTTCGTAGTCTCCAGCGGCAATGTGGTTATCCCGCAGGCGCGGGGACGGCGCTTGGAAAGGCGACATGGAGTGCCGGCATGAACGCTCGATCGGCAACGACTGCCCTCCATCGAGAACAGCGCTTGGCTCAATCCTTCGTCCGTCATGTGGCCTCCCCTGGCAAACTCGATCGTTACGTCGAGCCCTTGGGGCCGGGGCTCCATCAGCTCTTTGTTCTGCGCGTGAATGGCTGCGACTGGGTGGGCCGAAAAGTCCTGCAACACACTGACACTGACGGCTGGCATATCAACAGCCTGCTCAGGCCCTGGATGTTGCTCGGACCGCTCGCTGAGTGGCATTGGGGCAATGAAGGTGCAGAGATCTATTTTCGAGGAGTTACCCGACAAGAAAAGGAAACGGCTTTCCACGTTGCGCAGACTAAACCGGACAGCGAGGTGTGTTTCCCGCTTCCTGTCACTGATGACACGGGCCTGGAGTTTGTTTGCCCGCCCGAATACTGGCAGTGCAATGAATCGCTCGCCAAGCAACTGGATGCCGACGAAAGCCACTTTCGCCAGCATTGCGCAACGTTACTCAAGACGATATCGAGTCCCGGCGCGGTGATCCATGATCCGGCGTGCTCGACTGGGGAATTCATTGCGCACCTGGCCCGCGAACTCCCCGACCGACATTGCCTGGGCTCCGATCGTTCGGCGTCGATGATCGAACATGCAAAAAATCGTCATGGCACCTCATCTGCCGAATTTTATCTGGCCGATGCCCGAAACATTGCCTCTGCCGGCATCAAATGTGATGTGCTGATACTGCGTTTCCTCAATGCCGAAGTCATGACTCGCGCCGATGCGCAGCAGACATTGCACGATATGGCACCGTGCGTGAATCCGGGAGGCACGATTATCGTTTTCGGCCATACGCCGGTACTGATTTCCGTTCCCTACATGGCCCAGATCCTGAAACTGCAGGTGATTTCCAGTGTAGCGGCCCGCCCCGGGCACACGGAGCTGTTCCAGTTCTACAGGCTGAAGGTTCCCATCTGATGGTGGTCTCCCCGATCAATGGCTACTACCCGACTCGTGACGGCCACCATCTCTATTGGGAGCGGCACGGCACCCCCGGCAGCGAACCGATATTTTTCCTGCATGGCGGGCCGGGTGGTCGTAGCGCCCTCCATCATCTTGAGTTCTTCGATCTGCGATGTTTCGATATCATTTTGTTCGACCAGCGTGGCTGCGGGCGCTCCCTTCCCCTCGGCGAGCTCCAGCACAACAACACTGGGCTGTCCGTTGAAGACATCGATGCCCTGCGTCGGCATTTTGGTTTCGAAAAAATCAGTTTGCTGGGCATTTCATGGGGAAGCTGGTTGGCCATCCAATACCAGCATCGCTATCCCGACGCCATTCTGAAAACCACGTTGGTCTCGGTGTTCATACCATTTGTTGCGAACGTAAGCGCCTACGATAAAACCTTGAGCGAAGGTTTATCTCAATTCGCCATTGGCTCCCACGACACCAGTGCGCGGGGTATCTACCAGCTACTGGGCAATGGTTGCGAGGTGCAACAGCGTCAGGCTGCCATCCACTGGCTGCAGGCTATTTTGCAATTGAACGGGCAATCGATGTGCCCGCACGCACTCGAAGACTTCGTTGATGAAGAAGCGGTGCGCGCCATCTGCCTGGAGTTGCATTACCACGTTAATCACTATTTCTTCACACGGGCGGACGAGCGTCTCCGGGTCGATGCCGATACCCTGGTGATACAAGGCATCAAAGACACCTTCGGCATGTCCAGCGTACGTTGGCTTCGCCAGCGCCAGAACATCCGTTGTCGTCTGCTCCACGCCGGGCACAACGCCTTCGACCTCGCGGTAATGAGAACCGTACGCCAGTCGCTGAAACGAGAAAGTGGGCATAAATAGAAACGGCACCCGAAGGTGCCGTTCGACGTCGCAGGCCGATCTGTTACTTACGCGCCACCTCCCACGATTTCAGCAGTTCGGCATAGCTCACGGTTTCACCCTTGGGCTTCTCGTTAGCCAGTTTCGGCTTCGGTGCGCCCGGTTGGTCGAACCAGTATTGCGCGTCGCGTTCCGGGTTCATTTTCGGCGCGCAAGTGGCCTGGGCCTTGGAGCGTTCCAGACGGGTCATGATCGCGTCCTGATCCTTGGCCAGACCATCGAGCGCCTGTTGCGGGGTTTTCTCGCCGCTGGCGGCTTCGGCGATGTGGCTCCACCACAACTGTGCCAGACGCGGATAGTCCGGCACGTTGGTGCCGGTCGGGGTCCATTGCACCCGCGCCGGGCTGCGATAGAACTCGACCAGGCCACCGAGCTTCGGCGCCAGGTCGGTCATGGCTTGAGAGTTGATGTCCGACTCGCGGATCGGTGTCAGGCCGACGATGGTTTTCTTCAGCGACACGGTTTTCGAGGTCACGAACTGCGCGTACAGCCAGGCCGCGAGTTTCTGTTTCTCAGGCGTGGACTTCATGAATGTCCAGGAACCCACGTCCTGATACCCAAGCTTCATGCCCTCTTCCCAGTACGGCCCTCTCGGCGACGGCGCCATGCGCCACTTCGGCGTACCGTCGGCGTTCACCACCGGCAGGCCCGGTTTGGTCATGTCGGCGGTAAAGGCGGAGTACCAGAAGATCTGTTGGGCAATGTTGCCCTGAGACGGTACCGGGCCAGACTCGGAAAAGGTCATGCCCGCTGCTTCCGGCGGCGCATAGGCCTTCATCCAGTCGACATATTTCTGCGTCGCGAACACCGCCGCCGGGCCGTTGGTATCGCCGCCACGGGTCACGCTGGAACCGACCGGATGGCAGTCCTCGACACGGATGCCCCACTCGTCCACCGGCAAGCCGTTGGGCAGCCCCTTGTCGCCGCCGCCGGCCATGGAGAACCAGGCATCGGTGAAGCGCCAGCCCAGGGATGGATCCTTCTTGCCGTAGTCCATGTGCCCGTAGATGCGTTTGCCGTCGATTTCCTTGACGTCTTCGCTGAAGAATTTGGCGATGTCTTCATAGGCCGACCAGTTCACTGGCACGCCCAATTCGTAGCCGTACTTTTCCTTGAATTTTGCTTTCAGGTCCGCCCGATCGAACCAGTCGGCGCGGAACCAGTAAAGGTTGGCGAACTGCTGGTCGGGCAGCTGATAGATCTTGCCGTCCGGCGCGGTGGTGAAGGAAATGCCGATGAAGTCCTTGATGTCGAGGGTCGGCGAGGTGAAGTTCTTGCCTTCGTTGGCCATCAGGTCGGTGATCGACTCGGTCTTGCCATAGCGAAAGTGCGTACCGATCAGGTCGGAGTCGTTGACCCAGCCGTCATAGATGCTCTTGTCCGACTGCATCACGGTCTGCAGCTTTTCCACCACATCGCCTTCTTGCAGCAAGTCGTGGGTGACTTTGATCCCGGTGATCTCGGTGAAGGCCTTGGCCAGCACCTTGGACTCGTATTCATGGGTGGTCAGGGTTTCCGAGACAACCTTGATGTCCATCCCGCGAAACGGCTCGGCCGCCTTGATGAACCACTTCAATTCCGCGAGTTGCTGATCGGCCGTCAAGGTGGACGGTTTGAATTCGCCGCCGATCCACTTTTTCGCAGCGTCTTCGTAGGCATCAGCCCAGGCCGATGCGCTCAATCCGCTGAGTGCCAGCATGGCTGCCAGTGAAATGCTATGTCGCAGCTTATTGTTTTTGTCGAACATAGAGACCTCCTTTATGGGTTTCGGAGCAACATTGCCGAGCGATTCGACTAGCCCCAACGCATCACAGCCAACAGCCACACCAGGGACAACGCGAACGCTATCCAGATGCTCCAGTCGGTGACGCCGATTACCAGCAAATGCAGGTAGGCGCTGCCGAGAAGACCGATAAACAGCCGATCGCCACGGGTGGTGGTAATCGGCAGAAAACCTTTTCGAAGAATGCTTGGCGAACGCAACTCCCAAGTCGTCATGCCCACCAGGATCAAGGCTATGACGCCGAAGAACGCCGCCGTCGGGCTGGTCCAACTCATCCATTCCATCATCAGTTCCTCATACCCGGCCCAGGGCAAAGCCCTTGGCCACGTGGTTGCGAACAAACCAGATCACCAGCATGCCCGGCAGGATGGTCAACACCCCCGCCGCTGCCAGCACGCCCCAGTCGATGCCGGACGCCGAGACCGTGCGGGTCATCACCGCGGCGATGGGTTTGGCGTTCACCGACGTCAGGGTTCGCGCCAGCAACAATTCGACCCAGGAAAACATGAAGCAGAAAAACGCCGTGACACCGATCCCGGAGCCGATCAGCGGAACGAAAATCTTCACGAAGAACTTGGGAAAGCTGTAGCCATCGATGTAGGCGGTTTCGTCGATTTCCTTGGGAACGCCAGACATGAAGCCCTCAAGAATCCACACCGCCAGCGGCACGTTAAACAGACAGTGAGCCAACGCCACCGCGATGTGCGTGTCGAACAAGCCGATCGAGGAATACAGCTGGAAGAACGGCAACAGGAACACCGCCGGCGGTGCCATGCGGTTGGTCAGCAGCCAGAAGAACAGGTGCTTGTCACCGAGGAAGCGATAGCGCGAAAACGCATAGGCCGCCGGCAACGCCACGGTCAGGGAAATGATTGTGTTCATGCTGACGTAGTACGCCGAGTTGAGGTAGCCGGTGTACCAGCTCGGGTCGGTGAAGATCACCTTGTAGTTGGCGAAAGTGAAATCCTGGGGAAACAGCGTCAGGCCGCCGAGGATTTCGGTGTTGCTCTTGAAGGACATGTTCAGCAGCCAGTAGATCGGCACCAGCAGGAACAGGATGTAGACCAGCAGCGGAATCAGCTTTCTCTTGCTCATGGCAGGCCTCACCGATTGGCGTCAGAGTGAGTCATGGCGGTGTAGAACAGCCACGACACCAACAGGATGATCAGGAAGTACACCAGCGAGAAAGCCGCCGCCGGGCCGAGGTCGAATTGCCCTACGGCCATCTGGGTCAAGGTCTGACTCAGGAAGGTCGTGGCATTGCCCGGACCACCACCGGTCAGCACGAACGGTTCGGTGTAGATCATGAAACTGTCCATGAACCGCAGCATCACCGCGATCAGCAGCACGCTCTTGAGCTTGGGCAACTGGATGTGCCGGAACACCGCCCAGGCCGACGCCCGATCGATCCGCGCCGCCTGGTAATACACATCCGGAATCGCCCGCAGACCGGAAAAACACAACAACGCCACCAGCGACGTCCAGTGCCACACGTCCATCACCAACACCGTGACCCAGGCGTCCATGGTGTTGGCCGCATAGTTGTAGCTGATGCCCATGCCGTTGAGGCTGGACCCAAGCAAGCCGATGTCGGCCCGGCCGAAAATCTGCCAGATGGTGCCGACCACGTTCCACGGGATCAGCAGCGGAATCGCCAGGATAATCAGCACCAGCGACGACCAGCGGCCCTTGATCGGCATGGTCAGGGCGATGGCGATGCCCAACGGAATTTCGATCAACAACACGCAGGCGGAATAGATGAACTGGCGCAGCAGCGAGTCATGCAGCCGTGGGTCGAGCAACACCTGCTTGTACCAATCGGCGCCGACGAAATAGCGGCTGGACTGGTCGAAGATGTCCTGCACCGAATAGTTGACCACGGTCATCATCGGGATCACCGCACTGAACGCCACCAGCAGGAACACCGGCAGCACCAGCCACCAGGCCTTGTTGTTCTGCACCTTGTTCATGGCAGCACCTCCAGCAGGTAATCATCGGCATAGACCATCAACCACTGGGCCGGAAAACTGATGTACGCCGTGCCCTCGGGCACCGGTTTGTCTTCGGCCAGGCGTACTTTCAGCAGCACGCCGTCGAGGTTCAGGGTCATGATTTTGTAGGTGCCCAGGTCCTCGACGTGTACGACCTTTGCCCGCAACGCGTCATCAAAGGCTTCCTCCCACACATGAACGAACTCCGGACGGATGCCGACCTTCAGGGTTTTCCATTCGCTGTCGGCGATCCGTTGCTGCATCGCGTGGGACAACGGCAAGTGAGTCCCGGCAAAACCGACACCGCCGGCCTGCGGCTGGACGTCGATCAGGTTCATCCCCGGGCTGCCGATGAAATAGCCGACAAAGGTGTGGCTCGGCCGTTCGAACAATTCCCGTGGCGTACCGAACTGCACGATCTGCCCGCCGTACATCACCGCGATCTTGTCGGCGAAGGTCGAGGCTTCGAGCTGATCGTGGGTGACGTAGACCATGGTGATGTTGAACTGCTCGTGGATCTGCTTGAGCTTGCGCCGCAGCTTCCACTTCAGGTGCGGGTCGATCACCGTCAGCGGTTCATCGAAGAGGATCGCCGACACGTCATCGCGCACCAGCCCACGGCCCATGGAGACTTTCTGCTTTTCATCGGCGGTGAGGTTACGCGCCTTCTTGTGCAGCAACGCCTGAAGGTCGAGGACTTCGGCGATTTCATGCACCTTGCTGAAAATCTTCGCTTCGACCATGCCCTGATTGCGCAGCGGGAAAGCCAGGTTGTCGAACACCGTCATGGTGTCGTAGACCACCGGAAACTGGAAAACCTGGGCGATGTTGCGCTTTTCCGGGGTCAGTTCGTTGACCACTTTGCTGTCGAACATCACCTGGCCCTGGGACGGGCTGAGCAACCCGGAAATGATGTTGAGCAAGGTCGACTTGCCGCACCCCGATGGCCCGAGCAGCGCATAGGCGCCGCCCTGCTCCCAGACGTGGTCCATCTCACGGATCGCGTAATCCTCAGGGCCGGCGGGTGTGCGGGTGTAGCTGTGGGCAAGGCTCTGCAAACGGATTTCGGCCATCAGGCAACCCTCGCAATACGGCGACCGGGCGCCTGGACCAGCCGCCCCTGCATATCGAACACAAACAGTTTATGAGTCGGGATATAGATGCGAATCGGCGCATCGACGTCGTATTCGTGCACCCCCGGCAAGTGCAGCACCAACAGGAAATACTCGTTGCGCACGTGCAGGAAGGTTTCCGAACCGCTGATCTCGGCCACCTCGACGGTCACCGCCAGTTCCAGATCGTCGTCGTTGCTCGGCACCAGCGAGATATGGCTGGGACGCACGCCGAAACGGAACTCGCCCTCGCCCACCGGACGCAGATCGACGTTCAACGGGAAGTGCACGAAATTGGCGAAACTCACTTCGTTGCCGGCAATGCGCCCCGGCATCAGGTTGATCGGTGGCTCGGAGAACAACTCCGCCGCCAGCACGGTTTGCGGCTGGTGATAGACCTCGGAGGACTTGCCGCTCTGAATCACCCGGCCTTCGTGAAGAATCGTCGTGGTGCCGCCCAGCGCCAGGGCTTCGTTGGGTTCGGTGGTGGCGTAAATCGCGATGGTATTGCGCGCCTTGAACAGCTCGCGCATTTCCTGGCGCAGCTCTTCGCGCAGCTTGTAGTCGAGGTTGACCAGCGGCTCGTCGAACAGAATCAGCTCGGCGTCCTTGACCAGCGCCCGGGCCATGGCCGTGCGCTGTTGCTGGCCGCCGGAGAGCTCCAGTGGATGGCGCTGGAGGAATTTCTCGATGCGCAGCATCTTCGCGGTTTCCAGCACTTTGCTCTGGATCAGCTCATTGGCAACGCCGCCCTGACGCAGCGGCGAGGCGATGTTCTCGAACACCGTCATGGTCGGGTAATTGATGAACTGCTGATAGACCATCGACACATTGCGCAAACGCACCGGGCGCTGGGTGACGTCGACGCCGTTCATCAGGATGCGGCCGCTGTCGGGTTTGTCCAGACCGGCCATCAGGCGCATGAGGCTGGTTTTGCCGGACAGCGTGCGACCGAGCAAAACGTTGAACGATCCGGGTTCGAAATTAAGGCACGCATCGTCGATCCAGGTCTGGCCTTCGATGGTGCGGCTGACATGTTCCAGGATTAGTGACATGGCTCGGCCTTTTTTTATTTTTTGAGTCAAGCGACCGGAGCACTACAGCGACATTCGTGCCAGAAATCTCAAGCGTTTGATTTGGCTGGAAATCCCATCAAACAAGATAAAAATCGCATTCGTTGCTGAACAGAAATGAACAACCGCGAATGAACAACTGAACAATCCGGCGGTTGACAATGAACAATAGTGAACAACACTCTACGGATGCTTTAGCAAAACGATTACTCGAATCCCCCACATCCTGTGTAGCAGCTGGCGAAGCCTGCGTTCGGCGACGCAGTCGTCGTAAGACCTGTTTGCGTGGTCGTCCTGATACACCGCGACGCCTGATTTCACGACGACTGCGTCGCCGAACGCAGGCTTCGCCAGCTGCTACATGAAGCGTGTTACTCATAACAAAAATAATAATGCCCAGAGATCGACCGCCATGGCCGTACCTGTCTCAAAGCGCTCCCACGACGCCATCATCCAGGACTCCTGGTCCCGCTGCCGCGCGTTCGGGCTCGATCATCAGAGCGCGCCAGCGTTCGATCAGCTACCGGCAGACGGCATCGCCCACTTGCTGGAAAGTCAGCATTCCCTGGTGCAAAC
Organism: Pseudomonas sp. GR 6-02; assembly: GCF_001655615.1. Lineage (GTDB taxonomy): Bacteria > Pseudomonadota > Gammaproteobacteria > Pseudomonadales > Pseudomonadaceae > Aquipseudomonas. Next base: position 4,157,630 of record NZ_CP011567.1, read on the forward strand.
CACCCATCAGGAAGTCCTGCCGTATTACGAAAACATCCTCAGCAACTCCAATTGCCTGATCATGCTCGCCGACAATCACGGCCAGGTGCTGACGTCGTGGGGTACCCAGCGTTTCATCGAGCCGAGCCTGACCCGCGGTTTCAGCGTCGGCGCCAGCTGGATGGAGCATTGCAGCGGGACCAATGCGATCGGCACCGCGCTGGCCTGCGAGCAGGCCGTGCACATCGAGCACGATGAACATTTCCTCAAGGCCAACCGCTTCATGACCGGTTCCGCCGCGCCGATTTTCGATGCCGAGCGCAAGGTGATCGCGGTGCTGGACGTGTCCAGCGACAGCTACCTGCCGCCCTCCCACACCCTGGGCATGGTCAAGATGATGAGCCAGACCGTGGAGAACCGGCTGATCCTCAACCTGTTCCACGGCCAGCATTTCCAACTGACCTTCAACACCGGGTTGAACAACCTCGACAGCCAATGGGCCGGGATGCTGATCTTCGATGAAACCGGTCAGGTACTGTCGGCCAACCGCCGGGCCGACAATCTGCTGGGCATCAGCCTGTCGCGGGTCAGCGTCGAAAGCCTGTTCAAAGTCTCGTTGATGGAACTGCTGAATCAGCCGGACGGCCTGCCGTTTTCCCTGCAAGCCTCAGGAAACAACCGTTTCCAGTGCGTGCTGAAACGACCGAAACAGGCGTCGATTCAGGCGCGGCTGTTTGCAGAAAAAAAGAGCGCTGAAACGAAAAGCCCTGAAATAAAGTGCACTGAGCCCACCCTGGCAGTGCCCGCCGCGATCAGCCTCAACACCCTGCACTTTGGCGACAGCCGCGTGGAAAAAGCCGTGCGCCAGGCCGAACGTTTGCTGGAGAAGGACATTCCATTGTTGATCCACGGGGAAACCGGGGTCGGCAAGGAAGTCTTCGTCAAAGCCCTGCACCACGCCAGCTCACGCAGCAAACAACCGTTCATTGCCGTCAACTGTGCAGCGATCCCCGCCGAACTGGTGGAGTCCGAGCTGTTTGGCTACGAGAAAGGCGCGTTCACCGGTGCCAACCAGAAAGGCAGCATCGGCCTGATCCGCAAGGCCGACAAAGGCACCCTGTTCCTCGATGAAATCGGCGACATGCCGTTACCGACCCAGGCCCGGCTGCTGCGGGTGTTGCAGGAACGTTGCGTACAACCGGTGGGCAGCAGCGAGTTGTTCCCGGTAGACATCCGGATCATCTCGGCGACCAACCGCTCATTGCGCGAGCAGGTGCAGTTGGGGCGGTTTCGTGAGGATTTGTATTACCGCATCGGTGGTTTGACCCTGGAACTGCCACCGCTCAGGGAACGCAGCGACAAGCAGGCACTGTTCAAGCGCTTGTGGGAACAACACCGCGAACCGTCGCAATGGGCCGGGTTGAGTCCCGAGGTGCTGGAACTGTTCAGCCGCCATCCGTGGCCGGGGAATTTGCGTCAGGTCAGCAGCGTGATGCAGGTGGCGTTGGCCATGGCCGAAGAGCAACCCGTACGGCCGGAACATTTGCCGGATGATTTTTTTGTCGATCTGGAGATGGAGCCGGTGGATACGCCGGAGCCGATAGCCGTTGATTTGAATGATGCCGAGGCATTGAATCGGCAATTGCAGGCGGCTGGGGGAAATATTTCGCACTTGGCGCGGCGGTTGGGGGTTAGTCGCAATACCTTGTACAAGCGGTTGCGCCAGATCGAGTGACAGGATGATCAGTGGCGCAAACAAAAACCCGCACAAGGCGGGTTTTGTTTGTAGCAAACGCAGCGATCAGTCAGCCAGACGCCAGGTCGTGCCGCCCTTGCCGTCTTCCAGCACCACGCCCATGGCGGTGAGCTGGTCGCGGATGCGGTCGGATTCGGCCCAGTCCTTGTTGGCGCGGGCAGTCAGGCGCGCCTGGATCAGTGCATCGACTTCAGCCGCGTCGACCCGCCCTTCGGCACCGGCCTGCAGGAAGTCATCGGCTTCAAGCTGCAACACGCCCAACACGCTGGCCAGTTCCTTCAAGCGTGCCGCCAGACCGGCCGCCGCTTCCAGATCGCTCTCGCGCAGACGGTTGATCTCGCGGACCATCTCGAACAGCACCGCACAGGCTTCCGGCGTGCCGAAGTCGTCGTTCATCACCTGGGTGAAACGCTCGACGAAGGCTTCGCCGCCAGCAGGTGCCACTTTCGGCAGGCCTTTCAACGCATGGTAGAAACGCTCGAGGGCGCCCTTGGCGTCCTTGAGGTTGTCTTCCGAATAGTTGATCGCGCTGCGGTAGTGGCTCGACACCAGCAGGTAACGCACGACTTCCGGGTGGTACTTGTCGAGCACGTCGCGAATGGTGAAGAAGTTGTTCAAGGACTTGGACATCTTCTCGCCATTGATGCGAATCATGCCGCAATGCATCCACGCGTTGGCGTAGGTCTTGCCGGTGGCCGCTTCGCTCTGGGCGATTTCGTTTTCGTGGTGCGGGAACTCGAGGTCGCTGCCGCCGCCATGAATATCGAAGGTCTCGCCCAGGCAGCAGGTGGACATCACCGAGCACTCGATGTGCCAGCCCGGACGACCGTCGCCCCACGGCGATGGCCAGCTCGGCTCGCCTGGCTTGGCGCCTTTCCACAGCACGAAGTCCAGCGGGTCCTGTTTCGACTCGTCGACTTCGATTCGTGCGCCGATGCGCAGGTCTTCGATCTTCTTGCGCGACAGCTTGCCGTAGCCCATGAACTTGGCGACGCGGTAGTACACATCGCCATTGCCCGGTGCGTAGGCGTAACCCTTGTCGATCAGGGTCTGGATCATCGCGTGCATGCCCGGGATGTGATCCGTGGCACGCGGCTCCATGTCCGGTTTTTTGATGTTCAGGCGCGCTTCATCTTCGTGCATCGCCGCGATCATGCGCTCGGTCAAGGCCTCGAACGACTCGCCGTTCTCGTTGGCCCGATTGATGATCTTGTCGTCGATATCGGTGATGTTGCGCACGTAGGTCAGGTCGTAACCGCTGAACCGCAACCAGCGGGTCACCAGGTCGAACGCGACCATGCTGCGGCCATGGCCCAGGTGGCAGTAGTCGTACACGGTCATCCCGCAGACGTACATGCGCACCTTGTTGCCATCCAGCGGCTTGAAGACTTCTTTGCTCTTGGTGAGCGTGTTGTAGATCGTAAGCACGACGGTTCCTTAAGACTTGATCACTGGCCCCACGAATCACGCAGGGTCACGGTACGGTTGAATACCGGAGCGCCCGGTTTCGAGTCCTTGATATCCGCGACGAAGTAACCTTCGCGCTCGAACTGGAAACGGTCTTCCGGCTGTGCGTTGCCCAACGAGGGTTCAGCACGACAACCGGTGAGGACTTGCAGTGAGTCAGGGTTGATGTTGTCCAGGAAACTGGCGCTGTCTTCGGCCTTCTCCGGGTTCGGAGAACGGAACAGACGATCGTACAGACGCACTTCGCACTCGACGCTGGCAGCAGCCGGCACCCAGTGCACCACGCCTTTGACCTTGCGGCCTTCGGGGTTCTTGCCCAGGGTGTCCGGATCGTACGAGCAACGCAGTTCGACGATGTTGCCGTCGGCATCCTTGATTGCTTCGTCGGCACGGATCACGTAGCTGCCGCGCAGACGCACTTCGCCGTTCGGCTCCAGGCGCTTGTAGCCTTTTGGCGGCTCTTCCATGAAGTCATCGCGGTCGATGTAGATTTCACGGGCGAACGGCAGCTTGCGCACGCCGAGTTCTTCTTTCTGCGGATGACGTGGCAGTTCGAGATTCTCGACTTGGTCTTCCGGGTAGTTGGTGATCACGACTTTCAACGGACGCAGCACGCACATGGCGCGCGGGGCATTCGCGTCCAGGTCCTGACGGATGCTGAACTCGAGCATGCCGAAGTCGACCACGCCATCGGAACGGTTGGTGCCGATCATGTCGCAGAAGTTGCGGATCGACGCCGGGGTGTAGCCGCGGCGGCGGAAGCCCGACAGCGTGGACATGCGCGGATCGTCCCAGCCATTGACGTGTTTCTCGTCCACAAGCTGCTTGAGCTTGCGCTTGCTGGTGATGGTGTAGTTGAGGTTCAGACGGCTGAATTCGTACTGACGCGGGTGCGCCGGCACCGGCAGGTTGTCGAGAAACCAGTCGTACAACGGACGATGGCTTTCAAACTCCAGGGTGCAGATCGAGTGGGTGATGCCTTCGATGGCGTCCGACTGACCGTGGGTGAAGTCGTAGTTCGGGTAGATGCACCACTTGTCGCCGGTCTGGTGGTGATGGGCATGACGGATGCGATACATGATCGGGTCGCGCAGGTTCATGTTCGGCGAGGCCATGTCGATCTTGGCCCGCAGCACACGTGCGCCGTCCTTGAATTCGCCGGCCTTCATGCGAGCGAACAGGTCGAGGTTTTCCTCAACCGAGCGGTCGCGGAACGGGCTGTTCTTGCCCGGCTCGGTCAGGCTGCCACGGTATTCCTTGGCCTGTTCGGGGGTCAGGTCGTCGACGTAGGCCTTGCCGGCCTTGATCAGCTCTACCGCCCAGTCGTGCAACTGGTCGAAATACTGCGAGGCGTAGCGCACTTCACCGGACCATTCGAAGCCCAGCCATTTGACGTCGCTTTCGATCGCGTCGATGTATTCCTGGTCTTCCTTGGCCGGGTTGGTGTCGTCGAAGCGCAGGTGCGTGACGCCGCCGAATTCCTGGGCCAGGCCGAAGTTCACACAGATCGACTTGGCGTGACCGATGTGCAGGTAACCGTTGGGCTCAGGCGGGAAACGGGTAACGATCTGCGTGTGCTTACCCGAGTCCAGGTCCGCCTGGATGATCGGGCGCAGGAAATTGACCGGCACGGCAGGGCCGGTCTTGGAATTCGAGGTAGGGTCGACAGTGGGCTTGCTCATAGGATCCTTGAACGTACAAGTGCGCGGCCAGTTGGCCAAATCAAAGCGGCTGTTATAAATCAAAGGGGCTTATCATAGCCGATGCTGTCAAGTGGCTGACAGAGCAGGCCGGCAATCGGTTGCATTTAATCGGCCGGCGATGAAAAACAGCCTCGAAATTCGCGTCCGGCACGCTAAACTGCGCACCTTGGCCGACACTGGCCGGACCGGTTGAGGGCCAAAGCGCCCCTAACCCACGAATTTCTATAAAGAGTACTGATCATGACTCAAGTCAAACTGTCTACCAACTTCGGCGACATCGTCCTGCAACTGAACGCTGAAAAGGCACCGCTGACCGTTGCCAACTTCATCGAATACGTCAAGGCCGGTCACTACGAAAACACTGTTTTCCACCGCGTCATCGGTAACTTCATGATCCAGGGCGGCGGTTTCGAGCCTGGCATGAAAGAAAAGAAAGACAAGCGCCCAAGCATCCAGAACGAAGCCGACAACGGCCTGCCGAACAAGAAGTACAGCGTTGCCATGGCCCGCACCATGGAGCCGCATTCGGCTTCCGCGCAATTCTTCATCAACGTGGCTGACAACAGCTTCCTGAACCACAGCGCCAAGACCGTTCAGGGCTGGGGCTACGCGGTATTCGGCGAAGTGGTTGAAGGCACCGACGTCGTCGACAAGATCAAAGGCGTGGCCACCACCTCCAAGGCCGGTCACCAGGACGTACCTGCAGACGACGTGATCATCGAGAAAGCCGAGATCATTGAGTGATACTGCTGATTTCAGACTTGCATCTGGAAGAGGAGCGCCCGGACATTACCCGGGCGTTTCTGGATTTGCTCGCTGGACGCGCCCGCTCGGCGAGTGCGTTGTACATTCTGGGCGACTTTTTCGAGGCGTGGATTGGCGACGATGCCATGACAGCCTTCCAGCGTTCCATCTGCCAGGCCCTGCGTAATTTGAGCGACAGCGGCACGGCCATTTTCCTGATGCACGGCAATCGCGACTTCATGCTCGGCAAGGCCTTCTGCAAAGCGGCCGGCTGTACCTTGCTCAAAGATCCGAGTGTCGTGCAGTTTTACGGCGAGCCGGTGCTGTTGATGCACGGCGACAGCCTCTGCACCCGCGACGTAGGTTATATGAAGCTGCGGCGCTACCTGCGTAACCCGATCACCCTGTTCATCCTGCGCCATCTGCCTTTGGGCACCCGGCATAAACTGGCGCGCAAGCTGCGCAGTGAAAGCCGTGCGCAAACGCGGATGAAGGCCAATGACATTGTCGATGTCACGCCGGAAGAAGTGCCGCGGGTCATGCAGGCCTATGGCGTGAAAACCCTGATCCACGGCCATACCCATCGCCCCGCCATCCACAAGTTGCAGATTGGCGAGCAAGCGGCCAAGCGCATTGTGCTGGGGGATTGGGACCGTCAAGGCTGGGCGTTGCAGGTGGATGAGCAAGGGTTTGCGTTGGCGCCGTTTGATTTCACCCCGCCGCCGCAATTGGCAGCACCTTCAGCCTGATCGTTCCCACGCTCTGCGTGGGACCGATCTTCCTGCCTCAGTGGCCGGAAGCAGCCGGCCCCGCCTTCGCCGCAAACGGCGGTTTCGCCAGCCATACCAGCAGAATCAAACCCATGAACGCCCACCCCAGCAACGTGAAGTAATCCACGGTGGAGAGCATGTACGCCTGGCTGGTCAGTACATGATCCAGTTGCGCGTAGGCCGGGTTGCCCGCCCCGCCCAGCGTGTTCAACGCCTCCCGGGTTGCCGGCTCATAGGTGGTGATGCTTTCACTCAGATACGCATGGTGCTGATCGGCCCGGCGAATCCAGATCCAGGTGGTCAACGACGCCGCAAAACTACCGCCCAGGGTCCGCAGGAAGGTCGCCAGCCCCGCGCCGTCGGCAATCTGGCTCGGCGGCAGGTCCGACATCAAAATGCTCAAGGTCGGCATGAAGAACAGCGCCACGCCAATGCCCATGAACAGCTGCACCAGGGCGATGTGCTGGAAGTCCACTTCGTTGGTAAACCCGGCGCGCATGAAACAACTCAAACCGATGCACAGGAACGCGCCACCGGCCAGCAATCGCAGGTCGAATTTGTGCGCGTACCTACCGACAAACGGCGACAACACCACCGGCAGAATGCCGATCGGTGCCACCGCCAGGCCAGCCCAAGTGGCGGTGTAGCCCATCTGGGTTTGCAGCCATTGCGGCAGGATCAGGTTGATGCCGAAGAACCCGGCGTATCCGCCCACCAGCACGATGGTGCCGATGCGGAAGTTGCGGTAGGCGAACAGCCGCAGGTTGACCACCGGGTGTTTGTCGGTCATTTCCCAGATCACGAACACCGCCAGCGCAATTACCGAAATAGCTGCGCCGATGATGATGAAATTCGACTCGAACCAGTCCAGGTCATTGCCCTTGTCGAGAATCACCTGCAACGCGCCAACGCCAATGATCAAGGTGATCAGACCCACGTAATCCATCGGCTGGTAACTGGTCTCCACCGGACGCGCCTTGAGTTGCTGGCGCACCACCATCACGGCGAAAACCCCGATCGGCACGTTGATGAAGAAGATCCACGGCCAGCTGTAGCTGTCGGTGATCCAGCCACCGAGGATGGGACCTGCAATCGGCGCCACCACCGTGACCATCGCCAGCAACGCCAGGGCCATGCCGCGCCTCGCGGGCGGATAGACCGCGATCAACAGCGTCTGGGTCATGGGGTACAACGGCCCGGCCACCAGGCCTTGCAGTACCCGAAAGCCGATCAGCTCCGGCATCGAAGTCGAGATACCGCACAGAAACGACGCCAGCACGAACAGCATCGTCGCCCAGAGAAACAGTTTCACCTCACCAAAGCGCCGGCTGAGCCAACCCGTCAGCGGCAGCGCGATGGCGTTGCTCACGGCAAACGAGGTGATCACCCAGGTGCCCTGCTCCGAACTCACGCCCAGGTTGCCGGAAATCGTCGGCAAGGCCACGTTGGCGATGGTGGTGTCGAGCACTTGCATGAACGTCGCCAGCGACAGGCCGATGGTGCTGAGCACCAGGCTGGGCGGCGAGAAAGAGGCGTTATGGCTCATCGCGAATCCTTTGGAGCTGAATTTTTTGGAGCGGGATTGGCACAGCGCCTGTTACTGACGCAGCTGACCTTGTGGGAGTGAGTGTGGAGAGGGAGCTCACTCCCACAGGGTCGGTGTGATGGCGAATCAGCGGTGCGCGGTTTTGCTGACCGCGGCGCTGTTATCGTGGATCAATTGGGTGATCATCGCGTCGGCCTCGACCAACTGACGGTCATACACATTGGTACTGAACGAAGCCTTTTGCGGTGGCTGTTGCGCCAACACCGGACCGCTCTGGTCACGCAGGTTCACCTCGACCTGAGTCGACAGGCCGACCCGCAACGGGTGCTTGGCCAGTTCTTCGGCATTGATGTGAATCCGCACCGGCACCCGCTGCACGATCTTGATCCAGTTACCGGTGGCGTTCTGCGCCGGCAGCAAGGCAAACGCACTGCCGGTCCCGGCACCGAGGCTGTCGATGGTGCCGCTGTATTTGACGTTGCTACCGTAGAGATCGGCTTCAATGTCCACCGGCTGACCGATGCGCATGTCACGCAGTTGGGTTTCCTTGAAATTCGCGTCGATCCACAGCTGATCCAGCGGAATCACCGCCATCAGCGCGGTGCCCGGCTGGACACGCTGACCGAGTTGCACGGTACGTTTGGCGACATAACCGGTGACCGGCGCGATCAAGGTGCTGCGGGCATTGTTCAGGTACGCCTGACGCACTTGCGCAGCGGCGGCCATCACATCCGGGTGCGACGACACCACTGTGTCATCGACCAGCGCGCTGGTGGTCTTGAGCTGTTGTTGGGCGTTGGCCAGGGCGTTCTGCGCCGAGGTCAGGTCATCACGGGCGTGGGACAGCTCTTCCTGGGAAATCGCCCCGCCGGCAGCGAGGTTTTTCCGCCGATTGAAGTTCTCCTGAGCCTTTTGCACTTCGGCCTGCTGCGCATTGACCTGGGCTTTCATGCCGTCGACGTTACTGTACAAACCGCGCACCTGGCGCACAGTGCGGGCCAGGTTGGCCTGGGCGCTTTGCAGACCGACTTCGGCGTCGTTCGGATCGAAGTTGATCAGCACCTGGCCTTCATGGACCAAATCGCCATCGTCAGCGCCGATGCTGACCACGGTGCCGGTGACCAGCGGCGTGATTTCCACCACGTTGCCGTTCACGTAGGCGTCATCGGTGCTTTCGCTCCAGCGGCCGAAGAATTGGTGATAACCCCAGACGCCGGCTCCGGAGAGGATCACCATGATGGTCAGGACAAAAAGCATCACCTTGCGCTTGCGCGGGTTGCTCGTGTCTTGACCGTTGTCAGGCGTTGGGGTTGGAGTTGTATCGGCAGTGGCCATGACAAGTACCTTGAATTAGTTGTGCTGCGTGGCTGGGGTTGCGTTGGCGGCGGTCAGGGTTTCGCCCTGAAATCCGCCACCCAGCGCTTGCATCAGTTGGATCGACAGGTCGATCTGCTCGGCATTCAGGTTGGCCAGCTGACGCTGGGCCTGGAGCAACTGCTGCTCGATGCTGAGCACGTCGAGGTAGTTGCCGATGCCGGAACCGTAGCGCTGGACCACGGTGTTGTAAGAATCCCGGGCGATGTCGGTGGCGTGTTGCTGGGCACCGATTTGCCGGCCGATATCGTGCAACTGGTTGATGGTGTCGCTGACATCGCCCAAGGCTTTCACCAGGCTTTTGTTGTACTGCGCCACCGCGAGGTCGTAATCGGCGTCGCGGGAATCGAGGTCGGCACGCAGGCGGCCGCCGTCGAAAATCGGCACCGAGATCGTTGGAGCGATGTTGAAGAAACGGCTCGCCGAGCCAAACATCGCATCGCCCAGTAAAGATTCGGCACCCGCCGCCGCGCTCAAGTTCAAGTTGGGATAGAACTGTGTTTTGCCAGCGGCGATGTTCTTGCTCGCGGCCTCGACCCGCCAGCGCGCGGCCACGAGGTCGGGACGACGACCGAGCAGTTCGGCCGGCAATACCGACGGCAATGCAACGGCGCTGGCCTGAAGGACTTTCGGCCGGGCGATTTCGTTGCCGCGATCCGGGCCTTTGCCCAGCAGCACCGCCAAGGCGATTTTCGCGCTTTGCAGGCGTTTCTCGGCGTCGATCAGGCTGGCTTCGGCGCTGGCTTCAAGGCTTTCGGTTTGCTGGAACTGGTACTGACTGTCGATCCCCGAGCTCAGGCGACGCTGGCTGAGGTCGAGCATTTGTTTGGTGCGTTTGAGGTCTTCGCTGGCCAGGTCATGGATGATGTGCGCCTGCCCCAGATCGCTGTAGGCACGGGCGACGTCGGCGGACAAGGTCAGTTGCGCGGCCTGCTGATCGACTTCGGCGGCGCGGGCCTGGCCCAACGCGGCTTCCCAGGCATCGCGCTGGCCGCCCCAGAGGTCGAAGGTGTAATTGAAGCTGGCGCCGAGATTACGCACAGTGGAGTAAGTGCCACCCTGCCCGCTCGGGTCTTTGTCGCGGGCCAGACGCGAACGGCTGACACCGGCATTGGCATCGAGGGTGGGCATCCGTGCAGCATCGGCGGCGTAGGCGGCAGCACTGGCCTGGTGAGCGCGGGCGTCGGCGATTTGCATGTCGGGGCTGTCGTGCAGGGCTTCGCGGATCAGGCCGTCGAGCTGCGGGTCGCCGAGGCTTTTCCACCAGTCGCTTTTCGGCCATGCGGCGGGTGTCAGGGTCACGCCATTGAGCGACTGCCCGGCCTTGAGGTTCTTCGCATCGAGGCTGACGCCTTCGGTGCTCAGGCCACTGTAACTGGCGCAACCGGCGACGCTCATGGCCAACAGCACCAGGCTCAGTCCGGTACGCAGGCGTTTACTGTTCATTGCCACCTACCCGCAGCAAGGTGATCGAGTCACCCGCCGCTACCAGGATTTTCTTCAGGATGTGTTCCAGGGCTTTCAATTCTTCCGGGGTGATGGCCCCGGCCAGTTCATTCATGGCATCGGCGCCGATTTCCGGCAGACGGTCAGTCAACTGTTGACCTTGTTCGGTCAGCACCAGTTGCACCTGACGGCGGTCTGCTTCGGAGCGTTGGCGGGCGAGGAAACCTTTCTGTTCCAGACGATCGAGCATGCGGGTCATCGAACCACTGTCCAGCGACAGGTGGCGGCACAGCTCGGCCGGGGTATCGACGCCGAACTGGGCCATGATGATCAACACTTTGAACTGCGCGGCGGTGATGCCGTGGGGTTCCATGTGAGTGTCGATGATCCGGTCCTTGAGCAGCGCGGCGCGTCCGAGCAAGAGGCCGAGATGGCAATTATGGAAATCGTATGAGGAGAAATGTTTCATCGGACCACCAATTAGCTGCCTAGGCAGTGAATGTATGTCGAGATATTACTGCTTAGGCAGCCAATGTCAACGCAATAGTTAGGATGCTTTGTATTTAGCTGATCGGCGGCGGGGGGATAGAGTGGTCAATCGTCGGCAGGAACAGGTTCACCCACATGATCGTGAACCTGTTCGCCGATGGGCTTGAAGGCGGGCTTACATCAGGGGAATGGAATAGCTCACGATCAGGCGATTCTGATCCTGATTGCGGGCGATATCGCTGCGTGACATTGCGTTGCGCCAGCCGAAACCGACGTTCTTCAACGCGCCACTTTGAATCACATAATCCAGGGAGATATCTCGCTCCCATTCGCTCGCGTCCTGGCCGCTTGTCGTCTGGATGTTGTTGCCCTTGAGATACATGACCGACGCCTTCAGACCCGGAACTCCCACGGCCGCGAAGTCGTAGGCATATTGCGCGAATGCGGTCCGTTCGCCGGCCTGGATGAAGGTTTGAATGGTGCGGTCGGTGTACAGATAAAGACTGGCGCCGCCCTCGCCTTTGTCGACCAGCCCGCCTTGATTGAGTTGAGCAAAGTTGCTGTCATCGGAAACGCTTTGATAACCCGCTGTAATGGCATGGCCGCCTAACGAGTAAATGAATGCCGCACTCCAGGTATCGTTGTCGATTTCACCCGTCCCGCCTTTGGTATAACCACCTAACTTGTAACCACTGGCACGCCCGGCGGCACTGCTGTTCTTGCCATCGGAAGTGGTCTTGAAATATCGCAAGTCGGTTTTCAGCGAGCCGTACTCACCCAACGGCAGTACATGCAATACACCGGCGAAGTGCTGTTGGTAATAGTCTTCAAGGTTGGCGTAGTAATACTGGGCAGTCAGGTCTTTAGTCAGTTTGTAATCAGCGCCGGCGAAGGTGAACTTGTTGCTTTCCTGGTTGGCACCCGCTACCGCCAGGCCGGCACTGTCGCTGGAACCGCGGCCAGTGGCATGCTCAAGTTGGCCGGCGGTAAAGGTCAGATTATCGAGTTCGTTGCTGGTGACCTGACCGCCTTCAAAGGTTTGCGGCAGCAGTCGACCATCGTTCGCCACCAGAATCGGCAACTTTGGCTGCAAGGTGCCGTAGCGCAACTCGGTCTTGGAGAACCGCATCTTTGCTGTCGCGCCGGCACGCGCCCATTGATCCGCGGCCTTATCGCCATCACTGGGAATCATTGAACTGCCGACATGCCGTCCTTCACCGCTGTCGAGCTTGATCCCAAGCAAACCGATCGCATCCAGACCGAAACCCACCGTACCGTCGGTGAACCCCGACTGATAGTTGAGCATGAAGCCTTGGCCCCATTCTTCAGTTTTCGACGGCGCGGCGGCACCGTCGCGGTTATCGTTATTGAAATAGAAGTTACGCAAGTTCAAGTTGGCTTTGCTGTCATTAATAAAATCAGCAGACGCCAAGGGACTCAGGGCCATGCCCAAACCGCCGGTCAAAAAACTTAATACTTGAAACGAGGCTTTCATCAGGGCGAACTCCAGCGCAGAAACCATGTTCTGTGCGCAGTAAAAAGACAGCAGGAAGCAACGGGCCCACCAATGGATAAGCCCGCGCATTAAGTCATCATTGAGATAAACGTCATGTAACCGTACTAAGTGGCCGTCGTTAAAACCTCCCCAAGCTAAATAAGCACAGCATCGTCATCGTCCTGGCGTTATCAGTCGATCAATCCATGATCGTCATAAAACGGATAAGGCCCGGCGTATTCACCGAACACGGCGTTGTGGGTCACCAGACCTTGTTGCGGATGCCAGCGATGTACCAGGTACCCCGCCGGCTCCAGATTGAAATGTGCGGGCGCGGATGCCTCCAGATCCAGCACGATCTGGTGGGAAGTGCCGGGGCACACACAACTCAACGAGCCGCCGAAGCGACGCTGCATGGGCCGATGCAGATGCCCACAAAGCAAGCGCTCTACCTGCGGATGGCGAGCGACGAGCGCTTCCAAAGCAGCGGTATTGATAAACGGCTCGTGGTCCATGTGGCCGATGCCCGTGATAAAGGGCGGATGATGGAGAATCAACAGCGTCGGTACATGGGGGCGACGGGACAATTGCTCATCGAGCCAGCGCAACTGGCTGTCCAGCAATTGACCGCCATGGGCGCCCGGCCGGGTCGAGTCCAAGCCGATCAGGCGTACCGGATGCTCCTCGACCACCCAGTCGAGCGGCGCGTTGGCGTTAGTCGGCAAATAAGTGTGATGGGTAAATCCCGCCAGTAGCTGCTCGCGATGATCGTGATTGCCGGGAACCAGATAGACAGGCATGTGCAATCGCGCCAGTTCGCGCTTGAGCACCGCGTATTCATCGGCACGGCCGAAATCCACCAGGTCGCCGCTGATGACCACGATGTCAGGGCGCGGTTGGCTGGCATTCAAATGATCCACCGCGCGCCGCAACGCGCCCAGACAATCGACCACGCCATAGGTCAGCTTTTGATCGGCTTTAAGGTGCAAATCGCTGATCTGCGCAATAAGAAACGGACTGTTCAAAATAAGTGCTCTTAAACAAAAAACATCACGAATGCAGGGTGAACAACACGTGTGGCTCGATGGCCAGGGCAATCAGAGCGCCAGTGGCATGAATGACGCCGTCAGCGCTGTCCACCAGCAATGGCTGCCCGGCCCCGACGTCCACCAACAGGCGACTTTGCGCCCCCTGGAAAAACTGCCCGACCAGACGACCGCGCACATGCCCGGCACCGTCCATCACCCGCAAATGCTCAGGACGGCAGTACACCGTCGTCGGCACAGGGATCCCCTTCCAGGGCAACTCGCCACCGCTGACCTTCAAGCCATGGGCGGTCGGTTCGATCACCGGGAACGCATTGAGGTTGCCGACGAAACTGGCGACAAACGCGTTGGCGGGTTGCTGATAGATGTCTCGTGGCGTGGCCAGTTGTGCGATGCGTCCGCGCTCCATGACCAGGATCCGGTCCCCCAGCGCCATGGCCTCGCCCTGGTCGTGCGTCACAAACACCGAGGTAATGCGCAAGCTGCGCAGCAGTTGATCCAGCTCGCTGCGCAGCCGTTCGCGCAACTGCGCATCCAGCGCTGCCAACGGCTCATCAAGCAGCAACACCCGAGGCCGGGGGGCCAACGCACGGGCGAGTGCCACCCGCTGACGCTGGCCGCCGGACAACTCGTGAATGCGGCGTTTGCCGTGATCCTGCAGGCCGACCAGTTCCAGTAACTCGGCGCAACGCTTGTTGCGTTCGGCGGGCGACAGGCCTCTTATCTTCAGGCCGTAAACAATATTGCCGGCCACGTCCAGGTTCGGAAACAACGCGTAATTCTGAAACACCATGCCCACGTCGCGGCGCTCGATCGGCAGGCGTGTGACGTCACAGTCGGCAAAGAAAATCTGCCCGACATCCGGGCGTTCAAGGCCGGCGATCATGCGCAACGTGGTGGTTTTACCGCAACCGGACGGGCCAAGGATCGCCAAGGTTTCCCCGGCCTCGATAGTCAGGTTCAAATCATCTACAGCAACGGTGCCGTCAGAGAACGCCTTGCGGCAACCCTGCAGGCGAATAGTGGTTCCAGTCATCGACGCTCTCCACGAGAAAGACGGGCGCTGATGGCTTGCAACGCAATCAGCAGCGGCACGATCATCAACAGAAATATGAGGGTGTAGGCGCTGGCCACTTCCAGCCGCGCCGAGGCATAGCTGTCGGCCAGGCCCACCGGCAAGGTCTTGGTCATCGGTGTGTGGAGCATCCAGGTCAGGTTGAACTCACCCAGCGACAGGGTGACGACCATCAACACTCCGGCCAGTATCCCGGCCCGACAATTGGGCACCACCACACTGAAGAAACGCTTGATCGGCCCGGCACCGAGGCTCGCCGCCGCCTCTTCGAGCGTCGGCAATTGCTGGCGCTGCATCACCGCCATTACTGGGCGCACCAGAAATGGCAAGGTAAACAGCACATGACCCACCAGGATAAACAGCCAACTGCTGCGAAACTCGCCGAATTGCCCGTAGGTCAGCAGCAACGCCAAGGCACTGGCCAAGCCCGGCATGGCCACGGGCAACACCATCAGCTCTTCAAATGCACGGCTGAAGCGGTTGTTCATCCGCACCAGGGCATAAGCCGCCGGCACGCCGATCACGCAAACACACACGGCACAGGCAACCGCCAACCGCAGTGATAACCAGACCGTCGGCGAGTAGCTTTGCCAGACCTGAATCAACCAGTCGAACGTCAGGCCACTGGACACCCCGACGAAGTAATTGCGCGTCAGCCCCGCCAGCAATGACATCAGCACCGGCACCAACATGAAGGCACAGACCAGCAGGGTAAAAACCAGCTGTGCGATAAACAGCGTTGTTCGTTTCACAAAACCGTCCCCGACTGTTTGGCCACGCGCCGTGCCAGCAACAGCACCGCCCAGGTGACTGCTCCGAGGATGACCGACAGCGCAGCGGCCACGGTGAAATTGGCGTAGTTGGTGAACACGTTATAGATGGCCACGGGGGTCACGTTCAGCCGCGTGCCCAAGGTGAACGCAGTGCCGAAAGCGCCCATCGACGTCGCGAAACAAATGGCGCCGCAGGATACTAGCGCGGGGGCCAACCCCGGCACGATCACGTCGCACACCACCCGCCAATGTCCGGCGCCGAGTGAGTGCGCGGCTTCTTCCAGGCTGCGATCCAGGCTTTCACACGCGGCCATCACCGTGAGAATCACCCGCGGAATCGAGAAGTACAGATAACCGATGAACAGCCCCGTCAGCGAGTAAGCGAAAATCCAGCGCTCACCCGCCAGCCCCAGACCGAGCGAGGCGAACAGGCCTTGTCGACCGGCCAGCAGAATCACCAGAAAGCCGACCACCACCCCGGGAAACGCCAGCGGAAACGTCAGCAGCGCAACTAACGCCGAGCGACCGAAGAACTGCTGGCGAGCGAGAAACACCCCGCTGATGCCACCGACCAACAACGCCGCCAGTGTCACCAACGCCGCAAGGAGACAGGTCTGCACCAGGCTGCCAAGGTATTGCGCACTACTGAGCACTTGCCAATAGCCACTGTCGCTGCCCTCGCGCCCCTGCCCACCCAGCACAATCAAATGCGCCAGCGGCAACAGCCAGAACGCGAGCAGAACCGCTGCCGCCGGGGCCAGCGCCCAGGCAACCGTTGGTCGCAAGCGCTGCAAAACATCGTGGCGGGACGAGACGTCCTGCACGTTGAGCGGCACAGTCGTCACTTACTTGACCTCACTCAGATAGCGCGCAGCAAAGGCTTCCTGCACCGCCGCCATTTTTTCGTAATCGACCACGCCGGCGCGGGCATAGTCACTGTCCGGAAGGAACTGCGCGGCGACGTCGGCCGGCATCTTCATCTCACGAACCGGACGCAGATATGCCTTGGCCCACAACGCCTGCCCCTGGTCGGACAGCACAAAATCCAGGACCTTTTCGGCGTTGGCGCGATGCGGTGCATTGTCGACCACGCTCATCACGTAAGGCACGCTGATGCTGCCTTCCCTGGGGATCACGAAAGCGACGTTCGCCTTGTCTTTGTAGCGCGCACGGTAAGCGTTGAAGTCGTAGTCGACCAGAATCGGCAGCTCACCGGAAAGCACCCGCGCATACGCGGTTTGTTTCGGCACGATGGGCGCGTTTTTCGCCAGTTTCTGGAAGTAATCAATGGCCGGCGCGAAGTTATCCAGGGTCCCGCCCATCGCCTGATTAATGGCGACCGCGGACACGTAACCGACGAATGCACTGGATGGATCGAGGTAGCCGACCATGCCTTTGTACTCAGGCTTGAGCAGATCAGCCCAGCTCTGCGGCACCGGCAAGCCACCCAGCGCATCGACGTTGACCATGATTCCCAACGTGCCGGAATGAATTGCAAACCAGTGCCCCTGCGGGTCTTTCAACCCCGTCGGAATCTGCTCCCAGCCTTTGGGCTTATAAGTCCCGACGACTCCGGCTTTTTGTGCCTGTAAACCGAATGTCACGCCGTAATACACCACGTCCGCCACCGGCGCGGCGTGCTCGGCAACCAACTGCGCCAGAGCCTGGCCAGAGTTTTTATTGTCCAGCGGTACCTGCACACCTGTGGTGTCGGCAATGGCCTTGAGTTGAGTGCCCCAATCTGCCCATTCCGGTGGACAGTTGTAGCAAATCGCCGTTTCAGCGGCCTGGGCCAGGCTGGCCACACCGCACAGCCATAACGCAGCCAGGGTTTTAGTGAAGCGGGTCATCGAGTTTCTCCTCGTAGGGTTGAGTACTTTCGCCTGGCCGGACATGGCAAGGCAGGCAATGGGAAACCGGGGCAGCGCCAGCAATTTGTGCCAGCAATTGGTCAATGACCGTGCTGGCCAGCGTTGCAATTGGCTGCACCACGCTGCACAGCGTGGGGTGCATTTGCGTGCCCAGGGCGATACCGTCGAAACCGATCACTGACAGCTGCCCAGGCACATTCCAGCCGTGTCGGCGCAGTTCGGCGATCAGGCTGATCGCCAGCAAATCGTTGGAACAAACCAACGCGCTGGGCGCCTGTGGTCCGGACAAAAAAGGTTCAAGGGCGGCGAAATCGGCTTGGGTATGGGCGGGCATTTCGATCACCGGCAAGCTGTCGAGGCCGTGCTCACGCATCGCGTCGCCATAACCGGCGTAACGCAGACGGGCACGGTCAGACTGCAAGGCCGGGCCGGCGACCATGCCAATGCGCCGATGCCCAGCGTCCAGCAAATAGCGCGTGGCCAGTGCCATCCCGGCGCGGTTGTCGACCGACACCGCGCTGTAATCGGGATTGCTCGGTTGGTGATAAGCCAGCACAAACGGCGTGTCCTCGCTGGCGAGGCTTTGCAGCACGCGGTTGCTTTCGGCATCGGTAACGGTCAGCACCAGCCCGTCAACCCGCTGGCGCAACAACTCCTCGACCACCGCGCTTTCACGCTCGCTGTTGTAATCGGTGGTCGCCAGCAACAAATTGTAGCCACGCAAACGCGCGGCCCGCTCCATTGCCTGGAATTGCTCGGCGAACACCGGATTGAGGAGATTGGGGACCACCACCCCGATCAGGTTGGTGGTTTGCAAACGCAGTTGACGGCCGAGGCGATTGGGCCGAAAACCCAGTTCGCGGGCAGCGGCGAACACTTGCTCGCGGGTCGCCGGACGCACCACTTCAGGGGAGGCGAAGGTCCGCGCGGCAGTCGCCCGCGATACACCTGCCAGTCGTGCAACTTCTTTCAAATCAGTCATTGTCGCTCGCTTGAGATCGATCTCATTCGCGAGAACATTACTCAGCGAACATGGCGTTCATGCGATTAAAAGATGACATTTTGATGTCAATCGCGGCATCCGATTACGCCCCACCCGCTCAACGGATTTGAGCACAGGCGCACCTGTCAGACCTTCAGCGATCCCGCAGAAATAGACTGGGTGTGTTTCCTCCCCCCACGTCCAGAGTCCGTGATGTCTTGCTCTGGGCTACGAGCGAAAAAATGATAAATGTTCTAGTTAGTGAATTATTGTGAAGCCATTATGGTGGCGATTAATCCCCACTGATCAAACCCATACAAACTCCAACCGAGCTCACTGAATGAACATCCTGAGCCGCTCTGAATTCTCGACCAAACTGCTGACAGCGTTTGTTTTCTGCGCCTTGATTACTCTACTCGTAGGCGCCGGTAGCATCCTGAGCATTAATCGGTTGTCCACGGCGCTGGCGTTGACCTTTTCTGACGACCTCGTGTCAGTGGGCAAAATCGGGGAAACCCTGAGCAGCCTCACCGCGCACAACCGTGGGATGTATCGTCTGCTTGATGGGCAAAGAGGCGTGTTACCGGACAGCGAAAATCACCGCCTGCACGAAGCGCTGGTGACTGATTTGAACACTGCAAAAAATGCCTACGCCAGCTACCGTGCGACGCCACTGCAGGACGATGAGCGCGCGGCGGGTGACAAACTGGACCTGGTCTGGCCGACCTACATCAGCACATCACAAAAGATTGTCGAACTGATAGACGCCAAAAATCTGGACCAGGCCGCCGTCATCCTCAACGGCACCAATAACATCGCGTTCCGTGAAGCGCGAAGCCTGATACGGGTGATGGTTGATTCCAACAACCGACAGATAGGCGAAGGCGCTGCTGAGGCGGAAGCGTTGCACCGCACCGCCATACTGTCGTTGACGACCGGGATCATCATTGCGTTCGTCCTGGCAATCGCCCTTGGCGTCTTCATCACCCGCATGATCACACGTCCATTGGCGCTGGCCGTGTCTTACGCACAGGAGATTGCAGGTGGGGACCTCACCCGAGCCATCAGCGGCAACAGCCACGACGAAGCAGGCCAGTTGCTCAATGCCATTTCTGCGATGCAAGGGGGCCTGAAGCGTACCCTCACACAAATCGCCAACGCATCGGATCAACTGGCCTCAGCCGCCGAAGAACTGTCAGCTGTGACCGAAGAAAGCACACGCGGGTTAACCCGTCAGAATGATGAAATCCAGCAGGCTGCCACGGCGGTCAACGAGATGACCGCTGCGGTTGAAGAAGTAGCACGTAACGCCGTCACTACTTCACAAGCCTCAAGCAGCGCCAGTAGCGACGCCATTAACGGTCAGTCACAAGTCAAACAGACCGTGACAGGCATCACCCACATGGTGGCCGAAATCACCGATTCCAACCAGGCAGTGACCGAACTGGCCGGCAATGTCCGGGAGATCAGCAAGGTGCTGGACGTGATTCGCAGCATTGCCGAACAGACCAATCTGCTGGCCTTGAATGCCGCTATCGAAGCGGCCCGTGCGGGAGAGCAAGGTCGTGGTTTTGCCGTGGTGGCCGACGAAGTTCGTGCCTTGGCCCATCGCACCCAGGCCTCCACCGTGGAAATCGAAGGCATGATCAGCACTGTGCAACGCGGGGCCGACGGGGCCGTGAACGCCATGGGCAAGAGCCTGGCACTGGCCACTCAAACCCAGGACCTGGCGCAGGACGCCGGTTCGGCGTTGCAGAAGATTACGGACGGCGTTTCGATCATCAACGAACGCAATCTGGTGATTGCCTCCGCCTCCGAAGAGCAGGCCCAGGTCGCACGGGAAGTGGACCGTAACCTGACGAACATCCAAGACCTGTCGACCCAGAGTACCGCGGGGGCCAATCAGACGGCGGCCGCTAGCCAGGAGCTGTCTCGCCTGGCCGGTTCGTTCAGCACCTTGGTCGCCCAGTTCAAACTCTGAGCGCCGCCGCCCCACTCCCGCAAGGACCACACCGGACCGTGTGGGGCGGACCTGCTTACGACGGGAGCGACCCGGTCTATCTGAAAGGATCGAGGTGTTAGAAATCCCGCTTGTAGAAGATGTCCAGCGAACTGGCCACGCCGCTGGCGGCTTCGAGGTAGACTTTTTTGCTCAGCTTGTAACGCAAGGCGATGGTGTTGGCCGGTTCAAACACGCCTACGCCATAACGCAGGCTGAGCTTCTCGGAGATGTTGCCGCTGGCCACCACACTGGTGGTATTGCCGCTGCCTTGGGTATCGAGCTGGAAGTCCTGAATGCCCAGATCCTTGGCCAACCCGCTAGTGACCCCGGAGCTGCCCATCAAACCCAAGCCGAGGGCGGCCTGGGCGAGCATGTTGTTGTCTTCACCGGTGGTACTCAGCGGACGCCCCAGCACCAGGTAGGACAACGCCTGCTCCTGACTCATCGCCGGCTCGGAAAAGATCTGCGTGGTCGGCTGTTCGGCACTGCCGCTCAAGCGAATGCCGGCAATCACGTCGTCGGTCTGGCGAATCGCTTCGATGTCCAGGTACGGCTGATCGATGGGACCGGCAAACAGCAATCGGGCCCGACGCACCGTCAGCCGCTGGCCGTAGGCGCGATAACGCCCGTCGTTGAGCCAGAGCTCGCCGCGTGTGTCCATGTTGTCGCCGATGTGCACATGACCTTGCAGGTTGGCGGTCAGGCCAAACCCGGCGAAGCTGAGTTTGTCTTCCCCGACCACCACATCGATGTCCATCGCCATGGCCATCGGCGGCTTGCCCTCTTCGGTCTGCTGACCGACGATCACCGTGTCATCGGAGACCTTGACCGTCGACGGCGGCAGCTCACGCACGGTGATTTCGCCCTTGGGCACCAGCACTTTGCCGACGATTGCGAGTTTGTCGTCCTTCATCGAAATTTTCAGGTCCGGCGCCACTTCGAGCTTGGCGTATGGCTCGACGCTGACCGGCAACTGCGTGCCTTTGAGGGCCAGGTCCACCACCAGTGCCTGGCCCCAGGCGATGTTGCCATTGAGGCTGCCCTGCCCGCTCTTGCCGCTTTTCCAGCTGCCGTTCAGCTGTACGGTTTCGCCGGCAATCACGGCTTGCAGTTGCAGGGCCTGGAGCGCCATCGGCAGTTCCGGCCCGGAGATTTCACCGTCGCGCAGCTCAAGGTTGCCGTTGACCTGCGGCGCCAACAACCCGCCAGACAGCGTGCCGCTGCCGTTCAAATGCCCGGTGAGTTTCTCGACCATCGGCACAAACGGCCGCGCCACCGACAAATCCAGGCCATTGAGGCGGAATGAGCCGGTCAGCGGTTTGTTCTTCGGCAACGGGTTGATCTGCGCCTGCAGCATCAGCTCACCAAGCTTGCCACCGACGAAGCTGAGGTCGGTGTCGATGCGTTTTGGCGTGAGTTTGCTGGTGAGTTTCAGGGTCTGGTACGGGAAGTCCAGCCACTGATCCTTTTCCTTCATGCGCAACGTGCCGCCGCTGGCATCGACGCTGATCTGGCCGTTCGGGCCGCTGGCCGGCAAATCCAGTTGCAGGTCGGCGTTGAGCCGGCCCTGCCAGGCAAAATCCTTCGGCAGCCATTGCGCCAGGCTGTCGATCGGGAACTGCTTGAGGTGGTAACGCAGCTTTGGCTCGGGCATCAAGCGCTGGTCTTCGCCACACAGGCTGGCCGGGCCGGACATCCAGCAATGGGCACCGAAGTTGATTTTGCCGTCCGCCAGCCGTTCGAGTCTGGCCGGGTTTTGCAGCTTCCAGTCCTGACCACCGGCCTGGATATCGCCACTGGCCAGACGCCCGCGCCAGTTACCTTTATCCAACGCGCCGTCGAGACCGAGCGCCAGTTTCAGTTTCGGTCCTTGCAGGTCGAGGGTCAGCTTCTGGTTTTTGATGTCGCCCTGGCCGCTGGCGGTCAAGGTGCCCAGTGACGTGTCGCCGGTCTGAATGCCGCTGCCCTTGAGGTCGATCTTCGCCCGTTGAGCACTGTCGAGGGTGGCATCCAGATTGAGGCTTTGCAGGCGGTTGTCTTCGAAAACCAGTTGCGTGCCTTGCAGGGCGAGCTTGCCTTGCGGTGCCTTGAGCGTGCCGGCGACATTGACCCGACCATTGAGCTGGCCGCGCAGTTGCGGCCAGAGTTGGGCCAGGCGCGGCATTTTGATGTCGATCTGGCCGGCGAGTTTCTGTTGCAGGCTGCCTTGGCCATTGATGCTGTTGTCACCCAGGCGAATCTGCAACGCGCTGAGGTTCCATTGCTCGCCGCCGCCATCAGCCTTGGCTTGCAACACCGCCGGCTGCCCGCGCAGTTTGCCTTTCAGGTCCAGGTCGGCGGTCAGGCTGAGCCTTTCATTCTTCATCTCGCCTTTGCTGCGTAACGGACCCGCCAAGGTACCCGGCAACTCCGCGAGCCAGTACGCCGGGTTGATCGCCGAGAGGTCCAGCGCGGTATCCCAGGCGATGCCGTCGGCAAATTGCAGGTTCAGGTGCCCTTCGGCCTTGCCCTGCCCGGCTTCGAGCTTGAATTGCGGCAGATGGATTTGGCTCAGGTCGCCGCTGAACGGGCTGTTCAGGCTGAACGCCCCGGCCGGACCATCCAGTACGGCCTTGAAGTTACCGATGTAGTTGCCGTCGGTGTAGGAGACTTCACCGTTGAAGCTGCGCAGTGCCACTTGCGGCTCGTCGATCAGCGGATAGAGGCGGTGCCAGGGGAAATCCAGCCAGTCGATTTTCGCTTCGGCACTGAAGCCTTTGCTCCAGTCCAGTTGCCCGGTGAGCTTGAGGCTTTGTTTGTCATTGGCGGTCAGGTCGAGACCCGCGATTTGCGCGCCCTTGGCGTCAACCTTGCCTTGCAGCAACAACGCGACCGGGCCAAGTTCGGCGGGCAACGTGGCTTTGCCGAGCAACTGGTAGCCGTTTTTCAGGTCGCCATCGCCGGTGAGTTCCAGTTGATTGAGTTGCAGGGTGTCCGGCAGCTCGGCGCTGGCCTTGAAGCCGTCAGAGATGACGCGCACTTTGGCCGGCAGGTTTTCCACCAGCGGCTGCAATTCGCCGGTCAACTGCCCGTTCAGGTAACCGCTGCTGTTGGCTTTCAGGTTCAGGGTTTTCAGCAGATCGCCGTCGACCTTCAAAGCCAGTGCCCAAGGTTCGGTGCCCGGCGCCGGCAAGGTCAGTTTGCCTTCGGCGGTCAGCGGCCAGTTGCCGCTCGGTTGCAACAGGCCGGACAGGTTCAGGCTCAGTTCATCCCGCTGCAAGTGCACCGAATCGATCTGCAAACCCTGTTCGGTCCAGTGCGCCGCCAGTTGCAGGCCTTTGAGCTCTTCGCTGCCGTTGAACAGCAGACGGCCGACCTTGACGTCACCCAACTCAATGGCCAGCGGCAATTTCAAGTCTGGAAGGCTGATCGGCCCGCTGCTTTGCTCTTCCACGCCTGGCGGGAATTGCAGGCTGACCTGCTCGGCCTGCAATTGCTCGATGCACAGCGTCATGCGCGTCAGGCACAGTGGCGACCAGGCGAAAATCGCCTGGTTCAGCTCAACCCGGCTGTTGTCCTGCTGCCACAGCAGATGGTCGGCGCTCCACTGTCCACCCAAACGGCCCTGGAAATTCTCCACGGTCAAACCCGGCACAAACCCGAGCGCCCAGCGACTGCCCGTCGCCGTACCCAGCACGATGATCAAGGCCAGCACGACCAGCATCAGCAGCGCCGGGATCGCCAGCAGCGCTATTTTCAAACCACGCTTCACAGCTCAGGCCCCATGGAAAAGTGCAGTCGAATGCCGCCGTCGTCGTCCATCGCGTGGGCTAGGTCGAGGCGAATTGGTCCTACCGGCGAAACCCAGCGTACGCCAATACCGACGCCGGTCTTCAGGTTCGGCAGTTCGAGGGTGTTGAAGGAGTTGCCCTGATCGATGAAGGTTGCGACCCGCCACTTTTCGGCGATGGAGTATTGATACTCGACGCTGCCGGCCACCATGTAACGGCCACCGATACGGTCGCCATCGGAGTTCTCCGGGGACAGGCTCTGGTAATCGTAACCGCGCACGCTCTGATCGCCACCGGCGAAGAAGCGCAGAGACGGCGGCACCGATTTGTAACCGTTGGTGGCGCTGCCGCCGACCTGCACCCGACCGAGGAAGCGGTGTTTATCGAAGACCGTGGTCAGGCCTTTGACCAGTGCCGTGCCATACACCAGGTTGGTGTCCGAACCCAATCCTTCCTTGGCGACCTTGGTTTCGAATTGCAGGCGATAGCCATTATGCGGATCGATGCGGTTGTCGCTTTTCAGGTACGAATAGCTCACGCCGGGCATTAGCAAGGTACTGAGCCCCGAGTCGTCACCGAGTGTGTATTCCTCACGTTGCCATTTAAGCGACACCACCCGCTGCCAGCCGCTGGGCAACTTGCTGTGCCATTCGGGGCCGAGGGTCAGCAATTTGCTGCGGGAGTCGGTGCCAGCGATATCTTCATATTGATAGCCAGCGGCCCAGCGCAGTTTGTCGGTCAACGGTGGGTCCAGGGGAATGTCGTAAAACACCCCGACGTTCTGCCGCGGTGCCGACAGTTCGGCTTCCCAGCCATAGCTGTCGCCTTGCGGGTTGACCCAGTGCCGGGTCCAGTTGGCCTTGATTCGCGGGCCGACGTCGGTGGAAAACCCCAGACCCAAGCCCATGGTCCGAGGCTTGCGGGTGTCGAGTTTGACCGCCACCGGGATCACGTCGTCCTTGGAGGCCGTTGGCGCCGCGTCGACGCGCACGCCTTCGAAATAACCGCTCGATTGCAGCGCCTGATTGAGTTCGGCGATCAGTTCCGAGTCATAGGGCGTACCGGCCTTGAACGGCACCATGCGTTGCAGCAGGTCTTCGTCGAACGGCGTGTCGCCTTCAAAACTGACTTTGCCCAGCGCATAACGCGGGCCGCTGTCGTAGATCAATTCGATGTCGGCGACGCCCGCGCGCGGGTCCACCAGCAGCTTCTGGCGAGTGAAGCGCCCACTGAAGAAGCCGAAACGCGAGGCCTGGTTCTGGATCAGCCGCTTGGCGTCTTCGTAACGGCCATGGTTAAGCACCGCGCCTGGCATTAGCAGGTCGCTTTTGGGCACACGAAAGGATTTGAGCGAGGCGGCAGGACCGTCGACACGTATCGTGACGTTACGCAAATGGATCGGCTCGCCGGGATCGATGTTCAGCACCAGGCGCGGCGTCTTGCCGCCCTTCACGTCGCTGTCGATTTGCGGCTGGTAATACCCCAAGGCCTGGGCGGCCTTGCGCGCCTGTTCTTCGGCGCCGCGACTGAAGCGCAGCAAGGCTTCTTCATCGCGATCGCCGAGGCTACCGATATAGCCCTCTATATTGGCCTTCAGTTCATCGTTGGACGGTTTGATCCGCACATCCAATTCACTTTGCGCCAGCGCCGCGCAGCTGGATAACAGCATCAACAGGCCGCTGGTCATTCTTCCTGGAACATTCATAGGCGCGGATGCTATCACGAGCTTGGGAGCCTGATAGAGCCGGACTTGTCCCAAAAGTTCGGCGATTACGCTGTTGCTGTTTGTAACACCTGCGGGTTGGCGTGGAAAAACACGTGCTCACGAATCGGCCCTACGGCCACTTCGCCGATTTCCTCATAGCCCTGACGCTTATAGAACTCCAGATAGCGAGGATTCCCAGTGTCGAGGATCACGCCTTGGGAGTGCTCATCGACCGCGCACCAGTTGTGCACCGCTTGCAGCAACTGTTCGCCAAAGTGCTTGCCCTGGAATTGCGGGTGAACCCCCAGCAATGGCAGGACGTGCACCGAGTCGGACGGCACGCACGCCATCACGGCGGCGTGGTAATCGAGGTAGCGTCGGGTACAGCGAAACCCGGTGCTGAGCACCATCCGCAGGCGCCAGGCCCAGCTTTCGGTGATGCCCAGGCGGCGTTGCGGCGGCGCGATCAGGGCGATGCCGATCAAGCGGTCATTCACCAGCAGGCCGATGGCCGGCAAATCCTGCAGAAAGTGCTGTTTGATCAGTTCGCGCACCGTCGCCCGGACTCGCTGTTCATAACCGGGGCGTTCGGCTTCGAACAGGTAGCCGAACGTCGGCTCGTGCCGGTACGCCTGGTACAACAGGGAACGCGCTTCGCGGGAATAGCCGCTGTCGAGCATGTGAATATCGGCGATGGCGGTCGAGGTTTCGGGCATAACGGCGGATCTCCCTGGGGCACAGCTCAGATGGCTGCGCTCTTCTTGGTACGAGCCTTGGGGTGGCTTCACAGTTCCCCAGACAGGTATAGACCAAGCGAGGAGCTTCATCGACCGGACTTGCCCGCGAAGAGGCCGGATCTGCCAACACATCTCTGACAGGACACAATGAATCCCCTCACCCCAAAGCTGGCCCCATTCCTACATGTCAGCTAGCATCGCACTTTTGCCAGGACTGCCGACCATGAAGATCGTCTCCTTCAACATCAACGGGCTGCGCGCTCGCCCGCATCAGCTGGCGGCGCTGATCGAAAAGCATCAGCCGGACGTGATCGGGTTGCAGGAAACCAAGGTCCACGACGACCAGTTTCCCCTGGCCGAGGTGCAGGCGCTGGGGTATCACGTGTATTTCCACGGCCAGAAGAGTCACTACGGCGTGGCCCTGCTCTCGCGCCAGGAGCCGATTGCGCTGCACAAAGGTTTCGCCACTGATGAAGAAGACGCTCAACGGCGCTTTATCTGGGGCACGTTCGCCGACGCCAATGGCGTGCCGGTGACCATCATGAACGGCTATTTCCCACAGGGCGAAAGCCGCGATCACCCCACCAAGTTCCCGGCCAAGGAACGTTTCTACAGCGATTTGCAGCAATTGCTGGAAAGCCAGTTCAGCAACGACCAGCCGATCGTAGTGATGGGCGATGTGAACATTTCCCCGGAAGACTGCGACATCGGCATTGGCCCGGATAACATGAAACGCTGGCTGAAAACCGGCAAATGCAGCTTCCTGCCCGAAGAACGCGAATGGATGGCACGCCTGAAGAACTGGGGTCTGGTGGACAGTTTCCGTCACCTGAACCCGGAGGTTGCCGACCGTTTCAGCTGGTTCGACTACCGCAGCCGCGGTTTTGAAGATGAGCCCAAGCGTGGGCTGCGGATTGACCTGATCATGGCGTCCAACGGGTTGTTGCCTCGGGTCAAGGACGCAGGCGTGGATTACGAACTGCGCGCAATGGAAAAGCCTTCCGATCACGCGCCGATCTGGCTTGAGTTGAGCTGATAACGTTTTGCTGATCGTTCCCACGCTCCGCGTGGGAATAATCACTGTCATCGTTCAGAAACCTTACTGACTTATTCTCCCGGCACTTTCTTTGGCTTATTAAGGTGCCGGCATGTCCCTGCGCGTGTTGTTCCTGCTGCTCGGCGCCGTGCTGCCGTTGACAGTATCGGCCGGCGATCTGCCGACGCCCGAACGCGGCCCGGTGCTGCGCATCCAGGGTTCCAACACCATTGGCGCGGCGTTGGGGCCGGCGCTGGTCGAGGGGTTGATGCATGAACAGGGCCTGCTCAAGGTGCACCGCGAAGCCCCGGACAAAGCCAACGAACAACGCATCGTCGGAGAAACCGCTCAGGGCCGCCGAGTGGAGGTGGAAGTCGCGGCCCACGGTTCCAGCACCGGATTCAAAGCCCTGAAAATCGCCTCCGCCGATCTTGCGGCCTCGTCACGGCCGATCAAGGACAGCGAACGACTGGATCTCGAACCGCTGGGCGACCTGAAAAGCCCGGTTGCCGAACAAGTCATCGCCATCGACGGGCTGGCCATCATCCTTCATCCGCACAATCCGCTGAAGCAGCTCAACACCGAGCAACTGGCGCGAATTTTCAGCGGCGAAACGAAAACCTGGGAAGAGCTCGGCGGCACCGGTGGGACGATTCATCTCTACGCGCGGGATGACCAATCGGGCACCTACGACACGTTCAAGGAGTTGGTCCTCAGCCCGCGTGGGAAAATGCTGAGCGGCAACGCGAAACGCTTCGAATCCAGTGAGCAATTGTCCGACGCGGTGAGTCTGGACCCGCAAGCCATCGGCTTCATCGGTTTGCCTTATGTGCGCCAGGCCAAGGCCGTGGCCATTGTCGATGGCGACTCCCAGGCCATGCTGCCGCTCAATAGCCTGATCACGACGGAAGATTACCCGCTGTCCCGTCGGCTGTTCTTTTACCTGCCGCCGAACGGGAAAAATCCCTGGGCCAAGGCGCTGGTGAAGTTCGCCCAGAGCAGCAATGGCCAGGCGATTGTTGCGGCCAATGGTTTTATCGCGCAAACCGTTCAGGCCATGGCCGTCACACCGAATGCGCTGATGCCCGAGGGTTATCAGGCACTCAGTCGGCATGCCCAGCGGCTGACGGTGAATTTTCGTTTCGAAGAAGGCAGCGCGACGCTGGACAACAAGGCCCGCCAGGACCTGTCGCGGGTGCTCGACTATATAAGGCAGCACGACAAAGCCAATCGGCAGGTGACGCTGGTAGGGTTTGGCGATGCCAAGAGCGACCCCGCGCGGGCCGACCTGCTGTCGAAACTGCGGGCCATGGCGGTGCGGCGAGAACTGGTGAAAAGCGGCGTGGTGTTTCGCGAGATTCGCGGTTTTGGCGCCGAGATGCCGGTGGCGGCCAACAGCGGGGATGAAGGGCGGATCAAGAATCGGCGGGTTGAGGTTTGGGTGTATTGAAGTAAGCACCAAACATTGTGGCTTGGGGGCCTACTGTGGCGAGGGGGCTTGCCCCCGTTGGACCGCGAAGCGGGCCTCAAACCGGCCACCGCATTTTTCCTGGAAAGACGCGGTGTACAATTTACGACTGCTGCGCAGCCGAACGGGGGCAAGCCCCCTCGCCACAGGTCTCAGTGCCCGCTGCGCATCATTTCCTTAGGCACGTACTTGCCGATCTCGAACTTGCCAATCGCCGCGCGGTGCACTTCGTCCGGGCCGTCGGCCAGGCGCAGGGTGCGTTGCATGGCATACATGTAGGCCAGCGGGAAATCGTTGGACACCCCTGCCCCGCCATGGATCTGGATCGCCCGGTCGATCACCCGCAACGCCACGTTCGGTGCAACCACTTTGATCTGCGCGATCTCGCTCTTCGCCACTTTGTTGCCGACGGTGTCCATCATGTACGCCGCTTTCAACGTCAGCAGTCGCGCCATGTCGATCTCCATCCGCGAGTCGGCGATTTTGTCGATGTTGCCGCCCAGACGCGCCAAGGGTTTGCCAAACGCGGTGCGGTTGACCGCCCGTTTGCACATCAGCTCCAGCGCACGTTCAGCCATGCCGATCGAACGCATGCAGTGGTGAATCCGGCCCGGGCCGAGGCGACCCTGGGCGATTTCGAAGCCGCGTCCTTCGCCCAACAGGACGTTTTCGTACGGCACCCGGACGTTCTCGAATAGCACTTCGGCGTGGCCGTGAGGCGCGTCGTCGTAACCGAACACCGGCAGCGGACGCACAATCTTCACGCCCGGCGTATCCACCGGCACCAGAATCATCGAGTGCTGAGCGTGGCGTGGTGCATCCGGATTGCTCAGGCCCATGAAGATCAGGATCTTGCAGCGCGGATCGCAGGCCCCTGAAGTCCACCATTTCTTGCCGTTGATCACCCACTCATCGCCATCACGCACGGCACGGGCAGCCATGTTGGTGGCGTCGGACGAGGCCACGTCCGGCTCGGTCATGGCGAACGCCGAGCGGATCTCGCCGCGCAACAGCGGTTCGAGCCAGCGTTGCTTCTGCTCTTCGTTGGCGTAACGCACCAGCACTTCCATGTTGCCGGTGTCGGGCGCCGAGCAGTTGAACGGCTCAGGGCCCAGCAATGAGCGACCCATGATTTCCGCCAATGGCGCGTATTCGAGGTTGGTCAGGCCGGCACCCAGTTCAGACTCAGGCAGAAACAAATTCCACAGGCCTTCGGCCTTGGCCTTGAGTTTGAGTTCTTCCATGATCGCCGTCGGCTGCCAGCGATCGCCCTCGGCGACCTGGCGTTCGAACACCGCTTCGGCGGGATAAACGTAGGTGTCCATGAACGCAGTCACGCGCTCACGCAGTTCCTGGACCTTGGGCGAATAAGCGAAATCCATGGCAGCTCTACCTTTTAATCAGGGGTTCAGAGGAGTTGTTCAGGTCATGCAATCGATGCTAGAACAGCTACGAAAATTTACCTAACCTATTCTCGGCGTGTATTAACATTCATCACCGATATATGATCGGCTGATTGCCAAGGCCCTCGGGTCCGATCAAGACGCCCCTGATAACAAGAGTGCAGCGCATGAATCTGAGCAAGGTCGACCTCAACCTTTTCATCGTCTTCGACGCGATCTACACCGAAGCCAACCTGACCCGCGCCGGGCAGATCGTCGGCATTACTCAACCGGCGGTGTCGAACGCTCTGGCCCGCCTGCGCGAAACCTTCAACGACCCGCTTTTCGTGCGCACCGCCCAGGGCATGGTGCCCACACCGATGGCGCAGAACATCATCGGCCCCGTGCGTAACGCCCTCTCCCTGCTGCGGGTGTCGGTGCAGGAAAGCCGCATCTTCAACCCGTTGCAGGCGGTCAAGACCTACCGCATCAGCATGACCGACCTCACCGAAGCGGTGATCCTCCCACCATTGTTCCAGCGCCTGCGCCGCCTGGCGCCGACGGTGATCATCGAAAGTTTCCTGTCCAAACGCCGCGAAACCACCAAGGAACTGGCGGCCGGGCGCCTGGATTTCGCGGTGGATGCGCCGCTCAACACCGACCCGCAGGTGCGCCACGTCAAGTTGATGGAAGACCGTTATGTGTGCGCCATGCGCAAGGGCCATCCGCTGGCGGGCAAAGAGAAATTCACCCTCGACGATTACCTGTCCCTGACCCACATCCATATCTCCAGCCGCCGCAGCGGCCTGGGCTATGTCGACCTGGCCCTGGGCAAAATGGGCATCCAGCGCAAGATCGCCCTGCGCTCCCAGCATTACCTGATGGCGTCCCAGGTGTTACAGCAGACCGACATGGTCATGACCGTGCCTGAACGCTTCGCCCGTCGCCATGATTTGTACTCGGTGAACCTGCCGGTCAAAGAAGTTCCGCCGGTGGAAACCCACCTCTACTGGCACGAAAGCACCGACCAGGACCCGGCCAACCGCTGGATGCGCGAGCAGATGATCGAGTTGTGCCAGCAGGTCACGGCGCACGAGAAGAAGCTGGATACGGTGTAGGACGTTAATCCGCGTCATCGTTCTTCGCGGGCAAGCCTCGCTCCTACAAGGTTAGCGTCGAACCACGATTAAATGATCGACACCAAACCTGTAGGAGCGAGGCTTGCCCGCGAAGAGGCCCGTCACTACACAGACAATTCATGCCCCTTGACGTAAACGTCAACCTGACATTAGCTTAGCGCCATGACCTTTTTCGAGCGCTTCCATGAGCAGCCAGACCTATAGCATTTCCGACCTCGCCCGCGAGCTCGACATCACCACCCGGGCCATTCGCTTCTATGAAGAGCAAGGCCTGCTCAGCCCCGAGCGTCGCGGTCAGGAACGCATTTATTCGCCCCGTGACAAGGTCAGTCTGAAGCTGATCCTGCGGGGCAAGCGCATTGGTTTTTCCCTGGCCGAATGCCGCGAGCTGATCGAGCTCTATGACCCCTCCAGCGGTAACACCAAGCAATTGCACAGCATGCTGGCGAAAATTGCCGAGCGTCGGGAACAACTCGAGCAGCAACTGCTGGACATCGAACAGATGAAGCTGGAACTCGACACAGCCGAGGAGCGCTGCACCCAGGCGCTGGAGCAAACGATCAAGAGCCAGCAGCTCGTGTAGGAGCTGAGCTTGCTCGCGAAAGCGGTATGTCCTTCAACATGGATGTCGACTGACCTGACGCTTTCGCGAGCAAGCTCAGCTCCTACAGGGCTCTGTGAACATTCATACAATCTCAACAGGTCGATTCCCATGTCCCTCCCCACCCACGTACGCCTGGTCGAAGTCGGCCCCCGCGACGGTCTGCAAAACGAAGCCCAACCCATCAGCGTCGCGGACAAGGTGCAACTGGTCGATGCGCTCACCGCCGCTGGCCTCGGCTATATAGAAGTCGGCAGTTTCGTCTCGCCCAAATGGGTGCCGCAAATGGCCGGTTCCGCCGAGGTCTTCGCGCAGATCCAGCGCAAACCAGGGGTGACCTATGGCGCCCTCGCCCCCAACCTGCGGGGCTTTGAAGACGCTATCGCCGCCGGGGTCAAGGAAGTCGCAGTGTTCGCCGCAGCGTCCGAAGCGTTCTCCCAGCGTAATATCAATTGCTCGATCAGCGAGAGCCTGGAGCGCTTCGTGCCGATCATGGACGCCGCCAAACAACACGGCGTCAGCGTGCGCGGTTACGTGTCCTGTGTGCTGGGCTGCCCTTATGAGGGTGATGTCAAGCCTGCACAAGTCGCCCGGGTCGCTCGCGAGCTCTATGCGATGGGCTGCTACGAGGTTTCGCTGGGAGACACCATCGGCACCGGCACCGCTGGCGCGACCCGCAAGATGTTTGAAGTGGTTTCGGCCGACGTGCCACGGAAAAAACTGGCCGGGCACTTCCACGACACCTATGGCCAGGCCATGGCCAATATCTACGCCAGCCTGCTGGAAGGCATTTCGGTATTCGACAGCTCCATTGCCGGCCTTGGCGGCTGCCCGTACGCCAAGGGCGCCAGCGGTAACGTCGCCACCGAAGACGTGGTTTACCTGCTCAACGGCCTGGGCATCGAGACCGGGATCGACCTGGACGCCTTGATTCGCGCCGGCCAGCAGATTTGCGCGGTGCTGGGGCGCCCTACCGGTTCTCGCGTGGCCAAGGCTCGCAGCGCACAGTGACAGTGTGGATGTGTCCGGGTGTTACCGCGTGTTCTGGCACGTGGGGCGGAAACGAGTAACACGGAAACAAATTGTCAGGTTTGGTACGGGTGAAAAATCTCACAAAAAATCAAATCATTGATTTTAAAGGACTTTTCAAAGTTGGCATGGCTTCTGCTATCTCTATGGCATAACAAGAATAAAAAGCTGCAAACCAATAAAAATAAGACGTAACGACTCTGACATAACAAGAACAACACGGCAGAGACGCAGCTAACAGATTTTTTTGGAGAAGGTGTGCTTTTCAGGGTGCTTTTCGGAGTAACCCGCAACCGGGCAGAGAACAATAAAACTACCTTCAGGTAGCTCCCGAACTGGTTGGATCGCTTGGCGAAAAAGTAGATCAGCGCTCAAAAAAATACGTTTGCTCTTGATCCCGGATGGGGATCGACAAAAACAGCGGTAAAGGGCCACGGTTGCCAAAAACAACAACAGACCGCCCCTCAATAATAAAAAAAGAGCACGTAACGACAAAATTAAAGGGGAGCTTCGGCTCCCCTTTGTGCTTTCTTGTCTTTCTATTTTTCTCGACCCACATGTGGAAGCAGGCTCGCCCCCACACTGGTTATGTGTCAGGCGTTTTTGCTGCGCAGCTCCTCGATGCTGATCTCGCGCATCCGAAACTTCTGGATCTTGCCGGTCACGGTCATCGGAAACTCCTCGACGAACTTGAAGTAACGCGGCGTCTTGAAGTGCGCGATACGCTCCTTGCACCAGGCTTGCAGTTCCTGCTCGGTAGCGCTGTGGCCGGGATGGAATTTGATCCAGGCGACAATCTCTTCGCCATACCGGGAGCAAGGAATGCCGATCACCTGCACATCGGCAACCGCCGGGTGGGTGAAGAAGAACTCTTCAAGTTCGCGCGGGTAAATATTCTCACCGCCGCGAATGATCATGTCCTTGTTACGCCCGGCGATGCACACGTGGCCTTCGTCGTTCATGCTCGCCAGATCGCCGGTGTGCATCCAGCCAGCGTCATCGATAGCCTCGGCGGTGGCTTGCGGGTTCTTCCAGTAGCCGAGCATCACGCTGTAACCCCGAGTGCACAGCTCGCCAATGGTGCCGCGTGGCACCAGATTGCCCGCCTCGTCGATGATCTTGCTTTCCAGTTGCGGCTGGGTGCGGCCGACCGTGGTGACGCGCAATTCCAGGTCGTCCGACGGACCGGTCTGCAAAGACACGGGGCTGGTTTCCGTCATGCCGTAGGCAATCTGCACTTCGCTCATGTGCATTTCGCCGATAACCCGACGCATCACCTCGATCGGACACGTCGCCCCGGCCATGATCCCGGTGCGCAGGCTCGACAAATCAAATTCGGCGCGCTTGGGCTGATCGAGCATGGCGATGAACATGGTCGGCACGCCATAAAGCGCGGTGGCTTTTTCTTCGGCGACGGTGGTCAGGGTCAACAGCGGATCGAAGGCATCGTTGGGGTAAATCATGGTGCTGCCGTGGGTGACGCAGCCGAGGTTGCCCATGACCATGCCGAAGCAGTGATACAGCGGCACCGGAATCACCAGCCGATCACGGGCAGTCAGGCCGAGGCTTTCGCCGACCATGTAACCGTTGTTGAGAATGTTGTAGTGGCTGAGGGTCGCGCCCTTGGGGAAACCGGTGGTGCCGGAGGTGTACTGGATGTTCACCGCCTGGTCGAAATGCAGGCTGTCCTGGCGTTCGTGCAATGGCTCGATCGACACACTGGCTGCCAGATCGGCCAATTGCGACCACGGCAGGAAACCCGAGGGTGGCTGCGCATCCAGGCTGATGACCCCACGCAGTTCCGGCAGGCGTTCGCTCTGCAAGCGGCCGATGGATTGCTCCGCCAATTCCGGCACCAACCCTTGCAGCATGCCGTGATAGTCGGAGGTCTTGAAGGCCCCGGCGCAAACCAGCCATTGGCAGCCGGATTGCTTCAATACGTATTCGAGTTCCGAACTGCGATAAGCCGGGTTGATGTTGACCAGGATCACGCCGATTTTCGCACTGGCGAACTGGCTGATGCACCACTGGGCGCAGTTCGGGGCCCAGATACCGAGCCGGTCACCGGTTTGCAAACCCAGCGCCAGGAATGCTCTGGCGTGCAGATCAACAGCATCCGACAGCTGCTGCCAGGTGTAACGCAGCTGTTGGTGGCGCACGACCAGCGCCTCCCCGTTCGGGTATTGCGCGACGGTGTTATCAAACGCCTGGCCGATGGTCATCGCCAGCAAGGCTTTGTCCTGGGAACCACGGGTATAGCTGCGCTGCGGGCTTGCACTGGGTTGATCCATGACGACCCCTATTGTCTTTATTGTAGGAGCGAGGCTTGTGTGGCAAGCCACATAAGGCGACGCAGGTCTTTCAGAACTGGCTCTACTCTCGCTCAAGTTGACGTTAACGTAAAGGGTGATTGACAGCCATTCGTCACAGGCTTACGTTAACGTAAAGGTGAGAGCTGAATCACTGCCCTCCCCACCCTACAAAAAAGCCAAAAGGTGCCCCATGAGCTACCCATCCCTGAACTTTGCCCTCGGTGAAACCATCGACATGCTGCGCGATCAGGTTCAGTCCTTCGTCGCCAAAGAGATCGCCCCGCGCGCCGCTCAGATCGACATCGACAACCTGTTCCCGGCTGACCTGTGGCGCAAATTCGGCGACATGGGCCTGCTGGGCATCACCGTGCCGGAAGAGTACGGCGGCGCGGGCCTGGGTTACCTGGCGCACGTGGTCGCCATGGAAGAAATCAGCCGCGGTTCGGCCTCGGTCGCCCTGTCCTACGGCGCGCACTCCAACCTCTGCGTCAACCAGATCAACCGCAACGGCACTCACGAACAGAAAAGCAAATACCTGCCGAAACTGATCAGCGGCGAACACATCGGTGCCCTGGCCATGAGCGAGCCGAACGCCGGTTCCGACGTGGTCTCGATGAAGCTGCGCGCCGACAAACGCGGCGATCACTACGTACTCAACGGCAGCAAGACCTGGATCACCAACGGTCCTGACG
Source organism: Pseudomonas sp. GR 6-02 (assembly GCF_001655615.1). GTDB lineage: Bacteria > Pseudomonadota > Gammaproteobacteria > Pseudomonadales > Pseudomonadaceae > Aquipseudomonas. Next base: position 4,194,019 of record NZ_CP011567.1, read on the forward strand.
CCAACACCTACGTGATCTACGCCAAGACCGACCTGGAAAAAGGCCCGCATGGCATCACCGCGTTCATCGTCGAGCGCGACTGGAAAGGTTTCAGCCGCAGCAACAAATTCGACAAGCTCGGCATGCGTGGCTCGAACACCTGCGAGCTGTTCTTCGATGACGTCGAAGTGCCGGAAGAAAACATCCTCGGCGTACTCAATGGCGGCGTGAAAGTGCTGATGAGCGGCCTCGACTACGAGCGCGTGGTGCTTTCCGGTGGCCCGACCGGGATCATGCAGGCCTGCATGGACCTGATCGTGCCGTACATCCATGACCGCAAACAGTTCGGCCAGAGCATCGGCGAATTCCAGCTGATCCAGGGCAAAGTCGCCGACATGTACACCCAACTCAATGCCAGCCGCGCTTACCTGTATGCCGTGGCGCAGGCCTGCGAACGTGGCGAAACCACTCGCAAGGACGCTGCCGGGGTGATCCTCTACAGTGCCGAGCGCGCCACGCAAATGGCCCTCGACGCGATCCAGATTCTCGGCGGTAACGGCTACATCAACGAATTCCCGGCCGGTCGTCTGCTGCGTGACGCCAAGCTGTATGAAATCGGCGCCGGCACCAGTGAGATCCGTCGCATGCTGATCGGTCGCGAACTGTTCAACGAAACCCGCTAAACGGAGCTGTCCATGGCTATCCTGCATACCCAGCTCAACCCCCGTTCGGCGGAGTTCGCGGCTAACAGCGCGGCGATGCTCAAACAGGTCGACGCCCTGCACAGCCTGCTCGCGCAAGTGCAGCAAGGTGGTGGCCCGAAGGCGCAAGAACGTCACACCTCGCGGGGCAAACTGCTGCCCCGTGAGCGGATCAATCGCCTGCTCGATCCGGGTTCGCCGTTTCTCGAGATCAGCCAACTGGCGGCCTACGCGGTGTACGGCGAAGACGTTCCCGCCGCTGGCGTGATTGCCGGGATCGGCCGGGTGGAAGGCGTCGAATGCATGATCGTCGCCAACGATGCCACCGTGAAAGGTGGCTCGTACTACCCGCTGACCGTTAAAAAACACCTACGCGCACAGACCATCGCCCAGCAGAATCGCCTGCCGTGCATTTATCTGGTGGACTCCGGTGGAGCCAACCTGCCGCGCCAGGATGAAGTGTTCCCGGACCGCGAACACTTCGGGCGGATCTTCTTCAACCAGGCCAACATGAGCGCCATGGGCATTCCGCAAATTGCGGTGGTCATGGGCTCTTGCACCGCCGGGGGCGCCTACGTTCCGGCGATGGCCGACGAGGCGATCATGGTTCGTCAGCAGGCCACCATCTTCCTCGCTGGCCCACCGCTGGTGAAAGCCGCGACCGGTGAAGTGGTCAGCGCCGAAGACCTCGGCGGGGCCGATGTGCACTGCAAGATTTCCGGGGTCGCCGACCACTACGCCGAAAGCGATGAACATGCCCTGGCATTGGCCCGGCGCAGCGTGGCCAACCTCAACTGGCGCAAGCTCGGCGAACTGCAACAACGTACGCCGATCGCGCCGCTGTATAGCAGCGACGAGTTGTACGGCGTGGTCTCGGCCGACGCCAAGCAACCGTTCGATGTGCGCGAAGTGATCTCACGACTGGTGGACGGCTCGGCGTTCGATGAGTTCAAGGCGCTGTTCGGGACGACTTTGGTGTGCGGCTTCGCCCACCTGCACGGCTACCCGATCGCGATCCTCGCCAACAACGGCATCCTCTTCGCCGAGGCCGCACAGAAAGGCGCGCATTTCATCGAACTGGCCTGCCAGCGCGGCATTCCGTTGCTGTTCCTGCAGAACATCACCGGGTTCATGGTCGGCCAGAAATACGAGGCCGGCGGCATCGCCAAGCACGGCGCGAAATTGGTGACCGCCGTGGCTTGTGCCAAGGTGCCGAAATTCACCGTGATCATCGGCGGCAGCTTCGGCGCCGGTAACTACGGCATGTGTGGCCGGGCCTACGATCCACGCTTCCTGTGGATGTGGCCGAACGCGCGAATCGGCGTGATGGGCGCCGAACAGGCGGCGGGTGTGCTGGTGCAGGTCAAGCGCGAGCAAACCGAGCGCAGCGGGCATCGTTTCAGCGCCGAGCAGGAAGCCGAGATCAAGCAACCGATCCTCGATCAGTACGAAGAACAGGGGCACCCCTACTACTCCAGCGCCCGGCTGTGGGACGACGGCGTCATTGACCCGGCGCAGACCCGCGACGTGTTGGCCCTGGCCTTGTCGGCGTCGCTGAACGCACCCATCGAACCGAGCCGCTTCGGCGTGTTCCGGATGTGATCTGGAGAAAACCATGAGCGACTTCAATACCCTTGAGCTGCAGACCGATCCCCGTGGTTTTGCCACCCTGTGGCTCAGCCGAGAAGAAAAGAACAACGCGTTCAACGCCGAAATGATCCGCGAACTGATCCTCGCGCTGGATAAAGTGTCGAGCGATGCCAGCCTGCGTTTTCTGCTGATCCGTGGGCGCGGCAAGCATTTCAGCGCCGGTGCCGATCTGGCCTGGATGCAGCAATCGGCCGAACTCGATTACCACACCAACCTTGATGACGCCCGGGAACTGGCGGAGTTGATGTACAACCTCGCCAAACTGAAAGTCCCGACGCTGGCCGTGGTGCAGGGCGCGGCGTTTGGCGGCGCGCTGGGCCTGATCAGTTGCTGCGACATGGCGATTGGCGCCGACGACGCGCAGTTCTGCCTGTCGGAAGTGCGCATCGGCCTGGCGCCAGCGGTCATCAGCCCGTTCGTGGTGCAAGCCATCGGCGAACGCGCGGCGCGGCGTTATGCCTTGACTGCCGAACGTTTCGGCGGGCAACGGGCTCGGGAAATCGGCCTGTTGTCAGAGAGCTATCCGATGGCTGAGCTGGAGCAGAAAGTCGATCACTGGATCGACAATCTACTGCTCAACAGCCCGGCAGCCATGCGCGCCAGCAAGGATCTGCTGCGTGAAGTCGGCAACGGCGCGCTGACTCCGGCGCTGCGCCGCTACACCGAGAATGCCATCGCCCGAATTCGCGTCAGCCCGGAAGGCCAGGAAGGCCTGCGCGCCTTCCTGCAAAAACGTTCGCCCACCTGGCAAGCCGAAATCACCCTCAAGGAGCCGCGTTGATGAGCGCACCTGTTCTCACCACCCTGCTGGTGGCCAACCGTGGCGAAATCGCCTGCCGGGTGATGCGCACCGCCAAGGCTCTGGGCCTGACCACTGTGGCCGTGCACAGCGCCACCGACCGTGACGCCCGGCACAGCCGCGAAGCGGATATCCGCGTCGACCTGGGCGGCAGCAAAGCCGCCGACAGTTACCTGCAAATCGACAAACTGATCGCCGCCGCGAAAGCCAGCGGTGCTCAGGCAATTCATCCCGGTTATGGTTTTCTCTCGGAAAACGCCGGGTTCGCCCGGGCGATCGAGGCGGCGGGCCTGATTTTCCTCGGCCCGCCCGCCTCGGCCATCGACGCCATGGGCAGCAAGTCTGCGGCCAAAGCCTTGATGGAAACCGCCGGTGTGCCGCTGGTGCCCGGCTATCACGGCGAAGCCCAAGACCTCGACACCTTCCGCGATGCCTGCGAACGCATCGGTTATCCGGTGTTGCTCAAGGCCACGGCGGGCGGCGGCGGTAAGGGCATGAAAGTGGTCGAGGACGTCAGCCAACTGGCCGAAGCCCTGGCCTCGGCGCAGCGTGAAGCACAATCGTCGTTCGGCGATTCGCGGATGTTGGTCGAGAAATACCTGCTCAAGCCACGTCACGTGGAAATCCAGGTGTTCGCCGACCAGCATGGCAATTGTCTGTACCTCAACGAGCGTGACTGCTCGATTCAGCGTCGTCATCAGAAAGTCGTCGAAGAAGCACCCGCTCCAGGCCTGACCCCGCAATTGCGTCGGGCCATGGGCGAAGCCGCCGTACGCTCGGCTCAAGCGATCGGCTATGTGGGCGCCGGCACCGTGGAGTTTTTGCTGGATGCGCGCGGTGAGTTCTTCTTCATGGAAATGAACACGCGCCTGCAAGTCGAACACCCGGTGACCGAGGCCATTACCGGCCTCGACCTGGTGGCCTGGCAAATTCGTGTAGCCCGCGGCGAAGCGCTGCCGATGACACAGGATCAGGTGCCGCTGATCGGCCATGCGATCGAAGTGCGGTTGTACGCCGAAGACCCGGGCAACGATTTTCTGCCGGCCACCGGGCGCCTGGCGTTGTACCGCGAATCCGCCGAAGGGCCGGGGCGTCGTGTGGACAGTGGCGTCGAAGAAGGCGACGAGATTTCGCCGTTCTACGACCCGATGCTTGGCAAGCTGATTGCCTGGGGCGAAGACCGTGAACAGGCGCGGCTGCGATTGCTGAGCATGCTCGAGGAGTTTGCCATTGGCGGGCTGAAGACCAACATCAACTTCCTGCACCGGATCATCGGCCACCCGGCGTTTGCCGCCGCCGAACTGGATACCGGGTTCATTCCGCGTTATCAGGAGCAACTGCTGCCAGCACCTTCGCCGCTCAGTGATGAGTTCTGGCAAGCGGCGGCCCAGGCGTTTGCGCAAAGTCAGCCGGCTGTTTTGCGCGCCGATGATCCGAGTTCGCCGTGGGCCTTCAACAATGGTTTCCGTGCCGGGTTGCCGACAGAAATCACCCTGCATTTGAGTTGCGAAGGGCAAGACCGGGCGCTGACCCTGGGCGATGCCGCCGCGCATACCGCACGGCTCAAGGGTGAATACCTGCTGACCGAGCACAGCGGTTTGCGCCGCCAGCACCGGGCCATCCGCCGTGGCGATGCGCTGTATCTGCAATGGGACGGCGAGCTGCGCCGCATCGAGTCGTATGACCCGATCGGCGCCGTCGAAGCCAGTCACAGCCATCAAGGCGGGCTTACCGCGCCCATGAACGGCAGCATCGTGCGGGTGTTGGTGGAGGCCGGGCAAACGGTCGAAGCCGGGGCGCAACTGGTGGTGCTGGAAGCGATGAAGATGGAGCACAGCATTCGCGCGCCCCACACCGGGGTAATCAAGGCGTTGTATTGCCAGGAAGGCGAAATGGTCAGCGAAGGCAGTGCGTTGGTGGAGTTGGAGCAAGCGTGAAATGAAGATCGGTCCTACGCGTTGCGAGGACCGATCCGATTAGAATTTGGCAGTCGCCTGAACCACCACGCCGATGATTCGGCATTCCTCGGTGTAAAGGGCTTTCGGATACGTCGGATTGAGCGGGACCAGGTAACGCTGCCCGCCCTCTTCGATCAGTTTGCGAAAGACCGCCTCGGCGCTGCCGGGCCATTGGGCGATCACCAGTTTGCCAGGCTCCGGCACGATCGCCGGGTCGACCAGAATCAGCATGCCCTCGGCAATGCTCGCTCCCGTAGGGGCGGTCATCGCGTCGCCGACCACCACCAGCCAGAACGCCGCGCCCTGTGCGTGGTAATCGGACAGCTCGAAACGTGGCTTGCTGACAGCCAGCGAAGTACCGTAGGTCGATAGCTCGCCGTCGCGCACCTCCCCGGTTTCCCGCCAGTCACTGACCGGGTAGCGAAAGTACGGGTTGTACTTTTGCGCCAGGGAGATCTCCTCATCCTCTGAGGGCAGCGGCTCCCTGATCACCATCGCCACTTCCAGATAGTCCATGCCGAGCGCCCGCAAGACACGATTCATCTCTGCGATGCCGGGCTGACGACGTTTATTGAGCCAGTGGCCGACGCCACCCTGGGACATCCCGATGCGCTCGGCGAGTATTTCCTGAGTGACTTTGAGTTCACTCATTTTGGCCTTGACCAATTCAATCCATTTATCCATGTGCGGCACGATACGTGGGGTACTCCGACCATCAAAACACAAATTGTAGTATTAAAACTGAAGACACAAATACAGTAAGTACTAAGCTGGGCTCACGGATTTGAATTTCTCACGGAGCTCGCCATCGTCATGACCATCCCCAGCAATACCTTGCCCGATATGCAAATCGACACCAGCCTCACCTCGCCAAAAGGCTCTGCCGCGGCGCAGCGCGCACTGGACTATTACTTGAAACCAGCTGTGTCAGAAGTAGCCAGCGAAGAACGTTTCTTTGATGTGAACCGTAACATCAGCAGCGAAGAGGCGCTGGTCCATGCTTCGGATCTGCTGCGGTGCGCCGTTGCCACCGCGCATGAGTCAGCCAACCAACTGCAGGGCGCAAGCCGGGATCTGGCGTTTTCGACGGTGCACATGATCGACATGGCCAAGGCGATGGTCGAACGGGCCCTGGAGGGCAATCAGAACAATTGAGGCGGGAGCGCATTGGAGGAGGACAGGAAAATTTTTCCAATCGCGCAGGTAGAAACATTTGACTTGCAAATGATAATGATTATTATTGCATCAACTGGTCGCGAGATCAGTCGATAGGCCAAGAGACCTTAGGTCGGACTCCTGGACTATCTCCTCATCAGGCTAATCACGGTTTTTGACCCGGCTTTTTGCCGGGTCTTTTTTTTGCCAGTCAGGCTGGCTTTGGCTTCAGGCTAATGAAGTCTGTAGGTGCTGCAAAATTCGATTGGCGCGGATGATATCAAAAGAATATCTACTGCCAAGAGAAGCCCGGCAGCACTGGGCCAAACTAACGAAAAATAGCACTTGAGAATCAATTGCGCAGTCTCTAAGCTGCATCGGCGTCAAGGAGGACGCCCCCCCTTTTACCCCCCCGTAATTTCCCCCCGGTTTCTCCCCCTCTTGCGTGTAAAGTAGCAGCCATAAAAATCGTATTCAGGAAATGATTATGGCCGGGGCTAAATCTTCTTTCGACATCAGCGCTAACTTCGACAGCGGCAACATTGATGTGCTGGACATCAGCAATCCTCTGCAAGCATTGCTGGCCATCAGGCCAGACACTCGCAGCCAGCATTTCCAGTGGTTCCATTTCAAGGCCAGCGGCCTGCATGTGGGTCAGGAGCATTGGTTTCGTCTGAACAACGCCAGCAAATCCTCATACAACAAGGCCTGGGATGGTTATCAGGCGGTGGCGTCCTACGACCACGTCAACTGGTTCCGGGTGCCGACCATCTTCGAAGGCGACTGCCTGCGTTTCAGCCTTGAAGCCACTGCCACCCATGCCTGGTTCGCCTACTTCGAACCCTACAGCCGTGGCCGTCACGACTGGCTGATCGAACAGGCACTGACCAAGGCCGGCACCGAACTGTTGGCCACCGGCAAGAGCGTTGAAGGTCGTGACATCCAGTTGTTGCGCAAAGGAACTGGCGGCGAAGGCCAGCGCAAGGTCTGGATCATTGCCCAGCAACACCCCGGCGAACACATGGCCGAATGGTTCATGGAAGGCGTGATCGAACGCCTGGAAAAACATGACGACCCGGTGCTGAATAAGCTCCTGGCCAGCGCCGACCTGTACCTGGTGCCGAACATGAACCCGGACGGCGCCTTCCACGGTCATTTGCGCACCAATGCCATGGGCCAGGACCTGAATCGCGCCTGGCAGAACGCCAGCCAGGAAATCAGCCCGGAAGTGCTGTTCGTTCAGCAGCAAATGGAAAAATACGGCGTCGACCTGTTCCTCGACATCCATGGCGATGAAGAAATTCCCTACGTGTTCACCGCCGGTTGCGAAGGCAACCCCGGCTATACACCGCGGATCGAAAAACTCGAAGAGCGCTTCCGCAGCCATCTGAAGCACCTGACCAAGGACTTTCAGACCAAACACGGCTACACCCGCGACGAACCGGGCAAAGCCAACATGACCCTGGCCTGCAACAGCGTCGGTCAGAAGTTCGACTGCCTGTCCTTTACCATTGAAATGCCCTTCAAGGACAACAACGACGCGCCGAATGCGCTGACCGGCTGGTCTGGTAAGCGTTCGAAGCAGTTGGGCAAGGATGTGCTGACGACCATTGCCGACATGGTCGATACCTTGCGCTGATCACCCTTGGACAAAAGATCGCAGCCTTCGCAGCTCCTGCAAGGCTGCGATTTTTTGATGTTTTACTCAGCCGGGATCCGCACACAATCCTGGGGCCCCAACAGCCGCCCATCCTCGGCGCGCAATTCCAGCGGCCGCACCGGTCGACCGTTCTCACGATCGACAACCTGCGAATGCGCCTCCCCCGCCTCATAGAAAAACGCCTCGCCCCACTGCCGCAACCCGATGATTAACGGGAACAAGCCCTGGCCCTTCTCCGTCAGCACATATTCCTGATACGCGCTGCCATCCGACGCCGGCACCAGATCGAAAATCCCGTGGGCCACCAATGTGCGCAGGCGTGCCGAAAGAATGTTCTTGGCCATGCCGAGATTGCGCTGGAACTCACCGAAGCGTCGCAGGCCATCGAACGCATCGCGCACGATCAATAGCGACCACCAATCCCCAATCGCATCCAGTGAACGAGCGACCGGGCATTCGGCGCCTTCCATGCTTGTACGTTTAACCATGACCGCGTCCGCCGGCAACCAATGTGGTTGCAATATAAAACCAGAATCCTTACCGTACAACTGGTTTTATATTGCAACCACACAAGGAAGCCTGTGATGAAACCTGACCACCCGTTAAGCGGCGCCGTGGTGCTGCTGTTTGCCGTCGCCTGCGGCCTGGCCGTCGGCAATGTGTATTACGCACAACCATTGCTCGATGCCATGGCCGAAGCCTTCGCCATGGACCCGGCAACCATCGGTATCATCATCACCCTCACTCAGATCGGTTATGGCGTGGGCCTGTTGTTGCTGGTCCCTCTGGGGGATCTGCTCAACCGCCGCCGATTGATCGTCTTGCAAACCCTGCTGTCGGCACTGGCCTTGTTGATGATTGCGTTAGCCCCGAGCAGCACCTGGCTGTTGCTCGGCATGGCGCTGACCGGGTTACTGGCGGTCGTTACGCAAGTCCTGGTGGCCTACGCCGCGACGCTGGCCATCCCGGCGCAACATGGACGTGTGGTAGGCGTGATCACCAGCGGCATTGTCGTCGGCATTCTATTGGCACGAACGGTGGCCGGCGGCATGGCCGACCTGGCTGGTTGGCGTTCGATTTATCTGCTGTCCGCCGGGTTGACCCTGGTGATGGCGCTGCTGTTGTTTCGTGTGCTGCCCAGGCACGAAGACGCGCGACCGGATAGCGCTTACGGCGCGTTGATCGGCTCAGTCTTCACGTTGTTCAAGGAAGAACCCGTGTTGCGTCAACGGGCCATCCTTGCCCTGCTGACGTTCGCCAGTGCCATGGTGCTGTGGACCCCTTTGGTATTGCCGTTGAGCGCCCCGCCGCTTTCACTGTCCCACACCGAAATCGGACTGTTCGGGCTGGCCGGGGCTGCCGGCGCACTGGCCGCTGCTCGCGCCGGGCATCTGGCCGATCGTGGCCTGGGTCAATGGACCAGCGGACTGTCGTTGTTGCTGATGCTCGCCTCATGGCTGCCCATCGCCCTCACTCAATCCTCGCTGTGGGCGCTGCTGCTCGGGGTGATTACGCTGGATCTGGGTTTGCAGGCCGTCCATGTCACCAGCCAGAGCATGATCTACAGCGTGCGCCCCGAAGCGCAAAGCCGACTCACCGCCGGCTACATGCTGTTCTATTCGATCGGCAGCGCCTTGGGCTCTATCGGTTCGACGGCGATGTATGCCTGGGGCGGCTGGATCGCGGTGTGCTGGCTGGGTGCGGGCATCAGCGCCGTAGCGTTGATCTATTGGTGGCTGACGCTCGCCGCCAAAACACCCAACACCTGTGGCAAGCCCCCTCGCCACAGTTATCGGCAGTCCCCCCGACTCATCCACGGTCCCTGCCCCGCAACATGCTGTCCAGCACCTCATCGCGGCGCACCCAACCGTGAAACAACGCCGCCGCCAGGTGCAGCAGCACGGTCAGGAACAATAGATACGCCAGATACCTATGTGCCTTGCGCAGGAATGCAAACACCTGCGTATTCGCCGGCAGGATCGACGGCAGTTGCAACGAGCTGCTGAGCATCACCGGATCGCCAGCCGCCGATATCATCGCCCAGCCCAGCAGCGGCAAAATCAGCATCAAGGCGTACAGCAAGACATGCGAAGCCTTCGCCGCGAGCACTTGCCAACCCGGCAAGTCCGCCGGCAGCGGTGGTTGCCGGGTCGAAAAACGCACGGCCAGACGCACGACCACCAACAGCAGAATGGCGATGCCCAACGGTTTGTGCAGGTGGATCAGCCACTCGTGACGCTCGGACACCGAGGCCACCATGCCGGCGCCGATGAACAGCATCGCGATGATCATCAGCGCCATCAGCCAATGCAGCAGCCGCGCCAGGGGAGCGAAATGGTTCGGTTGAGCGCTCATTGATGAGCCTCCTGCTTGGCGTTGGGCAACTGATTCACTTCGCTGGTGCGACGCAGATAGGAATTGGCATAGCCCGCTGAACGAGCGGCGAGCAGCGGGTCGTCGGAGCCTTCGATACCGCTGGGCAATACCAGTGGGTCGTAGTTGATGTCACGGCACTCGCCATTGAGTTGTGGCTGGGTGCTTTCGAGCACCAGAGTGCCGGCGTTCACAACTTTTCGGTCGCCGGGCCAGGCCTTGCTCGCGTCGTTGACCGGGTCCCCAGGGTTCGCCAGGGTGATGTTCAACTGCCAACGCAGCGGTCCGGCGGACAAACGCTGAACCAGATCCTTCTCCAGAAAGTCAGCGCCCTCCGGTGCCGTCGCGCCCGCCGCATCCTGAGCAACCGGGGTCATGCTCCAACGCACCGCTTGCCGCTGCCCCGCTGCGTTCACCAGGTAAAACGCATTGACGCTGTTATACGTCTCGGTCGCATAACTGGCAGAAGGTTTGGCAGTCTTGATCCAGGCAAGAAACGGCGCGGCTTCCGGGTGAGAACCGAAGAACGCCGGCACTGCCGCAGGATTCGGTTTGCCGGTGGCCGGGTCCGGTGACTGCGCCTGTTGCAGCTGATAGAACGCCTCGGGCGTGCCCACCGGGAACACCGGCATGCTGTTCATCCCGGTGCGCCACTGCTGACCGTTGGCCTGGGTAAAGCGCAACGCCAGGCTGCGGATCGGCACGCTGTTGTCCGGTGCGTAAGGGTTGCCGGCAGGCAGCGCGAAACGCCCGACCACCGGGGTCCGCGCTTCATTGAACACTTGGGCGCTGGAATACTCGCGCACCTGGCCGCTACTCTCGAAATGCCCGATAACGCACACCCCTTTGGCGTGGTTACGACGGAACCCCGGGTGCACGCCGTTGTTTTTCTCCAGCACATTGATCAACGCTTTCGGCGTCAGGCGCTGTGGGTCGAGTGTGCCGTTGACGTAGGCAAAAGCCCCGGCCAGCGCGGCGACCACCACGGCAATGCCGGTCAGGCGCAACGTCAGGCTCGCGGTGCTCAGGGGCGGCCGAGACGGCCCTGTTGTAGATGAGCGATCAACCATGAAAGTCTCCGGGGCCATAGGCCACAGGGGGAAAGAGCTATGAGACGAACGTCACGTAGGATTATTCCCCCTGAACTGTAGTTTCTTTCAAAGCACCGCTAGCGACGAATCCTCAAGGTTGGTCAAACCGGGTTAAAACTCGGCTCACGCTTCTGCAAAAAAGCCTGCATACCTTCCTGTTGCCCCTGCGTGGCAAACAAACCATGAAACACTCTTCGCTCGAAAAGAAGGCCATCGCGCAATCCTGACTCCAGTGCCCGGTCCACTGCTTCTCGCGCAGCGAGTGTGGCGGTTTTGGCGAAACCGGCAATGATCTGCGCTGCGGCCAAGGATTGCTCCAGCAGATCGCTGGCAACGATGACCCGCGACACCAATCCTGCCCGCTCGGCCTCTTCGGCCGACATCGAGCGTCCGGTCAAAATCATGTCCATGGCCTTCGACTTGCCGATCAGGCGCGTGAGACGTTGGGTCCCGCCCATTCCAGGCATCACCCCCAACCTGATTTCCGGTTGTCCAAAACGAGCGTTATCGGCAGCAAAGATCAGATCGCACATCATGGCCAACTCACAGCCGCCACCGTATGCATAACCGGCAACAGCGGCCAGCTTGGGCGTACGCAACGCGGCAAAGGCTTCCCAATCGGCGAAATAATCCTCATGGACCATGTCCAGGTAAGATTTTCCGTACATCTCCTTGATGTCGGCACCCGCCGCAAAAAAATCCGCTGTCCCGGTGATCACGAAACAGCCGACTCCGGGGTCGCGGTCCAGCCGTTGCAAGGTGTCCAGCAGTTCGCGCATCAGGGCCGAACTCAAAGCATTCCTGGCCTGCGGCCGATTAAGACGAATCAATACGACTCGATCATGACGTTCGATCAATGTGTGCATGGTGATCTCATTAAATAGATGTGAAATGTTTGAATGAAAAAACGCTCTTGGCACACTTCAGGAATCCCAGATTGCGCCATACGCCGGAATGCCCCGCCCCTCCATTTCCTCAACCACTCGCTGGGTGAGCGTCTGGTTCGAAATGCAGATCACCGCCTCGGCACCGAACGAGCAAACCGCGTCATAAGCCAGTTGCACAAGGTCTGGCTTGCCGAGCACATCGGTGTCCCAGATCAAGGCATCAGGATTGGCCCGCAGGATCTCTTCCACCAGTTCGTCACCGTAGGTTTTTCGCGGGCTGCGGGTCGACCAGACCAGCCGTATCGGTACTTGCCTGGCCAACAAATGGGGCAACACCGGGCCGATGCCGCTGCCCGTGGCGATGTACACCACCGATTTGAACAGGGTTTCGATGTGCGCCACGCCAGCGGTGGTAATGCCTTTGACCCAGACATGCGTCGGCATTTGCTCGATGAACTCGCCGGTCCAATCACCTGCCCGGGAAATGATCAGGCGAAAACCCGCTTCACCCGGTGCGGGAATATTGGCAAAGGAATGCCACTCCATCAGCGGGTTGAGACTGATGGCGTTGGAGGAGCCGGCAAACGGCGTGACATGGTCAAAACGGGCTATTACCGCATGAGAAGAAGGCCTGATCAGTTGCACCGGCACTTTGCGCAGACGAAACCATGGCAAGGCGATGCTGAACGTCAGCACAATCAGCATCCAGAATGCCACCGACGTCGACAGCGCCTCGCTCACGGAGGCCTGCGGGTTCTGGTCCCGGGTAAACAGAACGCTCCATACCCAGAACAGGGCAAGTGCGGTCCACCCACCAAAGCGGTGCATTCGCTCGAAGCCGTTGTGAAAACGCCCGCGAATCCGCGGGTGAGCCATGACGGCCACCAGCAGCAAGATCCCCAGCAACCCGGCGCTCACCCCGAGCAGCGCCAGGGAAACGCCGCCCAAGCTTTCAGTCCAATGCCAGGCCAGGGAGCCGATCAACACCGCGAACCAGCCAATCGCCGCCAGCGCCCCGCCACTGTGCAAGCCGCCAAAGTGGTAAACCTTGGCCAGTGAGCGGCGTATCGCAAGCGGCCAGGAAGTGGGCGCCCGGGTTGCCAGCCAGAACAGCAGATTGATGATGTATTGCTGGCGAATCAAAATCGCCAGCGACAGATTCGCCACCACCAATCCCGACAGCGCCTCAAGGACTATCCCCGTGGATGTCCACCACTGCCCGGCGGTCAACCCATGCGCCAGTGCCGCGATATTGAATGCAAGCACCAGCGCTACGAGGCGGTTGTAATGCGAAAATATCGGCAACGTCCCCAATCGCCGCCACAGCACGCGCTTGACCGGCAGCGCGGTATCCGGATTCCCCCCCTTCATGCGCCCACCCCTTGCCGGGTCGTCGCGTCGGCCTGGTGCGTCATCGCCCACTCCAGCAGCAAGCGTTTGTCGACCTTGCCGCGTGAGGTCAGCGGAATGTGCTCCACGGCGAGGATCAGCGAAGGGACGCAATAGTAGGCAAGCCGCTCTTCACAGCGCCGTCTTGCATCATCGATGTCCGTGGTAACGGGATAGACGAAGGCCACCAGATGGCGACTGTCGAGTTTCAACGTGACCGCCCGCTCGCAGCGATCAGATGACTCCAGAGCCGCAGAAACAGAGTCGAGCTCCACCCGAAACCCTCTGACCTTGACCTGATCATCGACACGTCCCAGGTGTTCAAGTTCGCCGTTCACTGTCCAGCGCCCCAGATCACGTGTGCGAAACATCATCCGGCCCTGCCCCAGAAACGGATCGGGCCGATAGCGTTCGGCGGTCAGCGTCGGGTTACTCAAATAACCGGCGGTCACACAGTCGCCGCCAGCCCACATCTCACCTTGCTCACCCGCCTGACAGAGCTGGCCCGCCTCATCCAGCACGTACACCGTGTTGTTGGGCGTGGGTTTGCCGATCGTCAATGCACCTGCGCCCCTGTAATGCTGCATGGTGTTGACGATCGTGGTTTCGGTCGGGCCGCAGGCATTGTAAAAAGTGCAGAACGAGGACCAGCGATCAGCCAGGGGCTGAGGGCAAGGCTCCCCGGCAAGGGCCACGACCTTGACTTGCTGACAACGCAATGGATCGAGTGTGCCGAGTATCGAAGGTGTAGCGATCAGCACATCGCATTGTTCAGCAGTCTGGGCGATGTCCTTGCCACGGATCATCAAGGTCGCACCATGAGCCAGACACCCGAGTATTTCCCAGGCCGCCATGTCAAAGGCGATGTTAAGTATCTGTCCGACCTTGAGCCCAGGCCGCATGCCGAGATTGCCAGGGGCTGTCAGCAATATATTGCACACATTGCGGTGGGTCACCCGAACCCCATTGGGCAGGCCGGTGGTGCCGGAGGTAAACAGCACGAAACACAACCGGTCCGGGGTCGATGACAGCGAACAGGCCACATTCAGGTCATCAGCGGGTGTTGACGCAACCGCCATGAACTCATCGAGGCAAATGCAGTGTTGCTGCGACGTCAGGGGAATTCGCGACTCGAGGCTCGACAGTGTCAGCACCACCCGCGTCGAGGCCACGTCCATGATGTGGCGCAATTGCGCGGTGGGAGTAATCCCTACGTGCTGAGGGATGTAGGCAGCACCCACTTTCAATGCGGCCAACATTCCCGCCAGCATCGGGATCGAACGCTCCACAAACAAGGCCACGTGATCGCCCGGGGCGACGCCCTGCTGACGCAACAGCGTGGCCAGTCGGTTGGCCTGCCGGTTCAGTTCACCGTAGGTGATGGCTTCGCCCTCACAATGGGCGGCAATGTCCTGAGGTCTGGCGGCGGCTTGCGCCTCGATGGCGTGATGGATCAGAAGATACTCAGGCTCAACCGTCGGCCCACGACCGAACTGCGGCCACACGTCATGGGTGTTGTTGTCCGGAAGCAGCGAACACATCGATGCCGACTCAAGGGAAATTTTGCACTCTTGCATGTTAAAAATTCTCTTCAGGCTCAATATTTACGTTCAAGCACGGGTGGTTCTGCGCAGCCTGGTGAGAGGCTGGGCTGACTGCCTGAGCTTGCTGCATGGGTTGAGCCGCGAAGTTCGATGCCATTACATGGATTACAAACCCCTCAGAAATCTCCTACACAAATAAGTAATGGTTTTCCCCGACGAAGGAATAAACCACAGTGGCCGGCGTCCTTCTTGTCAGTGCCATTCATCACAGCCAGAGAACACGCCATTTCCATGAACAACATCGACGGACAATTGCGTGAAATCATTCCCAGGCTGCGGCGCTTCGCCGTATCGTTGACGCGCAACCCCAGCAGCGCCGACGATCTGGTGCAGGCAAGCCTGGAACGAGCGCTGTCGAATTGGAGCGCTAAACGTCCGGAGGGCGACCTGCGGGCCTGGCTGTTTTCGATTCTTTATCGGCAGTTTCTCGACGCCCACCGCCGCTCCCGGCGGTATGCGCGGATGCTCGAATTCTTTACCGGGCGCGACGATGCGCAGCCTTCGGTAGAACGCACGGTAATCGCCCAATCGACCCTGCAAGCCTTCGATCAGCTCAGCACCGAACAGCGCGCACTGCTGCTCTGGGTGTCGGTCGAAGGCATGAGTTACAAGGAGGTCGCCGAGATTCTCGACGTCCCCATCGGCACCGTGATGTCACGCCTGTCCCGCGCGCGTCAGGCCTTGCGCCAGCTCAGTGACGGCGAAATCACCCGCCCTTCCCTGCGGAGACTCAAATGATCAGCCTGCCTCCCAACGAGCGTGACCTGCACGCCTACGTCGATCACCAACTCAGCGATGCCGACCGACATCAAGTGGAAATTTATCTGGCCGGCAACGCCGAAGTGGCCGCACAAGTACGCGCCTGGCAGCAAGACGCCCAGCAATTGCGCGCAGCCCTGAGCGGCGCCTTGCAGCAACCGGCCAACCCGCAACTTGACCCGGCGCTGATTCGCCAGCGCCTCAAACGCCAGTCTCGCCGTCATCTGGCCAGTGCCGCGATGTTGTTGATTGCGGTCAGCGTCGGCGGATTGGGCGGTTGGCACGCGCGGGAGATGACTCTGGTCAGCCCCCCACTGCCGATGGCCGATGCGATGCAGGCCTACCGACTGATTGCTCAGCAAGGCATGCTGCCGGCGGATTACCAAGTCAGCGACGATGGCGATATGCAAGGCTGGCTCGACCGCTATTTCAGCCAGGCCCATCGCCTGCCGAACTTGGCGGGGGCAGGCTACAAACCGGTCAGCGGCCGTTTGCTCAGTACCGAACAAGGGCCGGCGGCGATGGTGGTTTACGAAGATCAGGGCGGCCACAAAGTCAGCTTCTACGTCCGGCCACCGGGGCCGAAAAACTTCCTCCTGCCCCGCGGCAGCCGCAGCGACGGCGAACTGCAGGCCGAGTATTGGTCGGATGCCGGGTACAACTACGCGATGGTCAGCCCGAGTGACACACCGGCGGCGCAGATACTCAAGCAGACACTGAAGTTCTGATCCGGGTTGTGGTCACCCCTGCCCAAACACCTGCGAAGGCCTGCGCAACAGCGGGTCGAACGGGTTGATCCGCGGCCCGATCAACGCCGCTTCGCGCTTGAGCATTTCCACCACGGTCGGCAAACGATCCGGCCCCAGGCGATCACTGATCGTGGCTACGCTCAACGCCGCCACCGCCCGGCCGTCGCGATCGAGGATCGGCACGGCCACGCCGGCCATGCCCTGCAACACGCCGGTGTTGCGCCCGGCGTACCCGAGCGCGCGCACATTCTCGACTTCCGAGCGCAGGAACACTTCGTCATACAGGTGAAAATCCTTGAGCCGCGGCAAGTTGTAGTGAATCACCGTGTCGCGTTCCTCTTGCGGCAGGAATGCCAGAATCGCCAGGCTGCCCTGACCCACGCCGAGCGCCACCCGCCCGCCGATGTCACCGGTAAATGTGCGGATCGGAAACGGCCCTTCACTGCGGTCCAGACAGATCGCATCAAAGCCACTGCGCGCCAGCAAAAACAGCGAATCGCCCAGCGATGCCGATAACCGCAGCAATGCCGGCCGCGCCAGTTCTCGCAGGTTGTTGGTATTGCCGGCGCGGGCCGCCAAGGCAAAAAACTCCAGGCTCAGGCGATAGCGTTTGCTGCGGGCGTCCTGCTCGACCATGCCCTCGTCCATCAAGCTGCGCAGCAAGCGGTGGGTAGTCGGTTGCGACAAGCCGATGCGCTGCGCCAGTTGCGTCACGCGTTCGCCGCCCTCGACGGTGTCACCCAGGCTGCGCAGCACCGCAAACAGTCTTGAGACCGCACCGACACCGACTTCATTTTTGTTTTCATTCCGATCAGTGGAATCTGACATTTGATTTCTCATCAATAAATTTACTCACTGAATAAAACTGAAAATAGTCATCGCTTCAGTGAAATAGGTTATTGAGCCCATCCTATTCTTCGTCCTACTCTGCGTCCATACAGGGGCGATTCGAACAACAACGGCAGCCGACACATGTCGAGCGCCAACGCACCCCGCAACATCTTTTCGTATCTGCCCATACAAAAAAGCGCGCCGTTGGCGACGCATAACAATCTCAGGTGGAGCGCAGTCATGGCTTTTGTGCAGCTTGAAAACCTCGGCAAACGATATGGCGAGATCGACGCAGTCGTCGCCACCAACCTGTCGGTGGAAAAAGGCGAGTTCGTCTCACTGCTCGGCCCCTCCGGCTGCGGCAAAACCACCACCCTGCAAATGATCGCCGGCTTCGTCGAAGTCAGCAGCGGACGCATTGTGCTGGACGGTCGCGACATCACCCACGCCAAACCCGCCAGCCGTGGCCTGGGCGTGGTATTCCAGAGTTACGCGCTGTTCCCGCACATGACCGTGCAAGACAACGTCGCCTTCGGCCTGCGCATGCGCAAAGTGCCCAACGGTGAGTTGCAGCAACGGGTGGACCGAGTGCTGAAACTGGTTCGCCTGCACCAGCACGCCGAGCGTTACCCGCGAGAGCTTTCCGGCGGCCAGCGCCAGCGTGTTGCACTGGCCCGGGCGTTGGTGATCGAGCCGCCGGTGTTGCTGCTCGACGAACCGCTGTCCAACCTCGACGCCAATTTGCGCGAAGAGATGCAGTTCGAAATCCGCCGCATCCAGCGTGAAGTCGGGATCACCACGCTGATGGTCACCCACGACCAGTCCGAAGCGCTGTCGATCAGCGATCGGGTGGTGGTGATGCAGGCCGGGCGCATCACCCAGATCGACGCCCCTTACACCCTCTACGAACACCCGCGCACCGAGTTCATTTCCGGGTTCGTCGGCAAAGCCAATCTGCTGCCCGGTGAGCGAGATGGCGCCGGCGTGGTTCAGGTGTGCAACACCGGCAACGGTGAACTGACGTTAAGCCTGCGCCCGGAGAAAATCGATCTGCGGGAAAAAGGACATGGTCGTCTGCAAGGCAAGATCGCCAGCCGCTTCTTCCTCGGCAGCCAATGGTTGTACGGCGTAACGACAACCCTGGGCGAACTCTGCGTGGTGCGCCGCAACGACGGCTCGGCGCCACTGGCCGAAGGCACGGCGGTCGGCCTCGACTGGGACGCGGCACTGCTGCGGGTGCTGAGTGTCGACGAGGTGTCGGCATGAATACGCTCGCCGCCATCCGCCAGGGACGCCAAGGGTATGTGTTGTCGGCGCCGGCCCTGGCGTTGTACGTCGGCCTGCTGGCGATCCCGCTGCTGCTGACGCTGGTGTTGTCGTTGAACGTCTTCGACTACAGCGCGGGGATCAACAGCGACGCCTACACCTTCGCCCATTACAGCAGCCTGCTGGGCGATCCGTACTTCTACGAGATCTTTCTGCGCACGATGTGGATCAGCGCCCTGACCACCCTGCTCTGCGTGCTGATCGGCGTGCCCGAGGCCTACATCCTCAGTCGCATGGGCGCACCGTGGCGTTCGATTTTCCTGATTCTGATCCTCACGCCGCTGCTGATTTCGGTGGTGGTGCGGGCGTTCGGCTGGAGCCTGTTGCTGGGCGCCGACGGGCTGGTCAACCAGACCTTGCAAGCCTTCGGTGGCTCACCAATGAAGCTGCTCTACACGCCGTTCGCGGTGGTGATCGCGCTGGTCCACGTGATGCTGCCGTTCATGATCATTCCAGTCTGGACCTCGCTGCAAAAACTCGACCCGGCCGCCGAGCAGGCTGCGCTGTCACTGGGCGCCAGCCACTTCACGGTGATACGCAAAGTGGTGTTGCCGCAGGTCATGCCCGGCGTGCTCTCCGGCACCTTGATCGTGTTCGGCCTCGCGGCCAGTTCCTTCGCCATTCCCGGCTTGCTCGGCGGACGCCGGCTGAAGATGGTCGCCACGCTGATCTACGACCAGTACCTGTCGGAGCTGAACTGGCCGATGGGCGCCGCGATTGCCGTGGCCCTGCTGTTGCTCAACCTGCTGATCATGCTGTCGTGGAACCGGATGATCGAAGGCCGCTACAAGAAGTCATTGGGATAATTCGTCATGTCCAGAAACGGTCCTTTCGCCCTGCTGTTCCATGCCCTGGTGGTGCTGTTCATGCTCGCGCCGCTGGTGGTGGTGTGCCTCGTCGCCTTCACCCCGGAAAACACCCTGAGCCTGCCGACCACGGATTTCTCCCTGCGCTGGTTCCGCGCCGTGTTCGAACGCGCGGACTTTGTCGATGCGTTCTACAACAGCCTGATCCTGGCGTTCAGCGCGGCCAGTCTGGCGACGCTGATTGCGGTGCCGGCGGCGCTGGCGATCACCCGCTTCGAGTTCCCCGGACGGGACTTTTTCAACGCCCTGTTCCTGTCGCCGATCATCATTCCGCACCTGGTGCTGGGGGTGGCGTTGCTGCGCCTGTTTGCGCTGATGGGCGTCAACGGCAGCTTCGCCTGGCTGATCTTCGCCCATGTGCTGGTGATCACACCGTATGTGTTGCGGCTGGTATTGGCGTCGGCCATCGGCCTGGACCGCAGCGCCGAACACGCCGCGCAATCCTTGGGTGCCGGACGCTTCACGCTGTTCCGGCAAATCACCTTGCCGATGATTCTGCCGGGGGTCGCCGGTGGCTGGCTGCTGGCGTTCATCAACAGTTTTGACGAGGTCACGTTGTCGATCTTCGTCACCTCGCCGGCCACGCAAACCTTGCCGGTGCGCATGTACGTGTACGCCACCGAATCCATCGATCCGATGATGGCGGCGGTGTCGGCCCTGGTGATCGCGCTGACCGCGCTGACGATGATTCTGCTCGATCGGGTCTACGGCCTGGATCGGGTTCTGGTGGGTAAACAATGAGGGCGCCATGGCTCTGCTGAAACGACTGGCCGAAGGCGACCGCCCGGCCCTGGACTTTACCCTCGACGGCGTGCCTGCCAGTGGCTTGCTCGGCGACACCCTGCTGACCGCCGTGCTGACCTGCAGCGAACACCTGCGCGGCAGCGACTTCAGCGCCGAACCCCGCGCCGGCTTTTGCCTGATGGGCGCCTGCCAGGACTGCTGGGTACGCCTGGGCGATGGCCGCCGGGTGCGGGCCTGCTCGACGCAGCTTGAAGCCGGCCAGCAGGTCAGCCGCGAACCGGGGCGCTCGGTATGAACGCGGTGGTGATCATCGGCGCCGGCCCCGCCGGGATTCGTGCGGCGCAGACGCTGGTGGCGCATGGCGTGCGCCCGGTTCTGCTGGACGAAGCCGCACGCGGTGGCGGGCAGATTTATCGGCGGCAACCGGCGAACTTCAAGCGCTCGCCCGTCAAGTTGTATGGCTTCGAAGCCCCCAAGGCCAACGCGCTGCATCAAACCATCGACGCACTGCGTGAACAACTCGATTACCGCCCCGACACGCTGGTATGGAACGCCGAGGCCAACGCACTCGACACCTTGCACGATGGCCGCGCCATACGCGTGGCGTTCTCCCGGGTGATTGTCGCCACGGGTGCCACCGACCGGATTCTGCCGGTGCCGGGCTGGACGTTGCCGGGGGTGTACAGCCTCGGCGCGGCGCAGATCGCCTTGAAGTTTCAGGGCTGCGCCATTGGTGAACGCGTGGTATTCGCCGGCAGCGGACCATTGCTGTACCTGGTGGCGTATCAATACGCCAAGGCCGGTGCCAACGTGGTCGCGGTGCTCGACAGTTCGCCGTTCAGCGCTCAGGCCCGCGCCCTGCCCGGTCTGTTGTCACAACCGGCTACCCTCGCCAAAGGCCTCTATTACCGCACCTGGCTGACCGCCCACGGCATCCCGGTGCATCAGGGCGCCAGCTTGTCAGGCATCGATGGCCAACAGCGTGTGCAATCGCTGATCTGGCGCAACGCAAAAGGCCAACATCGAATCGACTGCGACGCCGTCGCCTTCGCCCATGGCCTGCGCAGCGAAACCCAACTCGCCGATCTGCTGGGCTGCGAATTCACCTGGAACCCGCTCAACCGCGCCTGGCTGCCACAGCGCGACAGCGCCGGGCGCAGCAGTGTCGCCGAGGTGTACCTGGCGGGTGACGGCGCCGGCATCATGGGCGCCGACGCGGCGGAAATGGCTGGCGAACGGGCAGCCCTGGCGCTGCTCGAAGACAGCGGTTACCTGCTCCCGCCGCAACGTGCCACCCAGCTGGAACAGTCGCTGAAAGCAATCGGCAGATTCCGCCAGGGTCTTGAGCGTGCCTTTGCTTTCCCCGAAAGCTGGGCCGCCGACGCTGCGGATGACCTGATGATCTGTCGCTGCGAAGAAGTACGCGCCGGCGACATCCGCCAGGTGGTGCGCGAAGGTCATTGGGAGATCAACCGGGTCAAGGCCCATTGCCGGGTCGGCATGGGTCGCTGTCAGGGCCGGATGTGCGGGGCCGCCGCCGCGGAAATCATTGCCTGCGAAAGTCAGCGTTCGGTAGCCGACATCGGTCGGTTGCGGGCTCAGGCACCGATCAAACCCTTGCCGTTCGGTCTGGAGGTCGAGCCATGATCGAGGTCGAGGCGGTCATCATTGGCGGCGGCATTGTCGGGGCCTCCGCCGCCCTGTTTCTGAGCAAGGCTGGCCGACGCGTAGCGCTGCTGGAACGAGATTTTTGCGGTTCGCATTCCAGCGGTGTGAACTATGGCGGCGTGCGTCGTCAGGGCCGGCCGCTGTCGCAATTGCCGTTGTCGCAACGGGCCCACGAAATCTGGGGACAGCTGCCGCAATTGATCGGCATCGACGGCGAGTACCAGCGCAGCGGTCACTTGAAACTCGCCCGCAGTCTCAACGATTTACGAGCGTTGCAGGATTACGCCGCCAGCAGCCAGGGGTTCGGCCTCGATTTGCAACTGTTCGACCGCAGTGAGTTGCGCGCACGTTTTCCGTGGGTCGGAGACGTCGCGGTCGGTGCTTCGCTGTGCCCGGACGATGGCCACGCCAACCCGCGCCTGGTGTCTCCGGCGTTTGCCCAAGCGGCACGTCGGCATGGCGCGCAGGTGCATGAGCAATGCGCAGTCACGGCGGTGGAACACAATGGTCAGCGCTTTCGCGTCAGCACTCAATCCGGCCTCGAACTGCGCGCCCCCTGGCTGCTGAACTGCGCCGGCGCCTGGGCCGGCAACCTTGCCGCGCAATTCGGTGAAGCGGTGCCGATGCACGCCGGGCACCCGGCGATGCTGGTCACCGAGCCGTTGCCGCTGGTGATGAATGCCAGCACCGGCGTCGAAGGCGGCGGCATCTATGCCCGTCAAGTCGCGCGGGGCAATTGTGTGTTGGGCGGCGGTCAGGGCTTTGCCCTTGATGGTGCCCGCACCCGACCTGGTCAGAGCGCGGTGATCGAGATCCTGCGTCAGGCCGTCGAGCTTTACCCGTTTCTTGAAGGCGCCCAGGCGATTCGTACCTGGAGCGGCACCGAAGGTTATTTACCCGACCGCCAACCGGTGATCGGTCACAGCAGCACCCAACCCGGTCTGTTGCACGCATTCGGCTTTGCCGGCGCGGGCTTTCAGATCGGGCCTGCGGTGGGCCAGGCGCTCACCGAGATCATCTGTAGCGGCGCGTCAAAGACGCCGCTGGATGCGTTTTCCATCACCCGGTTTCACTCCATCTCCGTAGCTTGATAGAGGAAGGTCGCGCCAATGAATAACCTCAAACGCACTGCACTGCTCGGTTTGTCCTGCATGAGCGCCCTGCTCACGGTCACTCAGGCCCACGCCGAACCGACGCTTTACCTGGGCATGAACGGCGGGACCATGGAGCGGCTCTACGCCGACAAGGTGCTGCCGGCTTTCGAGAAAGCCAATAACGTCAAAGTGGTGATTGTGCCGGGGACCTCGGCCGATATTCTGGCCAAGGTCCAGGCCAGCAAAGGCAACCCGCAATTGCACGTGATGTTCCTCGACGACGGCATCATGTACCGCGCCATTGCCATGGGCCTGTGCGACAAACTCGAAGACAGCCCGACCCTGGCGCAGATTCCGCCCAAGGGCCGCATCAAGGATCAAGCGGTGGCGGTCAGCCTCGGCGTTACCGGGTTGGCGTACAACACGCGGCTGTTCAAGGAAAAGGGCTGGAACGCGCCGACCTCCTGGATGGACATGGCCGATCCGCGCTTCAAGGACAAACTGGTGTTCCAGTCGATGGCCTCCTCGACCTTCGGCCTGCACGGTTTCCTGATGTTCAACCGGATTCAGGGCGGCAGCGAGACTAACGTCGAACCGGGGTTCAAGGCCTGGCCGAACACCGTCGGGCGCAACGTGCTGGAGTACATTCCGAGCTCGGCGAAAATCTCCGAAATGCTCCAGACCGATGAAGCGGCGCTGTTCCCGCTGACCCCGACCCAGGTCACCGCACTGAAACTCAAGGGTATGCCGGTGGAATATGCGCAGCCGAAGGAAGGCTCGGTGGTGCTCAACGTGGCCGAATGCGCCATCGCCAACAACACCCAGCCAGAACTGGCGCAGAAACTCGCGGCCTTCTTGCTGACGCCTGCCGCACAGGCTGCGGCGCTTGAAGACGGCGATCAGATTCCGTCGAACCCGAATACGCCAACCACCGACAAGACCCGCGGTCAGGTCGAGGCAATGAAACACTATCTGGAAACGGCGATTGCCATCGATTGGGATCAGGTCAACGAACAGCGTCCGACGTGGAATGACCGGTGGAATCGCAGTATCGAGCGCTAACCTCGAAGATCAGGTGAGAGGGCTTTTGTGGCACGGGAGCTTGCCTGTGGCGAGGGAGCTTGCTCCCGTTGAACTGCGCAGCAGTTCCTTTTTTGGGGCCGCTTCGCAGCCCAACGGGAGCAAGCTCCCTCGCCACAAAAGCCTTCTCGACACAAAAGCTTGGTCGGCAGCAGTGGAAGGGAAATTACCCACTTGGTTAAACTACGCCGCTGCGGCTCAGGGGGAGCCGGCCTGAAGATTACGGGGTGACATCACATTGGCCGTACGACCGCCCAACCGTCCGCAACTCACACCACGCTGGTCCGCGCTACGCCGTTTTTTCGGCAAGGCATTCGCGGCGCCATCCAGTGGCAGCGCGCAAGGCCGGGTGATCCACGACTACTTCCGCCACAAGGCCCATGTTCAGGGCTACACCCTCAGCCACAGCCAGTTGCGCGTGATCGACTGCATGGCGCAGCGCGCGTCGGCGCTGCCGGGGTCATCGGCGCCACTCCCCGGACTTTACCTCCATGGTGCGGTCGGGCGCGGCAAGAGCTGGCTGCTCGACGGTTTTTTCCAGGCCATCCCCGCCACGGCAAAACAGCGCCTGCACTTCCATGAGTTTTTTGCGCAGTTGCACCAGGGCATGTTCAGCCATCGCGATCAGCCCGATGCGCTGGCAACCACCCTCGACGAACTGCTGCAAGACTGCCGGGTGCTGTGTTTCGATGAATTCCACGTGCATGACATCGGCGATGCGATGCTCATCACGCGGTTGTTCAAGGCGCTGTTTCGCCGGGGGATTCTGCTGCTGGTGACCTCAAACTACCCGCCGGAAGGTTTACTGCCCAACCCGCTTTACCATGCCCGTTTCAAACCGGTGATCGACCTGATCAACACGCGCATGCAGGTGATGGAAGTCGGCGGCCCCCATGATTACCGCAGTCAGGCGCGACCCCGTGCGCAGCAGCTGTTTACCCAGGGCCAGTACGTCTGGCCGGCCACGGTGAGCCAGCGTCAGGCGCTGCACCTGCTCGAACACGACGCACCGCCCATTCGGCTGCCCGTCGGGACACGACACCTTCAAGCCCGATACTGCGAAGGGCGAACCATTGGCTTCACCTTCGCCGACTTGTGCGAACACCCCACCGCCGTCATGGACTACCTGGAACTGTGCCGTCGCTTCGACCGCTGGATCATCGACAAACTGCCCAGCCTCGCCGGCTGTTCAATCGCCGCCCAGCAACGCTTCATCAACCTGATCGACGTCTTGTACGACCAGGACAAACACCTGATTCTGCTCGGCCACCAGTCATTGCGCGAATGCCTGGATGGCGATGCCATCGACCTGGCGCGCACGCGCAGCCGGCTGGGGCAGTTACTGGAAGTCAGGGAACTCGCCTGACAGCCACCACCACTTTCCCGCTATCATGTCGCCCATTTCCAGGCCCCAGCGCCTTCCTTCAGATCAATAGCGAACCTGCCTATGCACACCCTCGCACAACTGCGCGCCGGCCAACTGTCGGGTATCACCCGCCTGGACCTGGTCTGTGGCCTGACCGAATTCCCCCGGGAAATCTTCGACCTGGCGGACTCGCTGGAAGTGCTCAACCTCAGCGGCAACGCCTTGCGCAGCCTGCCGGACGATCTGCACCGCCTGACCCGTTTGCGCGTGCTGTTCTGCTCGGACAATCAGTTCACCGAACTGCCCGCCTGCCTCGGCCAGTGTACGGCGCTGACAATGATCGGTTTCAAGGCCAACGCCATCGAACACGTGCCGGCCGCCGCCCTGCCGCCGCTGTTGCGCTGGCTGATCCTGACCGACAACCGCATCACGGATCTGCCAACCGAACTGGGCGAGCGCCCGTACCTGCAAAAACTCATGCTCGCCGGTAACCGCTTACAGCGTTTGCCCGAGAGCCTGAGCCACTGTCATCGACTTGAACTGATCCGCATTGCCGCCAATCAGCTCACCGAGCTTCCCGAATGGCTGCTGACCCTGCCGGGCCTGACCTGGCTGGCGTACGCCGGTAACCCATTGGAAACCGAAGCCGATGCGGCCGCACTTGAAGCCACGACGAGCATTCCCTGGTCCGAGCTGAGCCTGGAGCAGAAACTCGGCGAAGGCGCGTCGGGGGTCATTCATCAGGCGCTGTGGGAGCAGACAAAACAGGTCGCGGTAAAACTCTACAAAGGCGAGATGACCAGCGACGGCTCGCCGTTGCACGAAATGAACGCCTGCATCACCGCCGGCATCCACCCTAACCTGATCCGGGTCGAAGGGCGGATCGTCGGGCACCCACAGGCGCAAGCCGGGCTGGTGATGCAACTGATCGATCCGAGCTACCGCAACCTGGCCAGCCTGCCGAGCCTGGCGTCCTGCTCCCGCGACATCTATGCCGACGACACCCGGTTCAGCGCCGGCGTGGCAATGTGCATCGCCAGTGGCATCGCCTCGGTGGCCGAACACCTGCACCGCCAAGGCATCACCCACGGCGACCTCTATGGCCACAACATTCTGTGGAACGAGCATGGCGATTGTCTGTTGGGGGATTTTGGCGCGGCATCTTTCCATGCCACCTCGGACAGCCTTGAAAGCCGCGCGCTGCAACGGATCGAGGTACGGGCGTTCGGGATTTTGCTGGGAGAATTGCTGGAGCGGATCGACTCAGGGTTGAGCGCTGAACAGCGGGTCGCGTTAGAGGATTTACAACAGCGCTGCTGTCAGCCGGATGTGTTGGCGCGGCCGGGGTTCAGTGAGGTGGTGCGGGAGATGGCCGCGTTCAACTAGCGGCAAATATAGAACCTGTGGCGAGGGAGCTCCCTCACCACAGGTTAAATCACAACGGTCAGAACCGCTTAACCCGCCAACCCGACAAACATGTCCTGCACGTCATCGTGGTTATCGAGGCCTTCGAGGAACGCTTCAACTTCTGCCATCTGCTCGTCGCTCAAGCCGCTCACCGGGTTCTTCGGTTGATAACCCAACTTGGCCGACAACACGGTGAAGCCTTGCTCCGGCAGCGCTTTCTGTACCGCATCCAGGTCCGCAGGGTCGGTCAGGAACAGCGTCGCGCCGTCTTCGCCCGGCTCGAAATCCTGGGCGCCGGCTTCGATCGCGGCCATTTCCGGATCGGCGTCAGGGCTGTCCGGGGACGCCTCGATCATGCCGACGTGGTTGAAGTCCCAGGCCACCGAACCGGAAGCGCCCAACTGGCCCTTGCGGAACGCCACGCGGATTTCAGCGACGGTGCGGTTGATGTTGTCAGTCACGCATTCAACGATCAGCGGCACCTGATGCGGTGCGAACCCTTCATACGTCACGCGATGGTATTGCACGGTTTCGCCGAGCTGGCCGGAGCCTTTCTTGATCGCGCGTTCCAGGGTTTCGCGAGGCATCGAGGCTTTTTTCGCCTGTTCGACCACCAGACGCAGGTGTGCGTTGGTGGCGGTATCGGCACCGTTGCGCGCAGCAATGGTGATTTCCTTCACCAGTTTGCCGAAGATCTTGCCCTTGGCGTTGGCTGCCGCTTCTTTGTGTTTAACCTTCCACTGTGCGCCCATTACTCACTCTCTTGATCTGTGGCGCCGAGACATCTATTGGCCGACGCGTAGCGCAAGTTTATACGGCCTAAAGATGCCAATCGACCAAAAAATTCCAACATCTTCAGCCCACGACGGGTCGACATCTTCACCAGCGTTTGTAGGGCGATTCTGAAAAGTCGATTTGCGGTGACGCTTCAGGGCTATGGTTTCGTACCCTCTGCGCCCGTTCTCCAAGGCAGAAGCGCGCTCGATGC
The DNA here is from genome assembly GCF_001655615.1 of Pseudomonas sp. GR 6-02. Classification (GTDB taxonomy): domain Bacteria; phylum Pseudomonadota; class Gammaproteobacteria; order Pseudomonadales; family Pseudomonadaceae; genus Aquipseudomonas. The sequence continues at coordinate 4,222,143 of NZ_CP011567.1, forward strand.
ACAACGACAAGGAAAGCCCCTACACCCTGACACTCCTCGACGGCGGTCTGAGTTTGCAGGTGTTGCAGTTCAATGGCCGCGAGGGCCTCAACCAGCCCTATCGATTCGACATCGAGGTGATCGGCCTCGCGCCGGCGATGAACCTGGATCGGTTGCTGCAACAGCCGGCGTTCCTGAGGCTGTCGGCTGATCAGGGCATTCACGGCGTGATCCACAGCGTCAGCCGCGAACATCGCGGCCCGTATCGGGTCGGCTACTCGCTGGTGCTGGCGCCACACGTTCAACGACTTCAGCTGCACAGCTCGCGTCGGGTATTTCATCGTCTCAGCGTGCCGGCGATCGTGCGTCAGTTGCTGGAGGAGCATCAGCTGCCCGAGCACAGTTATCGCTTCGACCTGACCAGCGAGCACTACCCGCTGCGGCCTTTCTGCATTCAATACGATGAGAGCGATCTGGCCTTCATGCAGCGGCTGTGTGAAGAAGAAGGCATCCACTTCCACTTCGAACATCAGCACGACGGGCACGTGCTGGTCCTGGCCGATGACAGCCTGAGTTTCCCGCAGGAACCGCTGCTGATGCCGTTCCATGCCGACGTGTTCAACGACCCGCTCTTGCCGGCGATCAGCGAACTGTTCCAGCGCCATGACCCGGACCCCGCCCCGGCACAATGGGATGCCAGAAACCGCGGCGCGCACGTGATCGGCGACGGCGCGGCCAACCACCCGCTCACCGGAACGGGCCCGGTTACGGCAAGACCTGCGCCCGAACAGCTTCATCGCGAACAGCTGGGCCGCCGCTCGCTGGAACGCCTGCGTTGCCAGCACCGGCAGATCCACGGCCAAAGCACCCTGAACGAGCTGCGCAGCGGACGAATCGTACAAGTGGCGCAGCACCCGCTCTCGAGCTTCAACGATCAGTGGCTGCTCACCAACATCCAGCACCAGGGGCAGCAGCCGTCGATTCTCGCCGAGGACAAGCCCGGCCATGACATGGCCGGGCGCTACAGCAATCGCTTCACCGCCATTCCCTGGTCAACGGTGTTCAGGCCGGCGCTCAAACAGGTCAGGCCGAGCATCCCGGGCTATCAGACCGCCCGGGTGCTGGGCCCCGTCGGGCAACCGGCGGCACTCGATGAGCAAGGCCGAATACAGGTCTGCTTGTGGCCGAAACCGGGGTTCGAGGCGGATGAGTCCGTTGGGCTCTGGCTACCGATCGCCCTCGCAGCACCGGACGGTCGGATCGATCCGTCCAGGCTGCCCTTGGCCGGCACCGAAGTGTTGGTCAGTTTTCTCGACAGCGACCCGGACCGGCCGGTGTTGTGTGCCGGCATGAGCCACCTCCAGCCTTCCCGTCCCGCTCCCGAGCCGCGCCGCGATGCGCATCTACTGCTCGACTGGCTGATCAACCGCTCGGATCCCATGCCGTGATTTTACCGGGCCGCTCCCACAGGAATTTATGCTGGCCGCCAACCTTGCGTACGACGCAAAACCTGTGGGAGCGTGGCTTGCCCGCGATAGCCGCGCCGCGGTCTACCCGACGGGCGCCAGCCCAAAAAACGCCTGTATCAAGCGCAAATCCCGCCGCCGTTCCATACAACCGATCATGTGCCGATTGACCAGCCCCTCGCCAATGATCGGCACCGCCGCCACCCGTGGGTCGTGGCTGACTTCCACCGACGACACCACGCCCACGCCTAACTCGGCGGCCACTGCCTCGGTCACGGCCTCGCGACTGTCCAGTTCCAGCAACACCCGTGGATTGACCCCGGCCTGAACGCACGCCTCGTCGAACGTGCGCCGGGTAATCGAACTCGGCTCGCGCAGCACCATGATCACCTGATCCAGCGCCTTGAGCGGCAGCCCTTGCGACTGCTGCGCCCACGGATGGCCCGCGGGCACCAACGCGCAAATCCTCGACTCGCTCAACCCTTGCAGATGCAACCCTTTGCGCGGCTCCACTTCGGTCAGCACCGCCACGTCGGCATGCTCCGACAGCAACGCCGCGAGGGTTTCCTGGGCATTGCCCAACCGCAGGTTCACGGTGATCCCCGGATAACGCGCACGCAGGCTGGCGAGCATCGGCATGACCATGTGCGGGCCATCCGCCGCCACTTCCAGGCGCCCGGTGAGTAGCTGCCGGTTGGCCTCCAGCATCGCCTGCGCTTCTTCGGCCAGGCCGAACATTGCCCGGGTGATCGCCGCGAGCCTGGTGCCCTCTTCCGTCAACTCGACCCGCCGCGCGGTGCGGCGCAGCAAGGTGATCTGGTAGTGCTCCTCCAGCGCCTTGATGTGCCCGGTGACCGCCGGTTGGCTGATAAACAGGCGCTCAGCGGCGCGGGTGAAGCTGCCCTCTCGGGCCACGGCATCGAAGGCACGCAGCTGGAACAGATTCATGAATAACTCTCACTGATGGCTGGCATAACAACAAACAATTTTATTGATAGCACGCCGAATTGCAATTTATGCCCCGTAGTTTCATCCCACTGAGCTTTTGCAAGGACACAAGAATGCGTACTGCCGAGCCCATCCTGCTCACCCCCGGCCCATTGACCACATCGCAACGTACCCGTCAGGCGATGATGGTCGACTGGGGTTCATGGGATGACCGCTTCAACCAATTGACCGCCAGCCTGTGCGAGAAATTGCTGGTGATCATCAACGCCGGCGACAGCCACCACTGCGTGCCCCTGCAAGGCAGCGGCACGTTCGCGGTCGAAGCGGCGATCGGCACGCTGGTGCCCCGGGACGGCAAAGTCCTGGTGCTGATCAACGGCGCCTACGGCAAACGCCTGGCGAAGATCTGCGAAGTGCTTGGCCGTTCGTTCAGCACCTTCGAAACCGCCGAAGACGAACCGATCACCACCGCCGACGTCGACCGCCTGCTGCAGGCCGACGCCAGCATCACCCACGTCGCCTTGATTCACTGCGAAACCAGCACCGGCATCCTCAACCCGCTGGCGGAAATCGCCCACGTCATCGAGCAGCACGGCAAACGCCTGATCATCGACGCCATGAGCTCGTTTGGCGCCCTGCCGATCGATGCGCAACAGGTGCCTTTCGACGCCCTGATCGCCGCCTCGGGTAAATGCCTGGAGGGCGTGCCGGGGATGGGCTTCGTTTTCGCTCGCAAAGAAGCGCTAGCGAACGCCGCCGGCAACTCGCACTCGCTGGCGATGGACTTGTTCGATCAGCACACCTACATGGCCAAGACCGGTCAATGGCGTTTCACCCCGCCGACCCACGTGGTCGCGGCGCTGCACGAAGCCTTGCTGCAATACCACGAAGAAGGTGGCTTGCCCGCCCGGCATCAGCGCTACGCCAACAACTGCCAGGTGCTGCTCGATGACATGGCCAAACTCGGCCTGCGCAGCTTCCTGCCCGCGGCGATCCAGGCGCCGATCATCGTTACCTTCCACGCGCCGAAAGACCCGCGCTACCAGTTCAAGAAATTCTACGAACGGGTCAAGGCCAAGGGTTTCATCCTCTACCCCGGCAAACTGACCCAGGTCGAAACCTTCCGGGTCGGCTGCATCGGCCACGTCAACCAGGCCGAAATGCACGCAGCGGTGGCGGCCGTGGCCGAGGTGCTGCGCGAGATGGAAGTCATCGAAATCTAAACCACCACTGTTCCCTGTAGGAGCGAGGCTTGCCCGCGAATGCAGACGACACGGTGCGTCAGTTAAACCCTGTAATCGTTCTTCGCGGGCAAGCCTCGCTCCTACAGAGATCAGAGACATGAACTATGTAAACCCAACCAAACTGCAAGCCGCCATCCTCGACTGGGCCGGCACCGTGGTCGACTTCGGCTCCATCGCCCCGACGCAGATTTTCGTCGAAGCCTTCGCCGAGTTCGACGTCCAGGTTTCCATCGAAGAAGCCCGTGGGCCGATGGGCATGGGCAAGTGGGACCACATCCGCACCCTGTGCGATCAGCCATCAGTTGCCGAGCGTTATCGCCAAGTGTTCGGCCGCACGCCGACCGACGATGACGTCACCGCCATCTACCAACGCTTCATGCCGCTGCAGATCAAAAAAATCGCCGAACACTCGGCACTGATTCCGGGCGCCCTGGACACCATCGCCAACCTGCGTCAGCAAGGAATCAAGATCGGCTCGTGCTCCGGCTACCCGAAACAAGTCATGGACAAAGTGGTGGAACTGGCCGCCACCAACGGCTACGTCGCCGATCACGTGGTCGCCACCGACGAAGTGCCCAACGGCCGCCCATGGCCCGCTCAGGCCCTGGCTAATGTGATTGCGCTGGGCATCGACGACGTCGCGGCCTGCCTGAAGATCGACGACACGGTGCCGGGCATTCTCGAAGGTCGCCGTGCCGGCATGTGGACCGTGGCGTTGATCTGCTCCGGTAACGCGCTGGGTCTGGACTACGAAGGTTATCGCGCGCTAAGCAGCGACCAACTGGCCAGCGAACGCAAGCGCATTCATGCCCTGTTCGAAGGCTCGCGACCGCACTACATGATCGACACCATCACCGATTTGCCCGAGGTGATCGCCGACATCAACAAGCGCCTGGCCAACGGCGAGATGCCGCAAGCCAACTGATCGCACCCCTCGCCTCATAATACAAGCGCCAGTTCCTTGGATGGAACTGACGCTTTTTTGTGGTCGATCACTTGATTTAGAGCATTGAGCGGCCCATTTGCCTCGGGCAAATCCTGCGAAACAGGATTACAGTTAGTGCACGCCGTCGAACAAGAACGGTGACTTCAGACCAGAATTGTGAGGAAACACCGTATGCCCTGGAAGAATTCCGAATCACGCTACAGCACCGTATCGATCGCGCTGCACTGGTTGATGCTGGTTCTGTTAATACTGGTCTACGCCTGTATCGAATTTCGCGGGATCTTTCCCAAAGGCAGTGGCGGCCGAACGCTGATCAAGGAAGCGCACTTCATGCTCGGCCTGACCGTGTTCGTGCTGGTCTGGTTGCGGCTGTTCGCCCGCAGCCTGGGGCCGGCACCGCAGATATTCCCCGCCTCCCCTCGCTGGCAAACCGTGGTTGCCAGGCTGATGCATTGGGCACTGTATATTTTCATGATCACCGTGCCGGTTCTGGGTTGGCTGACTACCAGCGCCGAGGGGCATCGGGTGATGTTCTATGGCGTCGACTTGCCATTGCTGATCGAAGAAAACAAACCGCTGGCCAAGCAGTTCCAAGGCTGGCATGAGCTCGGCGCCACCATCGGTTATTGGCTGATCGGGTTGCACGCGGTGGCCGGGATTTACCACCACTATGTGGTGCGCGATAACACCTTGCTGCGGATGATGCCCAAACGCGGTTAATCGCGACCGCTTTGCTCGAAACCCCGGCGGCCCTGCAGGCCGCCGGTGTGGATGAAGATCAGGCGCGTGCCTTGGGGAAATTTACCAGCTTCGACTTGTTGCTTGAGAGCCATGAGCGCTTTTCCGGTGTACAGCGGCTCGAAAAGAATACCGCTGGCCTGTTCGGTCTGCTCGATGAATGCAAGCAGCTGCGGATCGACTTTGGCAAAACCGCCACGGCTGGCGTCCAGTAGTTCATACAAGGGATCGACCCAACCGGCTTCCCGCCCGATCATCTCGACCTGCTGCGCCACGCCATGATCATCGGGCACCGCCAGCGCGCCATACACCGGGTGTTCACCCGCCTCGGCCAGCACCAGACCGGCCAGGGTCGTGCCCGTTCCGCAGGCCAGCCACCAGCCGTCGTAATGGCTCCAGCCCAGACCACTCAGTTGCTCGCGGGCCTGCGCCACCAGCTGCATGCAGCCCTTCGCCCCACGCAAGCCACCACCACCTTCCGGCACCGGTTGCAGCTCGGGATACTGCGCCCGCCACGGCTGCCAGAAACCCGGCTCATGCCGCGCTCGATAACCGCCATAACCCAGCCAGTGCAACTGCATGCCGAACGCCTGCAAGTCCTTTACTGTCGGGGTGTCTTGCGGATGCCCGCGCAGCAAACCGACCGTGGTGAACCCGAAGCGCTTGCCTGCGGCGGCCAATGCGTGGAGATGGTTGGAGTGAGCACCGCCCAGGCTGATGATGCCTTGGGCGCCGTTCTGGTCGGCGGCTTTCAGGTGTTCGATGAGTTTGAACCACTTGTTGCCGCTGATCAGCGGGTCGATCTGGTCCAGACGCAGGATGGCAACGTCGATGCCGGCGGTGGTGAGCCAGTCGAGGTGAAGGGGTTCGAGAGGGGCTTGGGGGAGCCAGTCGGCAGGAGGAAAAAGCATTGATGCGTTACGTTCTGACGAAAAACAGGAGTCTATCAGCCAGCACGAACCCTGTAGCAGCTGCCGAAGGCTGCGTTCGGCTGCGAAGCAGTCGTCAATCCTGACACCTCGGTTTATCTGGAATACCGCGATGGCTGATTTTGCGACTGCTGCGCAGCCGAACGCAGGCTGCGCCAGCTGCTACAAGGGATAGCTGCGAACGTTAGAGTTCAGCCGCCAACCGCGACCCCTGGTTGATCGCACGCTTGGCATCCAGCTCCGCCGCCACGTCCGCGCCGCCGATCAAGTGCACGTTCTGCCCGGCCGCAACCAGACCGTCGTGCAACTCGCGCAATGGATCCTGCCCGGCGCAGATCACGATGTTGTCCACCGGCAGCACCTGCGGTTCGCCGCTTTCGCCGATGCGGATGTGCAGGCCTTCGTCGTCGATCTTCAGGTACTCGACGCTGTTGAGCATTTGCACCTTTTTGTTCTTCAGACCGGTGCGGTGAATCCAGCCGGTGGTCTTGCCCAGGCCATCACCGACCTTGGAGGTCTTGCGTTGCAGCAGGAATACTTCGCGGGCCGGCGCATGCGGCGCAGCCTTGATGCCCGCGACACCGCCACGCGCTTCAAGGTGCGTATCGATACCCCACTCCTTCCAGAACGCGTCGCGGTCCTGACTGGTGGCCACGCCTTCGTGCACGAGGAATTCCGACACGTCGAAACCGATACCGCCAGCGCCGATTACCGCGACGCGTTTGCCCACCGGTTTACGCTCGAGGATCACGTCCAGGTAGCTCAGCACCTTGGCGTGCTCGACACCCGGAATCGCCGGCACCCGCGGCGCGATGCCGGTAGCGAGGATGATTTCGTCGTAACCGCCCTCGACCAGCTGCGCCACGTCCACACGGGTGTTCAGGCACAGCTCGACGTTGCTGGTCTGCAACTTGCGGTTGAAGTAGCGCAGGGTTTCGAAGAACTCTTCCTTGCCCGGCACGCGCTTGGCGATGTTGAACTGGCCGCCGATTTCGCTGGCCGAATCGAACAGCGTCACCTGATGACCGCGCTCGGCGGCCACGGTGGCGGCGGACAGCCCCGCGGGACCGGCGCCAACCACGGCGATTTTCTTGATCTGCTGCACCGGCAGGTAATTGAGTTCGGTTTCATGGCAGGCCCGCGGGTTCACCAGGCAACTGGTCAACTTGCCGCCGAACGTGTGATCCAGGCAAGCCTGGTTGCAACCGATGCAGGTATTGATTTCATCGGCACGGCCGGCCGCCGCCTTGTTGACGAAGTCCGGGTCGGCGAGGAACGGCCGCGCCATCGACACCATGTCGGCATCGCCTTCGGCCAGGATCTGCTCGGCGACTTCCGGGGTGTTGATGCGGTTGGTGGTGATCAGCGGAATACTCACCGAACCACGCAGTTTCGCCGTGACCTTGCTGAACGCTGCACGCGGCACCTTGGTGGCAATGGTCGGAATCCGCGCTTCGTGCCAGCCGATGCCGGTGTTGATGATGGTCGCGCCCGCCTGCTCGATGGCCTTGGCTAACTGCACGATTTCTTCCCAGGTGCTACCGCCTTCCACCAGGTCGAGCATCGACAGGCGGAAGATAATGATGAAGTTCGGGCCGACCGCTTCGCGCACCCGACGGACGATTTCCACCGGCAGGCGCATGCGGTTTTCGTAGACACCTCCCCAGCGGTCAGTGCGATGGTTGGTGTGGGCCGCGAGGAACTGGTTAATGAAATAACCTTCGGAACCCATGATCTCGACGCCGTCGTACTCGGCTTTTTGCGCCAGGGTCGAGCAGGTAACGAAATCGCTGATCTGCTTCTCGATGCCTTCCTCGTCCAGCTCTTTAGGCTTGAACGGGTTGATCGGCGCCTGGATCGCGCTCGGCGCCACCTGTTTCGGGCTGTAGGCATAACGCCCGGCATGCAGGATCTGCATGCAGATCTTGCCGCCCGCCTCGTGCACCGCGCGGGTGACGATCCGGTGTTTGAGCGCTTCTTCATCGGAGGTCAGCTTGGCCGCGCCCGAGTAAACCCCACCCTCATCGTTCGGGCCGATACCGCCAGTGACCATCAGGCCTACGCCGCCACGGGCACGTTCGGCAAAGTACGCGGCCATGCGCTCGAAACCGCCGGGTTTTTCCTCGAGGCCCGTGTGCATCGAACCCATCAGGGTACGGTTGCGCAACGTGGTAAAACCCAGGTCCAGCGGGGCCAACAGGTGCGGGTAATGAGCGGCGGCCATCGGTAACTCCACAACGAGCGATCACGGAAAATTTGCAGGAGCTCTTCGGCCCCCGTCAGTCATGTTCGACAGACTAAGAGTCGCACCGCTGTCACTCAATGACCGTAACTGACAACTTATTGATCCAAATGCGCAGCGCCCCTTGGCAAGCGCTGGCATGGGCCCTACCCTAGTCGCGAACCCTGCACACGGCCGCTGACTGTTTTCCATGCGCAAACTTCTGTACCTGACCGTCTCCATGGCGTTGATCGCCGTTCTGACGACCTACGCGATGTGGGCCGCGGACCGTCCGGTGGGTCATTACCTGTCGGACCTGCGCATCAATCTCGCGGTCGATCAGGGCACACCCGCCGATCGTGGCAATCTGCTGGGCATCCAGCCCGAGCTGTTCCCCACCGACTATCAAAGCCCTGAACGCCTGCACCGCAAGCTCGCGGCCTATTTGCAGAAGGCCCAGGACCAGGGCCTGCTGAATGAAAAAACCATCGTCGTACTGCCTGAACATGTCGGCACCTGGCTGATGGTCAGCGGCGAGAAAGACGAGCTGTACCAGGCCACCACCCTCAAGGAAGCCATGAACTGGCTGGCGGTGAGCAACCCGCTGCAGTTCATCCGCGCCCTGATCAGCGCCGAAGGCAGCAACCGTCTCGACGACGCGCACTTGCGGATGAAAGCCAAACGCATGGCCAAGGATTACCAGGCGCTGTTCGGTGGCCTGGCGAAAGAATTCCACGTGACCCTGGTGGCCGGTTCCATCGTGCTGCCCGAGCCGAGCGTCAGCGACGGCACCCTGCACATCGGTCGCGGCGCGCTGTACAACAGCAGCGTGGTGTTCGGTCGCGACGGCCTGCCAATCGGCCAGCCCCAGCGACAAGTGCACCCGACGTTCGCTGGACGTGGCACGCTCCAAGGCAATTCCGATCATCCGGTCAACGTCGTCGACACCCCGGCCGGACGCCTCGGCGTGCTGATCGGCAGCGACAGCTGGTACCCCGACAACTACCGCAAACTTGACGCCCAAGGCGCGCAACTGGTGGCGGTCCCGGCGTTCGTCGTCGGGCGTGGGTCCTGGGATCAACCATGGCGCGGCTATAGAGGCCTGCCCGCGCCGGGCTCTGTCAGCCTCAAGGCCGGCGAACTCAGCGAAGGTCAGGCCTGGCAGCGGCTGACGCTGACCGCCCAACCACCGGCCAGCCAGAGCATCGCCGGCATGAGTGTGTTCCTGCGCGGTCAGTTCTGGGACAAGAGCAGCGCCGGTCAAAGCTTCCTCAGCAGCAACGGGCAGCATTTCGCCGACAGCGATGCCCGCGGCGCGCAATTGCTGAACCTCTGGTTGTAAGCGATGAAACCGCAGCCGATGCGCCTCGGGGATCTGTCGGTGGGCTTCGTCCATAGCCTGGCCGACGCCGTGCGCAGCCATGGCCTGGACCCACAACCGTTGCTGGAACAGTACGGCCTCGACGCCGCGCGACTGGCCGAAGCCGGCGCCCGCCTGTCGATCCCGCGCTACATGCGTCTGGGCCACGGCGCTATTCAACTGACCGACGACCCGGCGCTGGGTTTGCGCATGGGCCAGCTCAGTCGCCTGAGCCAGGCCGGCTTGGCCGGCGTCACCGCCGCCCAGGCTCCCACCGTGCGCGAAGCGGCGCGCTGCCTGATTCGTTTCGAAGCGCTGTACGGCTCCAACTATCGAGGCCAGTCGAGCTTTCACGAAGACGCCCAAGGCGCCTGGCTGCGGTTCTATTCGATCAGCCCCTACAACGCCTACAACCGCTTCGTGGTGGATTCGATCATCGCTGGCTGGTTGCAGCAATTGTCCAGCGTGAGCCCTGCCCCACTGCGCGCCGAACGAATCGAGATCGAATTTGACGCACCGGATTACCTTGAGGCCTATGCCGTACTCGGCGACTGTCCGATTCAGTTTGGCGCCGAACAGAATCAACTGCGCCTGGGCCTGGACAGCCTCGCCCAGCGCAACCCGGAGCACTGCCCGAGCACCTGGCGGCACCTGCTGCAACTGTGTGAACGGGAACTTGAGCAACTGACACGCACCCGCAGCCTGCGTGAACGCATCACTCAGTTGCTGGGCCCGTTGCTCAATGGTGGCCGGGAACCCGACCTGGAAGAAGTGGCGGCACGCCTGAAGCTGCCAACCTGGACCTTGCGCCGCAAACTCACCGAGGAAGGCACGCAATTTCGTGCAATTCTCAACGATACACGTCGTGACCTGGCCATGACCTACATCCGCGACACTGAACTGGCGTTCGGCGAAATCGCCTATCTTCTGGGGTTTGCCTCAGCCGAAGCCTTTCAGCGCGCTTTCAAACGCTGGAACGGCCAGACGCCCGGCGAGTTTCGCCGCAGTCAGCGTAATTACAGCTCGGTAGCGTCTTCGGCCGGTTCCAGCGGGTCCAGTTCAAAGGCCTGATACTCGAGCAGTTCTTCTTGATAATCGTCCATTATTAAACCCCCATTGCTTGTTGAAAAAATCGCTTGAATAAATGACCAACGCCTTGAGCATAAAGTGCCCGCATGAAAGAAAAATGACGCGGGTACGACACTACGTCGCTACTGAATAAAACGTAGCAGGTGGTCAGGAATTTATCACTGGATTTTTCGACACGGACTGTGGGAATACAGCCCGACTTGATGTGGATCAGTCTTGAAGGACGTTACGGGAGCGGTATCGTCTGACCCGCCCCCATAACAAGCAAGCCCATTACTGGCCGGAGACAGGTATCGCCGAAATCGGCTCGGTCGGCGGCGGCAGCGTGCTCGAGTCCGCTACTGGAGTGACCGTTTCCGTGGACGACGTCGGCTCGGTGCTCTTGGCCGGGGTAATCGGCGCTGTTTCAGCAGGCGGCACAACAGGCTCCGAAGTGGCAGGCGCGGCGGCAGGTGCGGGCTCGGCTGCCGGCGCTGGTGCAGGTGCAGGTGCAGGTTCTGCCGCCGGTGCCGGGGTTGGCGCCAACTGAGCGGGCGCAGCCTTGGCTTCAGGCATCCCCAGTTCGGTTTTCGGCTTCTCGATAATGTGCGCGGCCTTCTTCGCTTCCGGCGGCAGGAACAGTTCGACCAGGGTAAAGAAACGCTCGTAGAACTTGGCCGAGGACACGGTTTCACTGGCGACCTTGACCATCGAATCATCGGACGAGCCGATCGGCATCGATACCGAGCCCAATACGCCGACGCCGAGGCTGGCGGAGTTGTTGGTCTTTTTCAGCGCATATCGGTCCTGCAGGGCGTTGGCGAACATGGTCGCATGGTGCCCCTCGCTGCCGTCATCGGCACAAACCACACTGAAGCTGATCTCCATATGGGTTTCGCCAGTCTGCTGGAAGCTCTTGTGCCCACTGACCAGTTTCGGATCGCTGCTGGTGATGATGTAACCCTGGCTAAGCAAGGCCCGACGGGCGGCTTCGCAGGTTTGCGCATCGGTCACCGGGTAGCTGCGCGAAAACGTTCCCGAGTCGTCGAAGTTCTCATGCTCATAGATGGCGGCCTTCTTCGACGAACAACCGGCAGCGGCGGCCAGCACCAAGGCCAGCCCTACAACACGCATGGGAATTGATTTAAACATTGAACATCCTGAGGAAAACGGTTCGAGGCGTATTGTGCAACAGATCGATGCTTAGCGGAGCAACGATTGTCTAAAACGGCTACAGATTCATTGACCATCATCTCGGGAGAAAGTCCCGCCGGAGCAAAAATCAAAAGGTCACCGCCCGTGGCAGCGCCTAAAGATGACCGCGCCCCCCCTCTGAAAGCGCTAGCGCAGGCTGCGATCTTTTCGTTTCCCCCATAAAAAAACCCCAACCTTTCGGCTGGGGTCCTTTGTGTCGCGCAAAACTCAGTCAGGCATCAGAAACGCTTGATCTCAGCCTCACGCTCCAGCAGCTTGCGGTAGGCCGCGAAGTCTTGCTGGCCAATGCGCGAGGCGAGGAAGCGACGGTATTGAGCCTTCTCTTCTTCGGTCGGCGCAGCGCCTTCATTCACGCCGTTCAGACGCACGACCACCAGGCTACCATCGGCCAGGGTCACGCTGCTGAAGGTCGGCTTGTCCTTGGAGACTGGCTTGGGCATGCGGAACAACGCTTGCAGCACGGTTGGGTCGACCCCTTCCTGAGCGCGAGTCGCGGTTGCGGTAACTTTCCAGTTCTGACCATCGATCGCCTTGTCCAGTGCAGTCTTGCCATCACGCAAGCTGGCGATCAGTTGATCGGCCTTGGTCTTGGCGGCGGCACTGGCGTGCTCCTTGGTCAATTGCACGCGGATGCTGGCAGCCACGCTTTCCAGCGGCAGTTGCTCAGGCTTGCGGTGCTCCTTGGCGCGCAGCACGATCACGGTTTCCGGATCCAGCTCGATGGCGGTGCTGTTGGCACCCTCATCCAGCACTTCAGGACTGAATGCAGCGGTCACCACGGCACGATTGGCCGCAACGCCTTCGCCACCTTCACGGCCGAATGGCGCGGACGTGTGAACGGTCAGCTTCAGATCTTGTGCCGGCTGGGCCAGATCAGAGGACTCGAACGAGGAGTCTTCCAATTGCTTGGTCGCTTCGACGAAACGCTGCTCGACTTGCTGGGTTTTCAACTCGCGGGTCAGCTTGTCTTTCAGGCTGGCGAACGTTGGCACTTCAGGCGCTTCGACACCCAACAGCTTGATCAGGTGGAAACCGAAGTCAGTGCGGACCGGCTCCGAGACCTGATCCTTGGCCAACGAATACAGGGCTTTTTCAAACGCTGGATCGTAGACGCCCGGACCGGCAAAACCGAGGTCACCGCCGTTGGTCGCCGAACCTGGATCCTGGGAGAACTCCTTGGCCAGGGCCTCGAAACTCTCGCCCTTGGCCAGGCGCGCCTGAACTTCTTCGATCTTGGCCTTGGCTTGCGCCTCGGTCACCTTGTCGTTCACTTCGATCAGAATGTGCGCAGCCCGGCGTTGCTCGGACAGGTTCGCGGTTTCTTTCTGATACGCCGCTTGCAAGTCTTCGTCCTTGACGCTGACCTGATCGAAGAAGGATGCCTTCTTCAATTCAAGGTAATCGATGACCACCTGATCCGGCGTCATGAACTCCTTGGCGTGTTCGTCGTAGTAGGCCTTGACCTCATCGTCGGTCAGTTTCACTGCCGCCGGGTCTGCCTTGATGTTCACGGTGGCGAAATCACGGGTCTGCTTTTCCAGACGGGCGAAGGCCAACACCTGTGCATCGGTGACGAAACCGCTACCGGCCAGGCCAGCGCGCAGCTGACCGATCAGCATTTCCTGAGCCAGCATCTGACGGAATTGCAGACGGCTGTAGCCCAGTTGACGGATGACCTGGTCGAAACGCTCAGGGCTGAACTTGCCGTTCACCTGGAACTCAGGCGTTTGCAGGATCACCTGATCCAAAGCGGCTTCGGAGAAAGCGAATTTCGATTTTTCTGCGCCTTGCAGCAGCAGTTTGCGATCGATCAGGCCTTTGAGGGCCGATTCGCGCAGCATTTTTTCGTCGAGCAAGGAAGCATCGAAATCCTTGCCCAGCTGTTGCATGAGCTGACGGCGTTGCATATCGACCGCCTGGCTCAGCTCGTTCTGGCTGATTTCTTCGCCGTTGACCTTGGCCGCGTCATTTTTGTGCGTCGTGGCCTTGAAAATAGCGTCGAAACCGGTCAAAGCCATCAGTGCAACGATGACCCCGATAATGGTCTTGGCAATCCAGCCTTGTGAATTGTCCCTGATATTCTGCAGCATGCGTCCCCCAGAAACGGTTGAACTTCAAAATTAGGCAACCGTGGAGCGTGGGTAGAATCCGGATAGAAGAAAGGCGCATCCGAGGATGCGCCTTCTCGTAACTGGCGGAGCGGACGGGACTCGAACCCGCGACCCCCGGCGTGACAGGCCGGTATTCTAACCGACTGAACTACCGCTCCGCTGCCAAGTCAGGAATGACCCCGACCCGGATAGGCAAAAACCTGAATCGAACTTAGTTGACAGCTTCTTTCAGTGCTTTACCGGCTTTGAAACCTGGTTTTTTGGCTGCTGCGATTTCCAGCGTCTTACCGGTCTGTGGGTTACGACCGATGCGAGCTGGACGATCAGTTACGGAGAAAGTACCGAAACCAACCAGAACAACAGAATCACCAGCCTTGAGAGCGCCAGTGACGGATTCGATTACAGCGTCCAGCGCACGGCCAGCAGCAGCTTTCGGGATATCAGCGGATGCAGCGATAGCATCAATCAGTTCCGACTTGTTCACTCTAAGTCCCCTTATATCTATTTGAGTTTGATTCTAAGTTTTTTGGTGAAAGCAAAAAAAACGAGTGCTGAATGGCCTACAGACACTTAAGAGCCGCTTTATAACAAGGGCTCTAAAAAACTGTCAAGGAAGCCCCCCAGGCAAATGCGTACTAATGCGTGCTAATTCTTTCCTTAGAGTCAGACTCGCGTTTGTCATCCTTTGCAACGATCTCCGGAACCACATCCGGCAAGGGTTCCGGCGCGTATTGCAGCGCAATTTGCAGGACCTCGTCAATCCATTTAACGGGTTTAATCTGTAGATCTTGCTTGATGTTGTCAGGAATTTCCTTCAGATCGCGTACGTTCTCTTCAGGAATGATCACCGTCTTGATTCCGCCACGGTGAGCAGCCAGCAGTTTTTCCTTCAAGCCACCGATCGCCAGCACCTGCCCACGCAAGGTGATTTCGCCGGTCATGGCGACGTCCGCTCTTACAGGAATGCCAGTCAATGCCGACACCAGGGCCGTGCACATGCCTACACCGGCGCTAGGGCCGTCTTTCGGGGTTGCCCCTTCAGGCATATGGATATGCGTGTCGCGCTTCTCGTGGAAGTCCAGGGGAATCCCCAGGCTCTTAGCACGGCTGCGAACGACGGTCAGGGCTGCGGTGATCGATTCGACCATCACGTCACCCAGAGAACCGGTCTTGATCAGCTGGCCTTTACCCGGCACGACTGCGGCTTCGATGGTCAGCAATTCGCCGCCCACCTGGGTCCACGCCAGGCCGGTGACCTGACCGATCTGATCCTGCTGTTCAGCCAGGCCGTAACGGAATTTACGCACGCCCAGGAAGTGTTCCAGCATCTCGGCTGTCACCTTCACCGAGAAGCGTTTTTCCAGAGCATGCTCTTTGACCGCCTTGCGGCAAACCTTGGCAATCTGGCGCTCCAGCCCACGTACACCGGCTTCGCGGGTGTAGTAGCGAATGATGTCGCGAATCGCTTCGGCGTCGAATTCCAGCTCGCCTTTCTTCAGGCCGTTGGCAGCAATCTGCTTGGGCGAAAGGTATTTGACGGCGATGTTGATCTTCTCGTCTTCGGTGTAACCCGGCAGACGAATCACTTCCATCCGGTCCAGCAGCGCCGGTGGAATATTCATCGAGTTGGAGGTGCACAGGAACATCACATCGGACAGGTCGTAGTCGACTTCCAGATAGTGATCGTTGAAGTTGTGGTTTTGCTCGGGGTCGAGCACTTCCAGCAACGCCGACGCTGGATCGCCACGCATGTCGCTGCCCATTTTGTCGATTTCATCGAGCAGGAACAGCGGGTTGCGGACGCCCACCTTTGTCATCTTTTGAATCAATCTTCCTGGCATCGAACCGATATAAGTCCGGCGATGACCACGAATTTCCGCCTCATCGCGCACGCCACCGAGGGCCATGCGGACGAATTTGCGGTTGGTTGCATGCGCAATCGACTCCGCCAGAGAGGTTTTACCCA